>NZCE01000001.1 GCA_002688185.1 Spirochaetales bacterium
GAAAACAGCCTATTGGGCGCAAAACATGGCTGCCAATTCCAAAATGCAGTCTGCGCCGGCAGCAAGTAGCAGTTTATGCGTCGGCTCTAATCCTGAAAATTATGACTAACGTCAGCAATGCGCTGGATTACGTGCATAAAAAGGGCGTGATTCATCGAGATCTAAAACCTGCCAATATTATGATCTCTGAAGAAGAAGGCACTGATTCAAGAGTTACTCCCAAAATAGTGGACTTTGGGCTGGCGGAACTCAGAGAATTGCAGAAGATTGAGGATAAACAAGTTATAGGCACTTTTTGCTATATGCCCCCGGAACAGTGCGGCATGCTCAACCGCCCGGTTGATGAGAGAAGTGATCTATACTCAATGGGCATGATATTTTACGAATTAATTGCGGGAGAGCTCCCCTTCAAGGGTAAGGATATTGGCAGCATATTACATCAACAAATAGCAAAATCACCGGAACCGATAAGCCTTCTACGTCAAGACGTACCCAGTCAAGTTGAAAAAATTGCTATGAAACTGATATGCAAGGAGCCGTCAGAGAGATATCAGAGTGCCAAGGGCCTATTGGCCGATCTGGAAAAATTCCAAAAAGGTGAACATTCTTTCGATTTGGGAAAGGAAGACATGTCTGCCAGACTTTCCTTCAGAACGGGTCTCATAGGACGGGATGAAGAGCTGGACAATTTGAAGAGCTGCTATGCTGCCGCTCAGTCCAAAGCAGGTGGTATTTGCTTTATTAGTGGAGAAGCCGGAAAAGGCAAAACGAGGCTTGTTGAAGAGTTTAGAAATTATGTAGTGAGTAGCGACGGGACCTTCCTGTCCGGAAAATGTTTTGCGCAGGAGAACAAGATTCCGTACCAGCCGTTTCGAGAAATTCTAGACGAGTTCGTTGAAGCATTTCATAAACAGAGTGTTGATCGCAGACGCGTCATAGCGGGAAAAGTTTGTGAAGCAGTCGGGGAATTGGGAGCAATTCTTATTAAGCTCAATCCTATGATGACGGATATTCTGGGTGAGGTTCACCCACTGGTATCTCTAGAGCCGGATCGGGAGAATCGGAGATTTCTCATGGTCTGTTCCCGAATGTTTTGCCGGTTGGCCCAGGAAAATCCGCTTGTTTTTCTTCTCGATGATTTGCAATGGGCAGACGAGGGCAGCATGGCTCTGCTCGAACAGGTACTACAAGATATTGATAAATCCTCGCTGTTTATTGTCGGCACATACAGAGACAATGAAGTCGGTCCAGAGCACAGTGTGAGCAGAATAACAAGAGAAGCCAAGGAGCGTGGACGGGGAATAGCGGAGATTCATCTTGACTCGTTTGATGCCACACGCATGTTCTCATTCATCGGGGAGATGTTTTCTGACAACGTAAATAACTTGAAAGATTTGGCCTCCTACATTTTGCAAAAGAGTCACGGTAATCCATTTTTCACAATCGAAATAATAAGGCAGCTGGTGGACGAGAATATTATATATCGCAAGGATAAACGTTGGCTTGTCGACTGGCAAAATTTACAAGGATTTGAAATATCTCCCACTATTTTGGATATTGTGCTTCGCAGAATTGAGCTGTTGACTGATGAAGAAACTTTGCTTCTTTCGTATGGCGCGGTTATCGGAAGAAAGTTTGAATTGAAATTGCTTTTCCGGTTGTATAGAGATCGCGATGAAGAAGTGGTTGCCATTGTAGATAGGGCGATTGAGCTTCAGCTGATAGAAGAGAGCTTTGCGGAGAAAGGACGAATTTTATTCGTTCATGACAGAATTAGAGATGCATTCTACCAAAAGATCCCACCTGCCGATAGAAGGGATTTGCATCACGAAATAGCCTGCGTAATTGAGAGAACCGAAACCTTGCAGACCCAAGAAGTTGTGTTTGAGCTGTCACACCATTTTATGGAGAGCGGTGATGACGCAAAGGCGTTGGAATACGCGGTTCCTTCCGCCAAGCTGGCCAAAGAAAGCTATGCCAATGAAGAAGCTATCAAGTATTCGCTGGTCGCCAAAGTATTGTTTGAAAAAAAAGGGCAAAAGGGCAGTTCTAAATGGAAAAAAATAGTTGGAGGATTGGCCGAGGTTTATCTCACCATCGGCAGGAATGATGACGCCATAGCACTGATAGAGGCGGAAATGCCTGCGATCAACAACAAGATTGAAAAGGCCCTTATGTACCGGCAAATTTCAACGGCCTTTTTTAAAAAGGGGGATCGGCTTCATTGTGAAATAGCGGGACAAAGAGGATTAAACCTGCTGGGCGAGAGGCTGGTTTTATCAAAGGCAGGCGCCATGGCGGGTTTGGCAAAAGAATTGATTATTCACGTCTTTCATTCCCTCTTTCCGAGCTTATACCAAAACAGGAGAAAAGTAGATCGAGTAGAAAAAACCGTACAGATAATCTGGTTGCACCTGACACTGGGATGGATGTATATCCTGAGCGACACATTGAAGTTTATGAGAAGTGCTTTGCGCATTTTGAATGTCGCTGAAGCGAGGATTGGACGATCGAAGGAACTGGGATTGGGAATCGGAGGATACGCAAGTGTCTGTATGGCCATTCCACTATTTAAGAGGGCTGTTAGGTACCATGAGGCGGCTTTGCAGATGCGCCAAGAGTTGGGTGACGAGTGGGGAATAGCACAGTCTCTTCAGTGGATGGGATATTGTAATAAGTTTTCAGCTCGTGGCACACCTAGCCTTGAATATTTCCTGGACTGTCTGAATCGCTTTGAAAAAATCGGCGATGCCTGGGAAATGGGAATGAGCTTGATCGGGGTTTCCGAAAATTACACTCATAAATCGAATTACACTATGAGTATTAAATATACGCGACAGCACGGAGAATTGAGCGAGAAAATCGGCGATCATTTTGGCATGGCTTACAATAAAACGATGCTTTCTCAGTACTACAATGAAACCGGCAACTATCGTGAAGCTGAAACATGCGGAAAACATGCCGTTGAATTAAGCAAAAAATTCGATTTGCCATATATCAGCTGTGTGGCAAACATTCGATTGGGTGCCGTTTACCTGAATCTTGATGAACCGGAAACCGCATTGCGGTATTTGCGGGACGCAGAAATCCTCGACAAAGAGCATAGTTTTCTGCAAGCGGTAACATCAGAGCTATATCCGCTGCTGGCGGATGCCTACATTCGCAAACTAGATTCAGACGGCCAAAAGCAGAGGCAAGTAAGGCGGCGTGAATTGGTACAGGCGAGAAGAACTGTTAAACGTGCGAATAAAAAAACAAAGCGTTGGCCGGTGCATTAGGGTACTACAAACAACGTACGGGCGCGGTTCTGGGCAAACACCGGAAAAGATAGCCGCGCCGAAAAATGTTTTGTGGCCTCTATAAACCACCATAAGAAAATAGAAAGGAAATACAATCTGGCGAAGTCCTACTATAGTTTCGGTATCTGGCTTCGTGAAATTGCTAAAGCAAAGGAAGCGCAAGCTGCTTTGCAGGAAGCCTACAGCCTGTTTAGAGATATCGGATCGGAGGACTATGCAAATAAAGTTGCGGACTCATTAGGAATTACCGAAAAAACCGACACGCAGATTGAACGGATTCTTGATAAGAGAAAACTTACATCCATTATCAGCGTAACGCAGCGTATAAGCTCCATCCTCGATCTTGATCTGCTCCTTGAAAACATAATGGACACCATTTTAGAGGTAACCGGCGCGCAGAGAGGGTATCTACTGATCGTAAACAGACAGACCGGAGAATTGGAAATGAAGGCCGCCCGCAATATTGACCACGCGGAGATCAAATCTGAGAAGTTCCAATTTAGCAGTAATATCATCCAAAACGTGTTCCAAAATGGTGAAACGATAATAACTACGGACGCAGAGAAAGACGGTGAATACTCGCAATACGATAGCGTTATTAGTTTCAAGCTCAAGTCTATTGTCTGTGTGCCTATAAAATATCGAGATCAAATTAATGGTGTCTGCTATGTCGACAACCCCCTTGCCAGTTCACTGTTTACACCAGATGATGCCCAACTATTGAGTGTTTTTGCCTCGCAGGCCGCCATATCAATAGAAAATGCGCGTGCGTACGAGACCATCACGCGTAAGGTCAACGATCTTGCCAGTTTGCACAGGATTGGCGGAGCGATTACTTCAATACTGGATCTAGGCAAACTCATCGAGACAGTCCTGAATATTGTGGTCAACGACATAGGCTATGACAGAGCAATGATTATGCTGTACGACGAAGAAGCGAACGTGCTGAGTCGGGGCCGACTGATCGGAGACACGCCTCAGATGACCAAATATGTGGAGAACCTGCAAATACAAGTACAGCAGAATGCCGATCCCCTATCCCAGGTACTAGTGTCTGGGAAATCGTTATTGGTGAGCCATGTTGATCCGAGTGCTACGACTGCAGCTGATGATATCCTCACGATCTGGAGATCGAGCTCATTTTTGGTAGTTCCGTTGACTGCAAAAACCAAAGTACTCGGGATATTAGGAGTTGACAATTTACGCTCAAAGAAAAACATCAATCGGAGCGATGAAAGCCTTCTCGACACCTTGGCTGGGCAGATTGCCGTTTCCATTGAAAATGCGAGGCTAGTCGAGGAACTCTCGAGGCGCGAGCGCATTAGGCAAGAATTGGAGGTAGCGCGAACTATACAACTCGGGCTATTGCCCCAAGATAGCCCGGTCATTGATGGTTTTCGCATCGTCGGTATGTCGATTCCTGCGGACGAAGTGGGCGGAGATTTTTATAACTATTTCGATGTAGATGAAAAACTCGGCATCGTGGTGGGAGACGTGTCCGGCAAGGGAATATCCGCGGCGATGTTCATGGCCGTGATATCCGGGGTGATCGATGCGGAAATAAGGCGTAGCGTATCCGCATCAATGCTCATTGATAATATTAATAGGCTCATCATTCCTCGCGCAAAACCGAGCAAGATGAGCTCCGCACTTTTGTTTGCACTTCTGGACAAGAAGAGCAAACGACTAGTGATCTCCAACGCCGCAATGGTGAATCCGGTGATCTATAATCGCAAGACGGCCGATTGCCGCTTCGCCGAGATTAGTGGATTCCCAATGGGAATAACAACAATGGGTCGCTATCGTGAAATATCGGTATCTCTCGAAATAGGAGATGTCGTTGTTTTTTGCAGCGATGGCGTGGTCGAAGCCATGAACGACCGCCGCGAGTTATTCGGTTTTGACCGTCTCCTATCGAGCGTATCCGCCTTTGCAGAAACGCGAGTGGATCAGCTACCTGCAAAAATACTCGGCGAAGTCAATGAGTTTGTTGAGGGCAGCATCATAAAAGATGATATAACAATTGTTGCGTTAAAATCAGTATAGGTTTTCTTATCCAGTAAATTTTCAGTCGCGTAATCAGATCTCTATATGAATGTAACTTTTTAGGATGTGTATATGCAAAAGCCGGACCAAGACAGCGAAACGACTTTATCAGAATTGCATCGCGATGATGCATGTCATTTGACAGAATTGGAATCGGGGAACCACGAATGGTGGTATTTCGATGTCATTGAAAATGAAATAAATTTGGCCCTTAGAGTGTGTGCCCGTTTGGGCACGGATCCTACAAGTAAGAGAGTAGTCCCACAATTATTCTTTTCGCTTCAACTGGGAGACTATAATACGTATTATACGAAACGATATCGCTTATGTGACTTCTCAGCGTCACCGGCCACATGTGAAGTGGCGCTTGGCAACGCATTTTCCGCGGTGTTGATAAATGAGGACCGCGACTATACCTATCACGTGTCGTTTCATCTGGATGGATGCCACGCGGATTTACATTTCGCCGCAAACTTGGATCCTTATCGTCCTATCGCCGAAAATATGTCCGCAAAAAAGAGAAAAAAAACCGCGGAATTTTTTTGGTTTATACCATTGCCGAGAGCTTTCGTGACGGGCAGTATCACAGTTGATGGTGAGGAGCATCAGCTGCGGAATGGAATAGGCTATCACGATCACAATTATTGGAAAGTCGGGTTACCGCGAAAATTACAGATCTATAACGTGATTAATGATTGGTGTTGGGGTCGATTTGCCAACGACAAATACACTGCTATATTTCTCTGTGCACGCTATTTCGGGAATTGCTCCCTTAAAGTACTAATGATTGCTGAGAACAATGCGATAATTCACAACTCGGTAAATGAAGCGATTTTCACCACAATAGAATCCAAAACGGAAGGAATGGATGCGTCTGTATATCCTAGTAGTCTGTTCATCGAATCCGCAGGTAATGGCTACCCCATCAAAATGTCAGTACGTTCTGTTAAAATCATAGATAAAACAGATCTTTTGGAATATACCCCGCCATTCTTAAAAAGAGTTATTGAAATATGTAGGGCAAAACCAAGATACATTGGCCTTCTGGCAGATGGCTCTCTCTCAATGAATGGTACCAACGAACACGGGCGCTGCATATATGAGTACCAGAGAATTTCGTGAGCATACCTTGCTTTTTGTCGCATTTCCCTGTAATTGCCAAAGTGCGCCTCACATCTATTGACAGATTGCATGGCGCGGAGCTCTGATAATGCAGGGACCGCTCAGGAGAGACCACGTGCAGATTCTGCAGATCAACGGATTGAAGACGCATTTTTTTACCAGAGTTCATACGATTAGGGCCGTGGACGGTGTAGATCTCGCTCTAGAGACTAATCAGACTCTGGGAATCGTGGGTGAAAGCGGCAGCGGGAAGTCCGTAACGGCCCTCTCGATAATGGGTCTCGTGCCCTCTTCTTCCGGCAAAATCGTAGGCGGTGAAATACTCTACGGCAACAGTGGAAGCCCCACTGATTTAGCAAAGCTCAATCCAAAGGGAAGGCAGATGCGGTCAATCCGCGGCAATGACATCGCCATGATTTTCCAGGAGCCGATGACTTCTCTCAACCCGGTTTTTACCATTGGCCGGCAAATAACTGAGGCTATCCTTCTCCACCAGGAAGTGGACAGAAAGGCGGCGCGTCGCGTGGCGGCTCAAATGCTGTCTGAAGTGGGGATAGCAGACGCCCGAAGACACTTGGCAAGTTTTCCCCACCAGCTCTCGGGGGGCATGCGGCAACGGGTAATGATCGCCATGGCGCTTTCGTGTGATCCCGCTATTCTTATCGCCGACGAGCCGACAACGTCTTTGGACGTTACAATTCAAGCGCAAGTTTTGGCGCTGATGAATCGCCTGCGCCACGAGTTCAATATGTCAATCGTTTTTATCACCCACGATCTAGGTGTTATAGCTAAAATGGCCGATCGCGTAGCGGTGATGTATCTTGGCAAGCTCATGGAAAAAGCACCGGTGGGAGAAATTTTCCACGACGCGCGGCACCCGTATACTGTCGGGCTCCTCCGCTCGACTCCGAGTTTGCTCAGCAAAGGAAGGTCGGGCCTCACTCCAATTCCCGGTACGGTGCCGGAATACGGCATCCGTCCTAAAGGATGCGTATTTGCCGAACGTTGCTCGTTTGCGGATGACCGCTGCAAAAACCGCCAGCCACCGTCTGAGACCGTTGGTGATAATCACATAGTCGCCTGCTGGAAACCGGTGACTGGAACGGATCGAGTCGGATAATGATGGATTCCACGGATATTCTACTCGAGATAAAAGACCTGCATAAGCACTTCCCTATTAGTGACGGCCTGTTTGGGAGGAAACGAAGCGTGGTGAGAGCCGTTGACGGCATATCATTAACTGTGGGCAATGATGAGATTCTCGGTCTGGTTGGCGAAAGCGGCTGCGGCAAAAGCACGGCGGCAAGAGTAATACTCAGACTCATCGAGCCGACGAGAGGTTCGGTCTTACTCAGAAGCAGGAAGCTGGCGCCCGTCGGCACCGACCATATCGTCGTCGACGTGGCCGGCGCGGGAAGAGCAGTCTTGAAAAGCTTGCGCCAGGAATTGCAGATCGTGTATCAAGATCCATATTCCTATATGAATCCACGTCTGAATGTCGGATCGATTATCGCCGAACCTTTAAAAATACACCGTGTTGGAACGCCAAGGGACATAGAGGCGCGGGTTGTTGCCCTGCTTGAAGCGGTGGGCCTGAATCGCGGGCAATATAACCGATACCCCCATTCCTTTTCCGGCGGCCAACGACAACGCATTGCCATTGCGAGAGCCCTGGCCCTCAAGCCGTCGTTGATAATCGCCGACGAGCCGGTATCATCTCTCGACGTCTCCATACGGGCGCAAATACTCAGGCTGTTGGAGGATTTACAAGATCAATTCTCACTTGCATATATCTTCATTTCACACGATCTTTCTGTTGTAAAGCACCTCTGCCATCGCGTTGTTGTGATGTACTTAGGCAGGATAGTTGAGATTGCCAAGACTCCCGACCTTTTTCTCCATCCACTTCACCCCTACACCGAGGCCCTTATTTCGGCTATCCCCATTCCGGAGCCCGAATACCGCGGCACTGAGATTGTGCTGAAAGGTGACGTCCCGAGCCCCGCCAAACCACCGGCCGGCTGTGCGTTTCACACCCGGTGCATGTACGCCCGTGACGATTGCCTCCAGGAATCCCCCTCTCTGCTTGGGGCGGAATCCGGACGTCTTGTTGCCTGTCATTACTCGAAATCTTTGGATCTACGGGGAGTGGCGACGGGATAGCACCTATCCTGCGAGTTTGGGATCCAGTGCGTCCCGCAGCCCGTCACCCAGCAGATTGATTCCCAGGACGGAGAACATGATCGCCAAACCCGGGAACGTAATCATCCACCAACCGGTACGAATATACCGGCGACCTTCATTGAGCATGGCTCCCCACTCCGGTGTTGGCGGCTGCGCTCCCATCCCTAAAAAACTCAAAGTGGCTGAGAGCAATATGGCGTTTGCCACCTCCAGGGTGGTTACTACGATGAACGGAGCAAGCACATTCGGTAGAATGTGTTTAATCATTATCGAAGTACGACTGCACCCAACGCCGCGCGCGGCTTCCACATATCCATGTTCTTTGGCCGACAACACCGAGCCGCGAACCAGGCGCACGTACACCGGTACGTCGGAGATACCCACTGCAATCATTACATTTGTCAGACTTGGGCCGAGGACGGTCATTATGAGAAGCGCCAGCAATATGCCGGGAAACGTGAGCATGACATCTATCAACCGCATCACAAAGAAATCAAATGGACCGCCAAAATACCCCGCCAACAACCCAACAATAAGCCCGATGGATCCTCCGATTCCCACGGCAACAATACCCACCGTCAACGAGATTCTGGTTCCGAATAACACGCGCGTGGCAATATCTCTCCCAAAATCATCCGTGCCCATCAGGTGCCCGTGGCCCGGCGTTTGCAGTGCGTTTTCCGGATCCATCTCCTCAGGATTGTAAGGTGTGACAAGGGGCGCGATCACTGCAAGACATACAAAAAGCAGAATAATCGCTCCACCTACAATCGCACTTCTGCTTCGGGCCAGTTCCCCCAGTACTAACCTACCCGGTCCGGCCAAATGGGCCGCGCCACGCTGGCCGCCGCGCTGGCCGCCACGCTGGCCGCCACGCGTGGCACCACGCTTTCTCCTCACAGTCTCACCCTCGGATCGAGAACCACGTAGGACATGTCCACGAGAACGTTGACCAAAATGTATATCAATCCGGTTACCAGCACGACCCCCTGAACAACCGGGATATCCTGCACCTGAATGGCGTGAACTAGAAGACTCCCGATACCCTCACGGCCAAATACATTCTCAATTACCACTGAGCCCGCCAGCAATCTACCAAATTGCAGCCCGACAACGGTAACCACCGGTATAAGGGCGTTCTTGAGCCCGTGGCCGTATATCACCACCCTTTCGCTGAGACCCTTGGCCCGTGCAGTACTGATATATTCCTGCCTGAGGACTTCCAGAAGACTCGACCGGACGAGACGTGCAATCATCGCCGCCGAACGGAGCCCCAAAGCAATGGCGGGGAGAATAAGGCGCACCAAGCCGCTCCCTCCCCCAAGAATTGGAATGAGCTTAAGCTTTACGGAAAAAAACAAAATCAGGATCAAGCCGAGCCAGAAGCTCGGCACCGATACGCCCAGGAGCGCCGCGATCATCCCGCCGGTATCCAGCCACCGGCCCTGGTGTGTGGCTGCGAGCACCCCCAGAAGGATGCCCAAAACCAGCGCACATCCAAGGCCAGCAACAGCCAAAGAAACTGTGGCCGGTAATTGATCGCGAATGAGTTGGGCCACCGGTCGTCGCTTCGACATCGAGCGCCCTAAATCTCCCCGGATCATTTTGGAGATAAACCGCCCGTATTGAACATATAGCGGGTCATCAAGACCCATCTCTTCCCGCAGCACCTTGACACGTTCTTCAGTTACGTGAAATCCCAACATAATTGCCGCGGGATCTCCGGGAAGGAGGTGGAGCACAAAAAACACCACCGTGACCACGCCCAAAAGGACCGGAATGGTCGCCGCCAGCCGCTTAGCCAGAAAGCGGATCATACCACCGGTCCGGTTCGATGACAAAATGATGGATGAGATCAACCAAGGACAGCAGGTCCCTCTCATCAATCATTTCAAAAGGACTGTGGGTAAAAGCCGCGGGGAAAACCAGCAGCACAGAAGGTATGCCGAATGCCATGAGTCTGCAGCCATCGGAGGCGTACGATCCGTCCACGCCGTAGGAGGCCCTCTCGGTTGCTATCCCGTATTTCGCGGCGCAGGCCTCCAACCCTCTGATGCCCTCTATGTCGTAGTGTGTCGAATTGTCCTTCACAACGAGCACCGGGCCCGAGCCGAGCTTCTGCGGTACATCGGCTTGCGATACTGACGGGCAATGGCAGCTCAATCCAACATCGATCACAACAGCCAAGTCGAATGGCTCCCCCCTCATGGATGCCCAATTCCCAAGCGCCCACGAACCGATGGCGTTGATCTCCTCCAGGACAGTAGCCGCCACCCAGAGCTCGCAACCCGGATCAGCGCCGGCCAATTCCTCGAGGACCATTTCAATGATCGCGAGGCCGGCGCGATCGTCGGCCGCTTTGCCCACGATGCGGTGTTCTCCTAAACGCCGGGTTGGCGGATTCCAGATAATCGGTGTACCCGGATATATTCCCAGGGCCTCACACTCGGCGCGGCTCGAGCACCCCACGTCAACCCAAAAGTCCCTCCAGCGTATTTCCCTCGATGTCCGCTGCTCGTAAGTGGTCGCGTGACCTGTCGCGGCGACAAAAACGCCGTCCACCTGCCCGTTCTCACCAAGCACGCAGGCCGGCTGTCCGGCCACATGCAGTCCCATTCCCCGTTGCGGTCTGCCGTCCCGATCGGGCGTCAACGGACCAAACGCAAGAAAACCCTCCTCATGTATACTTCTGACGGCAAAACCAATCTCATCAGAATGGGCTGTGAGGAGAATCCTTTTGCCGCTTCCGCCGATCTTGGCGACCAGATTACCCGGAGCGAGTATTTTCCAATCCGGGGAATACGACCGCCACCGATTCAATAGCCAGCGATTGTACTCCCCGCCGCGTCCCGCTGGTCCAGGTCGTTCACAGAGCGCCTTTACGGTTTCAAATATTTTGTCCAAGGGGCTTCACTCCTGCTCGTACGCCACCTGATAGATGATTGCGTTCTTGACCGCTGCCGGCGTAGTGACTATTGCGATTATCCACGCGTCTCTTTCGGCTTTGACAATCTCGATTTCGTCTCCGAACCAGTCTTTCAAAACACCTATATCCTGGCCGAGACTGACCCGCTGCCCGAGAGTGACCGACGGATAAAACACCCCGGTTTGCCGTATGCGCCAAAAATCCGATATACACTCGACAGTTTTATGCTCCCGGGGGCATTCGCAATCGATCATACCAAGAGACGCCATACAATTGCGGAAGCCTCGGAGATGGATCTGAACGTTTTTTTCGTCGAGGAGTCCGTTGCCGCCGGCCTCGACGAGAATCGATGGAATGCCGCTTGCCTGCACCGCCGAGTTGAGATCAAGCCCTGTGCTGGAATCATGGGGCACCGCAAAGCGCACCAGGAACGGCAGGTCGTACGCAAGTCCCAGTTCCCGGCACATTTTATCAGTTTTGCCGCCGGTGGATCTCCCCATACCGGCGTACGGCACGAGAGCTTCAAATATGTCGCCCCCGTGTACGTTCAGGACGGCATCGGAGCCCTTCACCACGTGCTCGAACACCAGATTGGCCATGATATCCGTGTAGCTTCCCTCCGGGTTTCCCGGAAATGCTCTGTTGGGGTTCTTGCCATCTTCTGGGCACACGGCTTCCGTTCTTTTCAGAAAGGCCGGAATATTCATGACGGGGACGACACGCAAACGCCCGCGCAACTCGTTGGGTTCTATTTGGTTTACGATGCGTATGGCCGCTTCAATGCCCGGATATTCCGAGCCGTGGACACCGGCGACTATGGAGAGGGTCGGTCCGTCCTTGACGCCGGTCAGCTCAACAAGGGGTATCCGGATCTCCCGGTCTTCCCACACAGCAGTCAGGTGCCGCTTTTTCCTATTATCCCCGGACATTCTACTCGGCTCCATCCTGAATGTTCCCCATGACAAAAAGCATATCACCCGGGTTGGCGACTCCCATCGTGACCACATTCGTGAGGCGCGAGTGTGTCGGCGCGTAAAAGGTTTCTACGGTGTTTCCCTCAAAGTTTACCAGCTCACCCAGGTATTGTTCCCTCTTTACCTCTTGCCCTGCTTTTACGCCGGAAAGAAACATACCGGCCCGATTGGCAAACAACACGTGACCGCCGACGAGGGTCTGCATCTCCTTCCTCTCCGGATGCCCGGTGACCATGCCAAGGTACTTCATAGCGTTCATAACTCCGCCTACCGTCATCTCCACCAATTCCGGTTCAATCTTACCCTCTCCCCCAACTTCACAAAGCACCGCCGGTATCCCAAGCATATTAGCCTCGTAGACCGCAGATCCCCTGCCGGGGTAGCCTGGCATTTCCGGAATTGTTCCATGCGGCACCCTCCAGAGGAATTGGTATCCAAAGGACTCGGCGAGGGCGCGTGTTTTCCGATCAGTATCTTCTCTCTCCGTCACGAGGTACTCGATGTTTGGAGGGAGAGTTTCAAAATGCTCTCCACCGTGCAGATCTATGAAGGCATCACATTTGCTAATGAATTCCTCGAAAAGCGCCGCGCAAATTTGATGCGTGATTGATCGGGCCTGGTGAGAGACTGTACCGGCCTCTTCAACGGCTGCATCTGGGACCGGATATGCGCGCCCTAGGTTCATACCGTCCAGAGGACAGTTGTGGCCGGTCTTGGCCTGCAGCCCGGGGACATTCTGGACATGAATGATAATCAGTGTTCCCGTCAGATCTTGGGGTGAGAGCTCCTTGCCTAGGCGAATGGCGGCCATGACCCCGTTGTACTCGCCGGGATGGCAAGCCGCCGCCAGGACAAGTGTCTTCCCGCGCCGCTCCCCGGAAATTATGGTGACCGGGGAGTGAATCGTTCCAGTAATCGTCTCGGCGACGGGAAAATCCAAGCGCTTCTTTGTGCCTGGTTCAAAGCAGATTCCGTTTGAGCTCATTGCTCGGTGAGGTGCCCGCCGGATCCGCTACTCGAATTGCACGTCAAAAAGCACGGGGTATTGGCCTCGATCATTCCGATAACCGGTAATGTTGGCCTTGAGGCCGTCGTGAACGAGCCGTGCATAAACGGGCACCGTCAGCGCCATATCCATGATGAACTCCTGGATCTCATAGTAGCGCTTTAGTCTCTTGGACGTGTCGAGCTCCGCAAGGGCGTCTTCAAGCATCTTATCGAGCTCGGGGTCTTTGTAACGTGAAATCGCAAATCCAGTGCCGACATTGCTGGAATGATAGAGAACTCTCAAGACGTCGGGATCACTGTAGGCCCACCAGGTTGATGCCATGCTATATGTATCGGCCTCCCGGGTTATTGCATACAGCACGTCACTGGTGACAGCCCGCGCATCGACATCCATTCCTACCATGCGCATCTGCGCCTGGAAAAACTCAATGCGCCTCTTTTCCTGGATATCGTTGACATCAAAAGCCAGGGGCTCCCCGTCCTTCTCTCTTATACCGGTGCTGGAGTTTAATTTCCAGCCGGCCTCGTCCAGCAGCTTTGCAGCGGCATCGAGATCGTACGGATACATTTGCTCAACCCCGGGGTTATACGCCCACGTACCCGGTCCGAGAGGACCCTTCACCGGCAGTACCCGGCCGCGGAAAATGGTGCGCGCAAGAAGATCTTGATCAAAGGAATGGAGGATCGCTTTCCTGACCCTGAGGTCCGAGAGAATCGGGTGCTCGGTATTCATCCAGAGGATGACCGGACAGCCGGGTACCTCGCCTTTGACAATCTGAAAATCCGGATCTTCATCCAGAAGCTCGATGGCTTCTTCCCCAAGCTCCAGGGCAATATCGGACTCGCCGGTCTCGAGGGTGGCGGAGCGAGTCGAAGCCTCAGGGATGGTAATAAACGTAAGTTGCTCGAGATACGCCGGACCGCTATGGTTGAATACGGGGCTCGCCCAATCGTAATCATCGTTGCGGGTGAGGGTTACCTCGTTCTGAGCAGTCCACTCTTTGAATACGAACGGCCCGGTTCCCACGGGATTTCTGCCGAAGTCATCTGCGCCGTATTTTTCAGCCGCCGTTGGAGAAACCATGGCAAGGTATGCCTGGCTCAGGGCGTCCAGAAGCACACTCGGGGCAATGGGGGATTCGTAGGCAACCTCTACGGTGTAATCATCGAGTGCCCGGGATGATTTATACGGGCCAATGGCGTTGGCCGCAAATCGAGATTGGATGGCCGGATCGACTATCCGGTCCAAGTTATAGACCACCGCCTCTGCATTGAACGGGGTACCGTCGTGGAACGTCACTCCCGTCTTGAGCTTGAACGTAAAGACGGTACCATCAGCGGTATTTGACCACTCCGTGGCCAACCCGGGTTTGTAGGAGCCGTCGACATCGCGAAAAACCAACGTGTCGAATATATTCATCATGATGGTGTAAGCCCGTCGTGCACCCGTGACGTGGGGATCAAGAGTATCCGCATCACCGGCCATGGACACGATAAGGGTTTTTTGCACCTCTCCTGCCGGCTCCGCCTGGGCCCCGCTAAACACATAGGGAGCAAAGCAGAGCGTAGATAGACAGAGGAACAACAAGACGCCAAACCACCTTCGCATTTTCATTTCCTGTACCTCCGAGAATTAAATATCGTTTTTGCAAGCGAGCACACGATAGCACGAAACCTTCTCAATATCAACAAAATGAGAGAGTTCCGGAACCGCGCCTCTCAGGATCAACTTGACGAAACCCTTGGACAGAATCTAGAATCCATCAACACTTTATTGGAGAGGCACATGGGATCGGACACATTTGTCCTTTATGACCTACGCGTCGAGGTGGCGGCCACGAGCAAAAACATAGTGTGCGACCACAAGATCGGCGATTATTTCGAAGTTTGCGGTGAGAACCTTTCATTTCCCCAGGGGCAATCGTTTTCGATGTACTCCCTCGCGGCGCTGCTGCCGCTGTTGCCGGCAAAACAACGCAAGACCGACGACAACGATTGGATGACAACTGATACCGACGTTGCGTGTCCAGATCCAAACTGCGGTGCAATTTTTCGCATTTCGCGGACCGGAGAACGAACTTTTCATCATAGCGAGGTCACCGCGGTCCCGCTTCCCCAAAGAAAGAGCAATGATTCATGAATGAGCCTGCAGCCGGTCGTACGGAGCTTGCAGATAGTTACTCGATTTGCCGGATAATAAACGGCGGCTGGCAGCTGTCAGAAGGCCACGGCAGTTCGGCGCAGGACGTGGAAGGGGTAATCAACGATCTCGATGAGCTCGCACGCAAAGGTTTCACCACGTTTGACTGCGCCGATATCTATACGGGTGTGGAAGATCTCATCGGGCGTCTCAGAGAAAGAGTCGCGGGCCGCGGCGGGGAGCTACAGGTTCATACGAAATTCGTCCCGGACCGGAGTATTTTAGGTAAGATCGATCGTAATTACGTGAGCACAATTATAGATAGATCTCTACGGCGGCTGGGCGCGGAGCGCCTCGACCTCGTACAGTTTCACTGGTGGGATTATGATGTTCCCGGTTACGTCCAGACTGCCGGATGGCTTGCTGATTTGCAGAAGCAGGGGAAAATACGCCACCTGGGGGTTACTAATTTTGACGTAACTCGCCTAAGAAAAATCCTCGCTGGCGGCGTACCCATTGTGAGTAATCAGGTGCAATACTCGCTTCTAGATCGTAGGCCGGAGCACGACATGATCTCTCTGTGCCGGGAAAACAATATTCTGCTCCTGTGCTACGGTAGTCTTGCCGGGGGCTTTTTGTCTCACCAGTATCTGGGTTCACCGCCTAAAAATGGTGCACTCAAAAACCGTTCATTGGTAAAGTACCGGCTTATCATTGATGAATACGGTGGGTGGGATGAGTACCAAGGACTTCTCAGCGCCGCAAGGCAGATAGCCGACAAACACGGGGTTTCGATTCCTAATGTGGCTATGAGGTACGTTTTGGAAAAGGCGTCGGTAGGAGCGGTTATCGTCGGCGCACCCAGCGCCCGCCACGCGGATGACAACCTGCGGACGTTCGGGCTTTCTCTGGACGACGAAGATCGAAATATCCTCGACGGCATGACGGGAAAGGCGGAAGGCGTTCCGGGAGAAGTATTTGGATTGGAGAGAGCGGTGGGCGGGCCGCATCGGCGGATAATGAAGACCGATCTCAACCGGACATAAGGCCTGAATACTTTGGGGGTGAGCTATGAAAGTAGTATTTATCGGCGCGGGGAGCCTCTTTGGAAGCAGGATATCCGTTGACATCCTGTCTAGAAAACCGCTGCAAAATGCGACCATAGCGTTATGTGATATCAATGCGGACAAATTAAAAACAGTTCATAAATACGTACGGCGCGTTGCTGAAAGCAACGACATTCCGGCAACCGTAATTTCAGATATTGACAGAACAAAGCTTTTGAAGGATGCCGATTTTGTTATTCTCTCGGTGGCAATTGGCGGACCCGCGTATTTTGGCGAGCCCTTTGAATCTGAGATGAATATCCCCGCAAAATACGGCGTCCGTCAGACAGTCGCCGATACTATGGGCCCCGGGGCGGTTTTCAGGGGCTTAAGGTCAGCGGCCGCGATGCTGCCGATGATCGAAGATATCAACCGCTTGGCTCCAAATGCGGTGATATTGAATTACACAAATCCAATGGCCATCCTCACGTGGATTTTTGATGAAATAGCTCAAGGGCCTGTGGTCGGACTTTGCCACGGCGTACAGGGCAATGCTAAACGGCTTGCAGCTCTTGTGGACGTTCCTTTCGAGGAAACCAGCTTTGTATGCGCGGGAATCAATCACATGACTTGGTTTACGCAGTTTAGGCATAACGGTAAAAGCCTCCTCCCGGAAATTCACGAGCGTCTAATGAAGCAGTCTGAGAACAGTGATCCGTACCAATTCAGAGGGGAGATCGTAAAGGCTTTTGGATATTATCCAACCGAAAGTGACCGCCATTTTCCTGAATATGTGCCTTGGTTTCAGAACGGAGACAGAGAACTTTTTGCCCCTCACGTGGAGAAAACGATGGGAATCAAAGACCGGCGTCACGCCTGGTTTGAGGATATGGGATTAAAGGCGGACAGTCTCGATAGTCTAGAGCTTGCTAGTTCCCATGAATGGGCATCAGCCATTATGGAGGCAAAGCAGACAAACAATTCGATCGTATTCAGCGGAAACGTCATGAATCGCGGTTTTATAACAAACCTGCCCGAACCATGTTGCATAGAAGTTCCCTGCTCCGCGGATTCAAACGGCATTCATCCGCACTTTATCGGAGACCTGCCGGTGCAATGCGCCGCGCTCTGCAAATCCAACGTAATCATGCAGGATCTCACAGTTGAGGCAGTCCGGCGGAAAAGCAGGGAAGCTGCTTATTGGGCCCTCCTCATGGATCCGATTTGCCGGGCCAACCTCACCATTGATCGAACAAAGCAGATGTTTGATGAGATGTGGGAGGCGGAAAAGCATCTCCTAACGTATTATCAGACGATCCCGCCCTATCTATGTGGACACACGCAAGCGTGTTGTAAGGTAGACAAATACTGTCAACCGCTTTGACTGTCCGCAATTTGGCAGATATTCATGAGCGTATAGCCCGGCATTATTCCATGCTAAACGATCGGATTCTTACCTCGTTTTCGGCATGAAAGGGGAGGCCTGGGCATTCCTTTTTGCCTTTTTCCTCTTTCTACGCCCAAATCAGACGAATTTCAATAGATTTTTGTGCCACGGCGGCTTTTGACCGCGTTTTACAGGGGGCATACCACGACTTGAGCGACGGATAGTAATGGAATTGTGCGCGTATAGGTTGGTGGTAAGAGCTTGGCTTTGCGCTATTGGGATGGTATTCTTTTCCCATGATACTTTCACCCGCTGCTATCAAGTATTTCAAATTGCTTAGCTCAAAAGTCACCAGCGCCATGGCTTCACACCAGTGCGCCACGCCATATTTCATCGAAACTGATCCGGTAATAAGACACTATGAAGTCCTGAGAAAGGTTTGGTTTGGCTCGGTTCCAATTAAGCAAGCCTGCACCGAACATGGTCTGCCTCGTTCCTCCTACTACGAAATCGAGGATCGTTTTGTGCACCATGGGCTTGCGGGATTGTTTTCCTACCCCGGTGCACCGGTAACTCAAGCACCCAATCTCGAGCAATTGGTTCTCATCGTAAAGAGCTGCCGCCCGACTGTATCTCAATTGGCAGTACTGCGTGTGGCGCAAGCGGTGCCGGTTACCCACGCGGTTGCCGATTCCAAAGTGATTTCCAAAATCCTCAACTCCCACGGTTATGGGTATTCAAGGTTGGAAACTGATCGGGATTTTTTCGCTAGAATACAGAGAAGCCTTGAGGAGCTTAATGGGAGCGGGGCAAAACTGGTAGAGGGACGTAATCGAGGCAAACGCAAAGAAACCTTCTTTGTGGATGCCGACCCCTACCATAACCGAATGGAATTATTGAGAGAACTGTTTTTCAACAGCAAGGCAAAAGTGTACGACACCTGCACGCGACTCAATATTCCGGTGACGACTTACTACCGTTTGGCCAAGGAATACCGGTTGTATGGACCGTGGGCGATCATTTCAGCTAATGCGCATGGAAAGAAAGATAGTATTTCTGATGAGCTGCAACTGAAGATACTCCTTGAGAAACTCGAGCATCCCTCATGGTCGGCACAGCACATCGTGGATGCTGGTAAGCTTCGTTGTTCAAGATATGTGGTGAATCGAATTACCAAGCGTTGGGGGCTTCAAGATAAAGCTCGCTTACCGGTTGCTCTGGATCGTTTCGTGGAGCTATCGAAGCCGAGAACCGAAGAACCCTGCAGGCCCATTGAAACCGCTTACGATCTTCTCCCGGAAGAAATTGTCCTGAAAACACGCAGGATCAATCGCCATTTTGAGTTGATCTGCAAGAAGATGAAGACCCACGCCTACAACATCTGTGACCCGGGTCCACTGCTCTTAGCGCCTTTTGTTAACGATCTAGGGATTGTGCAGTCCTTTGAGACCTATGGTCCACCAAAACTACGCGGCAAGGAAATCACCAACCTGGCGATGTTGAACGTTTTCCGTATTCTCGCCGGATATCGTCGGATTAGCCATCTAAACAACTCAAAAGATCGGTCTGTTGCGCTTGCCGGCGGCATTGGTCTGTTCGGCTCTTCTTCCCGATTCTACGAGCAGTCATGCGAGTTCAAGTTTGACCAACTGCATAAAATGAAGCTTGACCTGGTGGCGCGGGCAAAACAGCTGGGAATCATAGAGGGGCTGAAACTGGGGTTTGATTTCCACTTTAAAGACTTCTATGGAAAGAACGCCGATGAGGATGGGATTGGCAAGGGGCCGAATAAGAAAGGAGATCTGGTACCTGGATTCCGCCCGCATGTTGCCTGGGATCTTGCGGCGAATGTCATTATATCCATTGCCTACTATCAAGGTGCAGTCAGGTCGACAAAGATCATACGGCAGTTCTGCGAACAGAACATCTATCCTATTCTCGATCCCTTGGCCGTCGAAGAGATCTACATGGACTCTGAATACACAAAGGAAACAGATTTCCACTATTTCAAAGAAACGATTTTCAAGAACGGAGAAATATACGTTTGCCTAAAACAGAATCCACAAATCAAAAAGCTCATCGCTCCTGCCATACAAGAAGACAACTGGTCTGCTTTTCCAAGCAATAAGG
>NZCE01000002.1 GCA_002688185.1 Spirochaetales bacterium
GATCCGGCACCGCTCAAGTCAATGATCAAGCATGCGCGTGGACCAGCCCCAAGACACCAGATGTAGCGTGTACCGGAGTCAAGTGCATACCCCCAATAAGGAAAATTCCAAATCCGACTGAGGCAAGACAGATCTCGTTTGGATGCCCGCACAGTGGGGAGCCGGAGCCCGGGCGTCTTGGTACGCGGATTTTGGATACGAGAACTTTTTTACGATTGTCGCCCTGTATCCGGAACTGGCTAAAAAGCTATTCGACGTCGGCGGGGCTTACGGCATGTGTAGATGTCGACTCGTTGCCCGCGCCCACGAGGATGGGCTGTACCCCGGGGCCATGCTTTTTGGAGAAGACATCTGTACGCAGCGGGGCCCGATGATTTCCCCCGACTTTTTGGAAGAGCACTATATTCCGAAGCTTCGGGACGGGTTGCGGCCGCTGATTGATGTGGGATGCAGACCGGTCTGGCACAGTGACGGAGACATTCGTCTCCTCATGGATATGCTCATCGATGCGGGTGTAATGGGATTTCAGGGACTCCAGCCTGAATGTGGAATGCTGCTGACCGATATCGTCAAGAGACGGACGAAGAACGGTGAACAGCTCATCATTTTTGGCCCTCTTGCAGTGACGACTGAGCTGCCGGTGCTCGAGCCCGATGAAATAACGTCGCTCGTCCATACTGCGATCGATGTTTGTGCAGGTCGAGCGTCTCTTGTGCTTTTCACCTCAAATACTATGAATCCGGATATTCCATTGGAAAATATTCTTGCAATGCACGAGGCGGTGAAAACCGCTTAGAAAGGTGCTTATAACTCCAGCCATATCATATTATAATTGCTGCATATGAAGCGATACGGACAGGCAATTGGATTGGATCAGGAAAAGCTGGCGGAATATAAGCGCTACCACGCAGATGTTTGGCCGGAAGTTCTCGCAAAAATTCGGGAATGTAACATGCGTAACTACACCATCTTTCACAAGGATGGGATGCTCTTCGCCTTTTTTGAATACCATGGTGATGATTATGACTCAGACATGGAAAAAATGGCGGCGGATCCCAAAACCCAGGAGTGGTGGGAGATAATGAGCCCGATGCAAAAGCCCCTCGACACTAGGGATGAAGGGGAGTGGTGGGCCAACATGGAAGAGGTTTTTCACACCGACTAGAAGTTGGCGGGCGCCCCTGGCCGGGCGCCCCTGGCCGGGCGCCCCTATCCGGGCATTTTGAAATGGGCTACCCATTAAACCTCGGTTCAGGAAGCCCGATAAATCCCGTTCCGCGGATTACAAAGAGTCCGCCGGCGAGAGGTTTTGCATCAGCTGCTCCTCGTATGGACGTTACATAGATCTCGTCAAGATCGGTTCCACCGAACATCGGCCGCGTCGGTAATTCCACGGGGAAATCTATGGTAGTGTCCAGATCACCCTCCGGCGTAAAACGATATAACTGGCTTCCGCTAACCCCCGCAAGCCAATACCCACCCTCTGCGTCTACAGTCGCCCCGTCGGGCCTGCCGGCGAGCGCTGTAGTGTCGACAAAAACGCTGCGTTCTCCTATGTCGCCGGAAGCCGGATCGTACGGATATGACCAAACGGTTTCAGCACCAGTGTCGGCAAGATACATCGTGGTTCCATCGGGACTGAACGCGATGCCATTGCCCACCTGCAAACCATCAGCCAGTAGCGTGCTGTGAAAACTCCCGTCCACTCGCCAACACGCGCCCGTGTTTTGATGGGGCGATGCCAGGTTCATGCTTGAAGCCACCAATCGACCCTGTCTGTCGCACCCACCATCGTTCATACGGTTATCCGCTCTGTCGGCTTCTATGTCCATAATGTGTGTTGGATCAGGGCCCCCGGGTGTCCACTCATAGATTCCGTGCTCGGCGGAAAGCAGGAGCCCGCCTGCCTCGCGTACCGCAAAGCATCCAACACGAATCTTGGTTTGGAAGACCGTGTCTTTTCCGCTTGAAGGCTCAAAACGGTGAAGGCATCTGCCGTTAATATCGGTCCACCAGAGCACATTCTCTCGGTCGTCCCATACCGGGCCCTCGCCAATCTCTGCTCGCGCGTCAACTACACATTCGATTTCGATTGAAGACATTGCTCCCCTCCTGTGATGCGCCGTTTGGTACGGCGATTCGACTACTCGTTGAAGTTTAGATCAAGCTGCGCCGGTGATCCCGCACGTAAATCCACCACGCGATAACGATCACCTCGGTCGGATGGCGATAGCGCACACCCGGTCGATTGCGCTTTCTCGACACCTGCGGGAAATGCCACGAGCACCTCTTGGTCCTCGCTGCTGGTCAGCCGCGCGCCGACCGAACCTACTTCGGTATCCCAAGTAATATCGGTGGTAATTCCTCCGCGACATGCAATTCCTTTGGCCGATCCTTTTGCCCAGGCGTCAGGGAGGGCGGGGAGCAGCTTAATCATACCCGGGGTGCTGAATACCAGCATCTCGAGGACGGCAGCTGTCGTCCCAAAATTTGCGTCGATCTGGAACGGCGGGACGCTACCCCAGTTTCCAAGACTCAGTCCCATGCTTCTCCAATCGTTGTGATAGGTGAACAAGTTTGGCCCGGTACTGCTCCGCGTGAGTATTTCTATGCATTCTAAGGCACGATTTCCTTCTCCAAGTCTCGCAAAGATGTTTGCCATGTGGGCCATGGACCATCCCGTTTGACTTGCTAACCCGATAACCAATCGCTTTTCGACGGCGATTTTGCACGCTTCATACATGGCTGGATCGGACTCCAGGGTAATCTCAATGCCTGGAAAGAGCCCATAAATGTGAGATTGGTGCCGGTGATGGTAGTTATCCGGAAAAAGCGGATGAAGCCACTCCCTAATCGCCCCGTCCTCATTCACTTCATATGGTGGTAACTTCTCAATCATTTCGCGCCACTTCCCGACATTGGACGCCTCAATTCCCAATTTATCGCACCCACTGCACAGGTTCGCCAGTACTTCTCGGCACACCGCAATGTCCATGGTGGCGTTGATGGTGATGAGAGAAGCATCGTTCCGCGATGGTACATTTTCCGGAGACATGGATGGAATAAACTCATACCGGCCCGCGTCACCTTCAATCAGGAAGTCTTCATAAAAAAGGGCCGTTTCCTTGAGCCAGGGAACCGCATGCTCTTTGAGAAAGTCCAAATCGCCGGTAAAAAGATAATAATCGTAAAACAGCTGGGCTATCCAGCCGGCACCGGATATCCAATTTACCCACACGTTCGGGTACATTTTCCCATGTGTACTCTGCGCTATAGGCAATAAAATACCCCGGCATCCATAGATGAGTTTCGCGTTTTCCCGGTACTGGTCCAAAAACCGCTCAAAATAAGAAAAATAGGCGCCGGCGAGCTCGGGCAGATTACCGGGAAGAGCCTGCCAATAATTCATCTGTATGTTTTCATCGTTGTGAATATCGGATGACCATGCGGGATTATAATCTCCGTTCCACACCCCCTGTAGATTGGCCGGCCAACCGTCTTTGCCGCTCGAGCAGATAAGTAGATGTCGACCATAGTCAAACATCGTCTGTACCAACGAGCTTGGAACATTTCCATCGTACGCGCGCAGTAACAGCTCCTCATTGCTCTCGACCCCGGGTTCGGCAATGTTGAGCTCCATGGATAGAAAAAGCCGCCTGTGTTTAGCATGATGCCGCTCAAAGAGCGCCTCGTAATCCGCAGGTAAGTTCTCCAGTTCAGTTTCCGCCGCCCGAATTGCGTCATCCGGCTCTTTGCCGGCAAATATAAGTACGAGGAGAATTGATTCGCTGCAATTTGTTATCTTTAACCCTGAATCTACCACCGAAATGTCGCCGTCTTTAGCAACAACGCGACCCACCGCACCAAATGGCATGGCTCCGCCGTAGTTGCCTTTGAACCATACTACCGATCCCTTCGCTCCCGCTTCATATTCAAAGGGCGGCATTTCTTTCGGAGCGCTGTAACCTGCCGCCGATCGATTGATTCCACTGTCATGCGCGTTAAAGGCCACGTCAAAGGAGAGGCCCTTCTCTGCACTTGCTCGTTGTCTCAAAGCCACAATGCCGTCGGCACGTGAAACAAAAACCTGCCGTTCAAAGTTACCCGTATCATCACGCCATCGGGTCCACGCGGTCCCGCCGGCAAAATCAATGCCCCTCCGATATGCTGTGAATGGCCCGGTGGTAGCGGTGGTTATTCGAACATCGCAGGCAGGTTCATAAGGATCTGTGCTATGCCATTTGCCGCCGCGTTCCTCATTCTTTTTATGTAAATAGCCGACAGCTTCTCTGTACTTTCCACCCCGTATCATCGCGCGATATTCATCCACAAAATCCGAAATATCCGCAACAATTGGATTTGATGGCTGGTGCCATATGGCTTCGTGGTTGAGCAAAATCTGCTCATCACAGATTCTGCCATACATAATTGCTCCGATATGCCCGTTGCCGACGGGCAATCCATCCTGCCATCGGACCGCAGGCTGTCTCATGATCATGCTGTGATTCATCCGGCCATACTATCTGTATTGAGAGTGCCGTTCAATTGGGCAAGCGTGGACGGAAGGCACATCTTGGGCTAAAATCGTGCTAATTATTCAGAGAGGGTTAAAACATGAGCGTTTTTGTCAAAGAAAAGCACCTCCATCTTGCCGAGAGGATGGTCGAGGATTCTCATGCAAACAACGGTCTTGCCCCCCTCGATCTGGAACGATTTTGGATCGACCAGGAGAAGGCGGTCGAGGATCCATTTTCGTACCAATGTCCTCAAATGCCCCTCGGTGTCACAATGTCCAATGAATGTGCATTCACTGAGCTTAATGTTCCGGAGGATTGGTACAGATTGGCTCATGAGGATGAGTACAGAACCGGGTTGGAACAACGGTACAATGATATATCTGAGGAAATCGTGGGGAGACGCCTTCTTCGGGAATCGACCACTCGTCTCAGCCGGAAATGGCCCGGGCCAAAAAAGCTCAATGAGATTTTTGACGCACCAGAAGAATGGCATTCGTGGTCATATTGGATTATGCAGGCAGCGACTAACCCATCGGAGCTCGAGGCACTACTCGATAAAGTCGAGAAGCGGCTTGAACGCCTGGGTGCCTTTATTCTTCCTGACAATTGGGAAGAAGAAAAATCCCGCCTGGACGGTCAAGGTGCAAGCTTGCCACTCTACCGTGGTCAGCGCGGACCGGTTACCTTTGCGATGTCGGTTTACGGCGTTGAGAACTTGATATATCTGATTATGGATCATCCCGATTTGGCCGCTCGATTTCGTGATCTGATTATACGGGCAATTCTCGAGCGGGCGCGGTTGATAGATGAGGAAGCGGGATTTGACGAGGAATCGGCTCCCCATGGCTGGAGTTGGGCGGATGATAACTGCGCGATGCTCAACGCTGAATTGTATGACTTTTTCGCCTATCCCATCGTTAAAGCGATATTCGACAGATACTGCCCGGATGAGAAAGATACTAGAGGCCAGCATTCGGACTCGGATATGGGGCATTTGCTTCCGATATTGGGACGAACCAACCTGACGTGGACAAATTTTGGACCGAATGTTACCGTTTCGGAAATACGTAATCACCTGCCGGCTGCGTTGATAAGGGGACAGCTCGCGCCGTTTACCCTCAGCCGGAATGAAGAGGTAAATCTCGTTGCCGAGACTCTGAGAGATTTTGAAATGTCTCAAGAAAAACGCGGCATCATTTTTTCAACAGCCGGGAGCATAAATAACGGTTCGCGTTTGACCGGCATGAGACTGATAATGGCCACTATCCAAAAATATTGCTCCTATGCTTAGCAGGGGCGTTTTCATATTGAGATGTCGCCATAGGGAGAAAACATGAGCACGTTGTTGGCAGAGAGCCGCATTACCTTTGATGACTTGCATGAGCATTTGTTTGACCAATTTATCGATCCGCCGTTTGAAAATAGGACGGGCCTATCTGCGGAAGCGTTGGAGGCGGAGGTCGAGAGTTTTATCGATTCAAACCCGCTCATGCCAAAAGTACTTCTCAAGGCCAACGCGTTTAGGATCATCGTAACGCGGGGCCAAATTTGTGTTGATCCCTACGATTGGTTCGCCGACAAGCTCAACCACGGCGGAATACTCAGAAAGATCGCACGAAGGTGGCTCGATTTTTCGGTTGAAGGACCCCTTGCGGAAACCGCCGGCTGGCTCGACGACGCTTATGCCACGGGTCTGCTGAAGGGTCCAAAAGCCGGACTCGATCTTGGACATATTGCGCCCGGCTGGGAGTCCATGCTATCCACCGGCATTGACGGGCTACTTTCTCAGGTTCGATCCAGGAGATCCCAAGATTCTCAAGAACTTTCTTTGGACGAGAGGGCCTTCCTCGATGCAGTTGAAATAGTTTATGAATCAACCATCGCGTTGTCCAATCGCTTTGCTGATCTTTGTGAACAGATGTCCGAGCAGCAGCCAAATCATTCGAGCCGTCTCCAAATAGTTGCTTCTGCATGCCGTCGTGTGCCCGAGCATTCTCCCACTTCGTTTCATGAAGCCCTCCAGTTTACTTGGATTATGCATGAGCTCATCGAAATGGAGGGTGAGTTCGTCAGATCCATGGGGCAATTCGACCGTCATTTTTATCAGTATTATCGCAGAGATATTGAGCAGGGGCGGCTGGCTCCTGAAGAGGCAAAAGAGCTGATTAAGTTTTACTGGATGAAGTGGTATTCCAGGACGCGCGGCAAGCATAACGGGAAAAACTTTGTGTTTGGGGGTCAATATCCGGACGGAACGCAGGTGACAAATGAACTTACCTACATTGCCCTGGAAGCGTATGAGGAGTTCAAAGCGCCGGATCCAAAGCTCTCGGTCCGATATTTATCCGACACTGACGAACGGCTCTATCGGCGAGTTGCTGATTTGATTCGCCGGGGGCATAACTCCTTTGTCTTGCTCAATGATGAAGTTGCCGTGCGCGCACTAGAAAAGCGGGGAAAAACGCCTCGAGACGCGCGATTCTATCTTCCCATAGGCTGTTATGAGCCGGCCGTTGAAGGTAGAGAGGCGGCTTGTACTATGAACGTGACTGTAAATCTGGCCAAGCCCGTGGAGCTCCTTCTCAATGATGGAAAGGATACGGTCACGGGCAAACAGATTGGCGCCGCAACCGGGAGTCCTGAAAGCTTTTCTACGTTTGATGAAGTTTGGAAGGCGTACGTGCAACAACTCGACGCGGCGCTGACTCATGCAATTGGCTGTATCCAAGCCGCCGAGGGACAATGGCCTCAAATCAATCCGTCACCCCTCATTGCCGGAACGATAGAAGACTGCATTGAGACTGCAAAGGACATCGGTCAAGGAGGGCCACGCTATAATTCAGTGGGGTTCGTGGGCGCGGGACTTGCAAACGCTGTAGATTCATTATTGGCAATTGAATGGGCGGTATTTCGTGACAGACGATATACGATGAAGGAAGTATTAACCGCTCTCGATGCCAACTTTTCCGGTTTTGAGGAGATGAGACAGTATCTCATCATGGCCGTACCCAAATGGGGTAATAACGACGATCAATCCGACGCAGTCGGCAAGCATATTACCGATTTTTTTAGCCAAACGGTGCATTCTTTCACCAATGGGCGCGGAGGCGGGTGCCAAGCGGCCCTCTTTACCCTGGAGTTTGCCTGGTATGGAGGCAAAAGGACGGGAGCACTTCCGGACGGACGAAAATCCGGCGAGCCCCTCGCCCCCGGTACCGGTGCTACTTACGGCCGTGATCGGCACGGCGTGACCGCTCTGTCCTGTTCAGTGCAGACGATTGATGCTGAAAATCTTCCAAACGGCTCGGTTCTGGATGTAACCCTACATCCGTCGACGGTGGCGGGAGAGAAAGGCCTGGATACCATGGTCAATCTCATAAAGACGCATTTTGCAGGGGGAGGATACGGTCTTCAATTTAATATCTATGACGTCGAAACGTTGCGAGATGCTCAACACAATCCCGAGAAGTATGCCGGATTGCAAGTGCGGCTTACCGGGTGGAGCGTTTATTTCACTACGCTATCGCCCTTTGAGCAAGAGCAATTTATCAACCGAATCGCCCATCGGTAGCACAATCGCCGGCCGCTTGCGCGTCTGCCGTTTACGCCGGAATCTTATATGATTTCACCCATTCGCACACCTCACGTATCGTCTCCGGAGAACAGAGGGGAGGCATCACCCCGGCAGAAGTAAGCACTATGCCGCGGGCGTGGGGTAGGTTGCCAAGACTGTCCTTAATCTCATCGATAATTTCGGCTGCCGGCTTTATCCAAGTGGCGGCATTGGTTCCGCCAATAAGGCATTTGTCCGGGCACACCCGGCGCCCGTCGGCCAACGTCGTGTTGCCAACCGTTGGTGAGGTAAAAGCCTCAAAACCAGTGACGGGGAGCGTTGCCAGATCCGGCAGTATCGCTTTGAGATGCCCGCACATATGCAACAGCATCATGCTGCCGTATTCCTCAGCGATCCGCGCATATTCCATCACGTGAGGGAAGCTGAGGGACCGATACTGCCCCGGCGAGAGCAAGGTAGTCGATGTGTTTTCTATCATATAAAACACGTCGGCCGGATGATGTTTGCATTGTATCCGGCAAGTGTCCACGACCACGCGGTGCATGTCCTCGAGCAGCGCGGTCATTGCGTCGGGATGATCAGCCAACAGGTATTGCCCCGCCTCCAAACCCGTGAGGTGCTGCACGGTATTCATTATGGGGGAGGTGCCGTTTCCGGCTGCCGCGAGAGCAGTGTTGCCTATCTCCTCGTATCGGTTTTGTGCAATCTCAAGAAGGTCCTTGTCTAACTCGACCGAGACGTCGCTAAACATCTCACGCATGATTTCTATCGACCCCAAATCTGTGACCGGAAACGAAATTGGATGCCACGCCTGCGACCTCTCGTCAAAACCATCGGTGCGCTCAAGGACCTTCCCTGACGACGAAATGTAACGCGTTTGCTGACGATTGCCCTTCCGTTCAGTTTCTATTTTTGTCTTTGTCCGTATTTGCCTCACACACGTGGGAATGTTGACATGTTGATCACTCCCGATCCACTCGTGCAGCTCGGCATTAGACATGGATCCAAAGCGGTCGCTCTGGCCAAGAGGGTAGGCCGCATCAAGCTTTGGCCAAAAGACCAACCTATCAACGGGCTCGAGATTCAGTGATCGTATCCAACGGTTTTTGGCCGACAGTGCTTCCATCGTATATCTCCTCAATCAATTTTATGTGCCACCGGCTGCTTGATTCCTAAGATGCCTGCATAGTGTAGCAGGAAACTCATCAATTGTACCATCGCACTTTCATAGCTATACTCTGGCAGAAAAAACGCATGTGATGGCCATAGGAGACCGACCGATGAGCTTTGATTCCAAACTCTGGTACGACAGACCCGCAAGCCAATGGACCGCGGCAACGCCTATGGGGAACGGGCGCACCGGGATAATGATATTCGGCGGCACCGACGTTGAACGGATACAGGTGAATGACGATACGCTTTACTCGGATGAGCCTGGAACCAGAGATTTGGATTTAGATATTACCGGAGATTATGATAGAGTGCGGGCGCTCATCAAAGAGGGTGGGTATGGCGAGGCGGACGACATTCTCGCCGACCGCTGGACGGGCAGAGCTCAGCCGTGCTACCAACCCCTCGGTGACATTTTGATTCATTTCCGACATGATCTTCATGAAGTTCGCAATTATCACCGCGAACTGGATATCGCCAAATCTCTATGTACAATCTCCTACGAGCTCGGAGGCGCCGAGTTTAGACGGGAATTATTCGTCAGCAAACCAGCGGACGCAGTCGTTTGCAGGATCGTTTTCCCCAACCTGGAGTCTGAGTTTTCTATCAGTCTCGATTCACCCCATCCGACTGCGTCGGTCTCCTATGATGGTGATTCACTCATATTAGCAGGGCAGGCGCCGGGATTGGCGTTGAGAAGGACCCTCGAGTATGTGGAGGAGAGGAAACATCAGTGGAAATATCCTGAGCTCTGGAATCCCGACGGGAGCAGAAAGTCCTACGCCAAACAGGTATTGTACGGCGACGTCGTTGACGGGAGGGGCATGTATTTTGAGCTTCGACTGAAGGTGGTGGCGCCGGAGGCCGGCGTGTCATGGACTGGAGAGGAATTGCAGCTCCGTGGATGCCATGAGGTCTTGATTATTGCTTCCACCGGCACTAGCTTTAACGGTTTTGACAAAATCCCTTCAAAAACTCAGGGGGCCGCGGCCGAAAAGCCGAAAAGGTCTGTGTCCGTCGCGGCCCAGATACCGTACGGTGAATTACTGGACAAGCACATAGGTGATTATAGAAATCTGTTTGATCGCGTGAAGATTGACTTAGGAAAGGTCGATCCGGATACTCCTCTGCTCACGACCGATCAGAGGCTTGCGCGGCACCTGGACTTAGAAGATCCGGGGCTGATTGCCCAGTATTTCCAATTTGGACGCTACCTCATGATATCGGGCTCTCGTGGGGGAACTCAACCCCTCAATCTTCAGGGAATCTGGAATGAGGAGGTTCTTCCCCCCTGGGCGAGCGGCTACACCATTAATATCAACGCGGAGATGAATTACTGGCCCACGCTGACGGCCTCTCTGCCGGAATGTTACCAACCCCTCGTCCGGCTAATTGATGAGCTCTCGGTGAGTGGTGGTGAAGTGGCCCGCCGGATGTACGGGTGCCGTGGCTGGACCGCGCACCACAATACGACGATATGGCGGAGCGCCCAACCGGTGGATGGGTCCGGGTACATCTGCCTTTGGCCAATGGGCGCCGGATGGCTGTGCCAGCACCTGTGGGAGTATTATCTTTTTACCGGAGATCAGGCGTTTCTTGAGACTAAGGCGCTGCCCCTCATCAGGGGCGCTGCCGAGTTCTTTGTCGACTGGCTGGTGGAAGATGAGAGTGGCCTGCTCATCACGCCTATCAGCAATTCACCGGAAAATCGTTTTCTCTACGAGTCACCGGAAGGCGACCGAGAGAGCGCTGGTATCTGCGTGGCGTCCGCCATGGACATGACAATCATCCGGGAGGTGTTTGAGAATTTCGTGACGGCGGCAGAAATCGTCGGGGCTGACTCAGAAATGGTCGAGCAGGTGAAGGGCATGATTCGGCGACTCAAAACCCTCGAAATTGGTACGGAGGGGCAGCTCCTCGAATGGCACAGGGAGTTTGCCGAGGGTGAACCCGAGCACCGTCATGTGTCTCACCTCTATGGGCTTCATCCCGGATCGCAGATTACCCCTGACAAGACACCCGAGTTGTTCGCCGCCGTGAGAAAAAGTCTCCAACTGAGAGGCGACAAAGCAACCGGTTGGTCTATGGGGTGGAAAATAAATCTGTGGGCCCGTCTTCTCGATGGCAACCACGCCCTGAAAATGGTGAAGGCCCTTATTACCCCCGAGCGGACCTATCCAAATTTATTCGATGCGCATCCTCCGTTTCAAATCGATGGGAATTTCGGCGGCACCGCAGGCATTGTCGAGATGCTCTGCCAATCGAGGTATTTCCCCGGAGCCGAGGAAGACCCAAAAGTGGACATTCTGCTTTTGCCGTCGTTGCCCGACGATTGGCCTGACGGTGCGATTTCCGGAATCTCGGCTCGGGGAGGATTCGTGTTGGATATTCGATGGAACAGTGGCTTATTGAGGAAGGTCCAAGTTTTTTCGAAACTCGGCAACGCGGCGCGGTTACGCTATGAAGAGCTTGCATTGGACATCGCTCCGGCGGCCGGAGAGAAGCTTACCTTATCAAAAAGTGATTTGCAGCGGCGCGAGTAACAAACTTAAGCCGGATAACATGGCGCTCGCCGCACGGTCAACCGAATTGCTTTGCCGCGTCTATGAGAGCGAGCATGTTATTCAGCGGCACATCGTTTTGAATTTCCTGGGCCGGCGAGGTGATATAGCCTCCTCCACTGCCCATATATTCAACCACGTGGGCTACTTCTGCTCTAACTTCATTGGGATTTCCATACGGGAGGGTTTTTTGTGTGCTTATGCCGCCCCAGAACGTAATCCGGTCTCCGTAACTGTCCTTTAGCTTATAAATATCCATACATTCCGGTTGCACGGGATTAAGCACATCCACGCCCATTTCGATGAGATCACCGATAATCGCCTCAATATTCCCGCATGAATGTATCCAAATGTCTTTGCCCTCACCCTTAATCAAATCGTATTCCCGTTGCTCTCCGGGAGCGATCAGATCCCGCCAACAGTCCGGAGACATCAGTAACGCCTGTTGTGATCCCCAATCGCTACCCAGCAGAATGCCGTCGATTTCGCTAAAACCGACGATGTTCTCGAGCATCACCATATTTTTGTCGATGATTTTCCCGAGCATCTTTCTAGAGAATTCTTTATCTCCGCCCAAGTCGGCCAGAAAATACTCGATTCCACGCGCAGCGTTGGCCTTTTCAAAATGACTTCCATAAATCATTACTAGAATGTAGCAGCCGGTCTCTTCCTTCAGCTTGGCCAAGTCCTCTTCAAACTTTGTATAACTTCCAATTCCACGCGTTTTTGGCAGATAGCCCGGATTATCGTAGCCGCGGTATCCATCCGGGATAGCATGCCATCTCCACCACGGTGGGCTGACCCAGTGAACATAGTTGCCGATATCTATCGAGAGATCCTCTCCATCATATTGCTCCCTAATGATGGGAAGGGCGTCCCTGGTGAAATTGATAAAATATGGCACCTTCTCAGTTTCCTGATGTGCTATGGCGGAGCGGACGGTTTCTCGTTTGGTCATCCGCCGAGTATAAAGTCCGTGGGGGAATGATTTCAATCCCTATATTCACTTGTCAACACCCTCGGTTAGCTGCTACTTTTGCATGGCGCAAAATACATAGCACAAACACTACATGTCCGCATGAAGGAGCAAACCAATGAGTCAAATACCACGTCCTGAGCACCCAAAACCGCAGTTCATGAGGAATGAATGGATTAATTTAAACGGGAGCTGGACCTGCGAGCTCGATTTTGGGAAATCCGGCCGCGATAGAAACCTATGGAACAGCACTGGATTCGACACTAAAATCACCGTTCCGTTTTGCCCTGAGAGCGAGTTATCGGGGATCGGCCATAAGGATTTTATCGAAATGATGTGGTATCACCGCGCCATCGAGATTCCTGCCGAATGGAAAGAGAAACGGGTGCTGTTGCATTTTGGGGCGGTCGATTTTGAGTGTGAAGTGTTTATCAACGGCAAGTCTGCCGGAAAGCATTGGGGTGGAACATCATCGTTCTACTTTGACATAAGTCACGGCGCAACGCCGGGCGGTACTGACGACCTGGTCGTGTACGTTCGGGATGATCTGAGAAGCGGCGTTCAAACGGGCGGCAAACAATGTCCTGATTTTGCATCCCGGGGCTGTCATTACACCAGAACCACTGGAATCTGGCAGACGGTATGGCTGGAGGCTGTTGATCAGCATGGTCTACAGGACATGCACATAATCCCCGATCTTGACTCTGAAAGTCTCGTGTTTATACCTCGTTACGTGGCAGTTTGCTCGGAGAGTCAATTGCGGGTAACGGTAACTGACGGCAACAGGGAAGTGGCTTGCCATAAAGGCCCCGCCGTTGATGGACTCCCTGTCGTCGTCGGCATACCAAACTCGGTGGCGTGGGAACCCGGTAACCCGCACCTCTATGATATACAGATCGAGGTTTTGCTTGGTGACCGTGTGGTGGATTCGGTGAGCAGCTATGCGGGTCTGAGAAAGGTGCACATCGAGGGCAATAAAGTTCTCCTGAATAATCAGCCGTTCTATCAACGCCTCGTTCTCGACCAAGGCTTTTATCCCGATGGTATCTGGACCGCACCAAACGATGAATCGTTGAGGCGAGATATCGAGCTGTCAATTGAAGCCGGCTTCAACGGCGCTCGGCTGCACCAAAAGGTGTTTGAGGAACGCTTCCATTATTGGGCCGATAAACTTGGTTATATTACCTGGGGCGAAAGCTCGAGTTGGGGTCTCGATCTTTCCACTGTCAGTGCAGCGCGAAATTTTTTATCAGAATGGCGGGAAATCGTGATTAGAGACAGAAACCATCCATCCATAGTCGCATGGAGCCCGTATAACGAAACACGGGCCAACGCGGGTGCAATTCAGCATTCGCGTGCGCATATTGACGCATATGAGCTCACAAAAGCCCTCGATCCCACAAGACCCGTGAACGATGCGAGCGGCTACGTGCACTATTGCACCGATCTCTACACTGTTCACAATTACAACCAGGATCCGAAAGAATTGGATCGTATTCTCGCGCCGGATCCAAAAACGGGGGTCTTTCGGAATATTCCTGATCATGACGCGCAGTACGCCGGGCAGCCGTATATAATCGACGAGTTTGGAGGTATCGGCTGGAATCCGGCAATGGAGCTCGCTGCGTCCGGAAATGACAGAAGCGTGTCGTGGGGCTATGGGAATGCACCACACAGCATCGAGGAGTTTTACCAAAGGCTTGAAGGTCTTGTCCGAACCGTACTATCGATGAATCACATCTGCGGCTTCTGCTACACGCAGCTCACGGACGTAGAGCAGGAACAAAACGGCGTGTATTTTTATAATCGCACTGAAAAGTTCGATATGGCCCGGATAAGGAGTATTTTTCGTCTCGAGCAATAGCAAGTCGTTTACCGGGCTGTAAGATATAACAAGGCCCTATAATCATGAGGAGGCAACAATGACAAATCGAATCGAGGTCCCTGAAGGGCCGTTCGCACCTACTTGGGATTCCCTCGCTGAAACCTATAGGGTACCGGCGTGGTACAAGAACGGCAAGTTCGGAATTTTTATCCACTGGGGAGCGTACACCGTGCCGGCATTCGGCAGCGAGTGGTATCCTCGCAACATGTATCTCGAAGGTTCGCGGGAATATGTGCACCACATAAAAACGTACGGCAAACATAAAGATTTTGGTTATAAGGATTTCATCCCCCAATTCAAGGCGGAAAGATTTGATGCGGATGAATGGGCGGACATTTTCAAGAACGCGGGCGCACGCTTTGTGGTTCCTGTGGCCGAACACCATGACGGATTCGCCATGTATGATTGTTCTTTTTCGGACTGGTGCGCGGCAAAAATGGGGCCCAAACGGGATGTTATCGGCGAGCTCGCAAAGGCGGTAAGACAGCAATGGATGGTCTTCGGCCTTTCAAGTCACCGCGCCGAGCATTGGTGGTTTATGGACGGCGGCATGCAGTTTGAATCTGACGTCAGGGATGGCAAATACGCAGGCCTCTACGGCCCCGCGCAGCCGAAAGACACCCAACCTAATGAGGAGTATCTCGATGATTGGCTTTCAAGGACGTGCGAGCTTGTAGATAAATACCAGCCGCAAATCGTTTGGTTTGACTGGTGGATCGAGCAGCCGACATTTGTGACTTACCTTAAGCGATTTGCCGCCTATTATTATAATCGAGCCGCTGAATGGGACCGGGGCGCGGCGATTAATTTTAAATATGGGGCATTTCCACACACTGCAGGAGTTTATGACATCGAGCGGGGTCAGTTGGATGATATAAATCCGCTATTCTGGCAAACCGACACCTCGGTGGGAAAGAACTCTTGGAGCCATGTCTCTGATTTAGCGTACAAAACTTCCACCTCCATCATTGGGGATTTAGTAGACATTGTGAGCAAGAATGGGGCGCTTTTGTTAAACATTGGACCGAAGTCCGACGGCTCCATTCCCCAAGGAGATCAGAAGATTCTCAAGGACATCGGAAGATGGCTTGTCATTAACGGCAACGCCATATATGACAGCAGACCTTGGAAGGCATATGGCGAGGGTCCGACATCCGTGCAAAAGGGCGCTTTTACCGACACTAAAAGAACACCGTTTACCAGTCAGGATATCAGGTTCACCGCACGCGGAGATGTTTTGTATGCGATAATGCTGGCCTGGCCGGAAAAGGGAGAGGTAATCATTCAGTCTCTTGGGTCAAATCTGCGCTTGTATACTGACGAAATCGGATCGGTAGAGCTTCTCGGGTCAAAGGAGCCCCTCAAATGGTCCAGGACCGGCCGGGGCCTACGGGTGACGCTCCCTGCCGAAAAGCCGTGCGAGCATGCTTACGTCGTTAGAATAGAAAAAAAGATACCGTAAGGAGAGTTTCGGGCACTCGTGTCACCGCGCGGCGCCTCCGCGCGGCCTATTTTTTTTGCTTTGGGGGCAACGTTTCGGCAAAACTGATGCCGGCCTGCATCCATTCCTCGAGCTGCCCATCATCGTCGTACCCTGGAGGGTCGACAACAAGCCAACCTTTCATCGCGCGTCCGGTGAGATCAAAATCCCGGACATGCGGCAGCTCCAAAGACTCTCGATAGCGGTCTTCCCCGATCCTGATGATGAGCCAATCCTTGTGAACTCCGCATGCCATATTGCCGCGCAGCAAAAATCCAATGCCGCCAAACATATGCTTTTCTTCAATATCGTTTCTGCCCTCGAGTACCGCGCGCATGCGTTCCGCGAGCCCTTCGTCGTACGCCATAGTCTCCTCTTAACGATATTAGCTAGTCTTCTCGGTCTATGGTATCCTTTATAAAGTCCGTCGCTTTTTTTATGAGGTCTCTCGCCCCTTCCTTTACTTCCTCCAAGGAATCTCCAACGGCGGTCCCAAGGCCCTTCCTAAAAGCATTATCAGCCTGCTCCTTTCTGTCCTGCCGCTCCTCAACCTCAGGAAACCGTGATGCCCACTGCTTTGCGTCATCATAAAACCGGATTTCGCCGTTTTCTAAATGTTCCAAGGCGGAATCAAAATGTTCCTCGAGGTAGGTATACATTTCAGTCCTATATCGTTGTTCCGCTATGTCGGGAACCTTCCTGCTGTGCCTATCAACTAGTGAGTAGAATTTTTTTGAATAAGATCCAAACCCTTCATCCACCTTCTCAAGATAATACACTATCTGAGATTCGATTTTTGGAAGCGGCATAAATGGCCTGGCGGTGGCCGTGAATAGACCAAAAGAGAGGGCCAGTGCCCCTGCTGTGCTCGATCCGGCAATTATTAGGGCCCTTTTTCGCTTCTTTGTCGCCGTCAGGTTCTTTTCATTGAGGTGCGCAAGCTCCTGATGAAACACCTTCATAAACTCATCTCTCTCCTCGGGGCTCAAGTCTCTGGTATTGAGATCTTCTCGGAAAAAGTCTGAAAAAGTGTTTAGATAGTCCGAAGCATGCTTGTCTGCCTCCCGCAGCTCGACTTTTTTCATAGTACTGCGGTAAGCCTCGGTAAAAATTTTATCGAGCCGAGGGTTGTGCATTACCTGCATCGAAGTGTCTAGTCTTTTCTTACGTTTGCCCATTAATATCCATCCCACGGCCAGTGTAATCATTATACTCAAAAATCGTAGTTGTCGCGCGGTTTTTAGCCCAAGAAGATTGATGCAAATTCTATTAATTCTTTTATTTCGCGTTGTATTGTGTTAGAATGCATTAGAAATTTTGACTATATTGGTGCGGTATGGCGAAAGAAAAAATACTTGTAGTAGAAGATGAAGGTCTCGTCGCGCTTTCTTTAAAGAAATGCCTTGAAAGTCTTGGCTATGATGTCCCGGCGACCGCTGCGGCGAGTGATGAGGTGGTGAAAAAAACCGCGGAGATCAGTCCTGATCTCATACTCATGGATATTCGTCTCAAAGGTGATGTAGACGGAATTGAGTTGGCTGAGTGGCTGAAACAGACGTACAAAATCCCGGTAGTTTTCCTTACAGCGCATTCGGATCAAAAGACCCTTGAACGGGCCAAGCAGACAGCTCCGTTTGGATATATCGTAAAGCCATTTGAAGAAAAGTCTCTGCACTCTACCATTGAGATGGCGTTGTATAAAGCGCGCATGGATTCAAGGCTTTCTCTCGCGCAGCAAAAACTCACTACTATTTTGCGGTCAATTCAGGAGGCGGTAATCACGTCGGATCTGAAAGGTCAGATCGACTATTCTAACCGAGCTGCGCAAAAACTCATTGGATTTACCGGGGAAGAATCTGATTCTCACAATCTTATGACGTTACTGAAATTTACCGACATGGATACCGATGAAGAAGTAAAACTCCCCATATCCGCGGTCGCATTTGAGGGTAAAACCATGACGGTGGAAAATTTATGGCTCGAGCGTAAAGAGTCTCAGGTACCCGTGGATTTTACGCTGGCGCCGGTTTATAGCGAGAGGGACGTGACAATGGGGATAGTTCTTACCATTAGGGATATTTCCATGAGGGTGCGGTTGAGAGACGGGATTTAGGCTTCAACAAAATTAATAACATACTCCGTGCCTTCATTTGAGTTTAGCGTTACCTGGCCGTCGAGTTGCTCTGCCAACGTCGTAACCAGTCTGAGACCAAGGGTATCAGTCTGGCTGATATCGAATTCCGGCGGGAGTCCTGTTCCATTGTCAATCACGCGCAGGCAAAATGCTCTTTGCTTTTTTGCCGCAAATCCCTCCGCCGGCTTTTCGCCCATGGGCTGCAGATCTACCTTGATGCGTCTTTCCGCTCCTTCCTTGAACCCATGAAATGCATATTTTAACGCGTTGGTAACCAGCTCGTTTATAATGAGTCCGCACGGTATCGCCGTGTCCATACCCAGAATAACCTGCTCGTTCAGCTCGACATCGAGGTAGATTGTTTTATCTCCCGTTGCATAGGTAAGCATCAGGTTGTGAGTAAGATTTCTCAGATACTTCCCAAAATCTATGCCCGCCATATCCTCCGATTGGTAGAGATTTTCATGAATGAGGGCCATAGACCGCACCCTATTCTGACTCTCAATAAACATTTCCTTAGTCGTCTCATCGTCTACGTATCCGGATTGCAGATAGAGAAGACTCGATATAACCTGCAAATTATTCTTGATCCGATGATGGATTTCTCTGACCAAAAGGAGGTTTTTTTTAGACTCCGCCGCCCGCTTATGCTCGGTGATATCACGAGCCATACCCACAACTGCCACAACCTCCCCATCCTCATCCGCAAGCAGAGACCCGGAAAAGAGCATCGGTATCTCATCTCCGTCTTTATTTCGATAAAAGAGCTCATAATTAGTTATTGAGCCTTGCTCAATGAGATGAGAAAATCCCTCTGCTGTGAAAAGCTCTTCATCAAGCCTCGTGATAAAACTTATGTCGTTACCTACCAATTCATTCTCCTGATAACCAAGCAACGTACATGTGGCACCATTTGCCGATTTGACGATCCTATCCAAATCAATAACGATTAACGTATCTCCCATGTCATTCAAGCTGTTGAGTATATTCTCATTATAGCTTTTAACGCCGACGAGATCTGCAACCGTCCGTTGAAGCATAATACCTTGGCTGATAATAGCTCCTATCGTGCGCAATACGTCCGTGCTTTGTTGATCTGATTTGTTGTCGCCGCCGGTCTTAGAAATTAGCAATAAACCAACTAGATCGACTTGCTGCTTGAGTGGGAGAAGAACGCACCCGAGAACTTTATGCTTGACTTTGTCCGGCAGGTCCGGATCTGAATTGAGTGCGCGCCGATAAATCTCGGGCATTTCATATCCTGATTCTTCCACGCCAGAATAATGGTCAATAAGGTCGGACCTGACCGATGATACGCTTCGCAGAACCCGGTCACTCAATGGATCGTCTGAGAAAATCCGAACACTGCCCGATCGTTCCAGGTATAATATTCCGCAGATCTCAACTTTGAGAAAGGCTTTAAGAATGCCGATAGCTTCATAAACAACATCATCTATATTTAAAGATCGCCTGAACGCCTCGCTCAGGATAAAAAGCAGAGTCTGTTCCGACAGTCGCCTTTCTACCTCCATATATACCATGGCGTTATCCAGGGCTGTTGCTGTTTGATTGGCCAGAGTGGTAAGGAACCGTACATCTTGATCGGTGTACATGGCTCCGGAAAGCTTTTGTCCAAGACACAGTATTCCTGTCAAACGGTTCTTCAGAAGAATAGGAACAATCACGGATAATCCCAACTCACGAAATTGGCCTCCATGAGATTTGAAAAGGCTACCGGTTTGGGAGTTCGCCTGTATTTCCTCAATTACGACAGGTTGCGCCTCCCGCCGCATCCACTCCACCAAACTATCCGTAGATTTGAGTTGAAAATGGTGCCGCGAGTTTTCTGTTTCACCCCAGTATGTGTGCATTGTAAACACGACTCGGTTCTCGTCAGGCAGAAGAATAAGAACTTTTCTCGAGCGAAAAGTATCCGAGGTCGTCCGCGCAACGAGATTTGTCAGCTCATCAGGATTCCTAATAGACGTGACCGCTCTACTAAAGGTTTCCACTGCTCCTTGATAGTCATATCGCTCACCTGAGAACAGCTTGTCGATTGCCACTTGAACTCCATTCCTCAGCGGCAAAAATACAATCGACAAGGCTACGACGGCTATCGTTGCTGAGATCGGCGAATTATAGCCGATGGAACGGTTTACGGCACTCTCGAGGAGAAGGATACACCCAAAGTAGAGTCCGACAAGCATTCCGATAAATACTGAATAAAATAGACTCTTGGCAAGAAAGATCTTTGTGGCGACGGGCCTATGCCTGATTACCGCATAGCCTACCAAACCGGCGTTTATCAGATTGATGGCGATATCTACCGGGTAGTCTTTCAGCAGCGTGAAATTTGCGGCCGTACCGCTAATGACAAAAGCCGAACCGAGTAGAAGATACATAATCCGATTTCGTCGATATGAGGAATCAGTTTTCACGACCTCGCGTATGAGGTTGAATACGCCCATGATCCAGAATGAATAACCGATTGCGCGGAGCAAATATACGATAAGTGGCATTTCCGGGACAAAGATCTCACCCCGTCCCATCCGTACTTCAGAGAACGGTATTCCCACGACACTAAAAACAATGAGAAATCCGCAGGCGGCATAGGCGACAAAGGTTATGCGTTTTTGCCCCTTGATATCCAAGAAGGCCCGGGTGAAGGGAAAGAATAATACGCTATATAATTCGGTGCCTGGGATAAGTAGATTATACCAGGAGACGGCTGCTTCCGGGGTTTTGCTGAAATTCAGCATGAGCGAAACGAACTGCCAATAAATCAGGACAAGCAGGTAAATGGAGAAAAATCTGCGTACTCTGGGCCGTGAATCGCTCCGCATCGTAAGCAAAGCCAAGAAAACGTAGCTCAAAATTGCAGCGATTTTAATAGCGGTAGTGAGTTGGAGCATATAATCTCTCTCTATATTTCCGACCGTTTTTCATCATGTCAATATACGACGAATGAGCCTCGGTTGATGGAAATAACCGAAAGGGCAATATATCTAAATACTCCAAGGCTGCCGATTGGACTATACCCAGTGATGTTTTCTCCGCCCGGCTCGCCTGTTGACTGGCCAAATATGTGAATGTAGAATGATCGGGTAATTCAAGGACAGACAATTGAGCAGCACGCACGCGGCCAATCATACGAAAACCGTTGAACTTATCCGGTGTGCTGCCAAACGCCGGGCCACACATAGATGCTTCTCTAAAGCTTTGGCATGCCCAGAAACCTGACGGGATCCATTCCGAGCGCTTTTATCACATTGTTGACCATTCTCCCATTTGGGCTGAGAACCTGAAGGACGATCCGGCACCATAAGATACAACTGCCACTGCTAGCGAAATGGGACCCCAAATGCCTTTTTTGCTGCCAACAAGGAGGTACTAAAAGATTTTGCGGCATTGCCGCCTGTTGCCGGACCCAAAGGCGCCCAATATCAACCTCTGTGGGACCCCATAAGCCAGCTCTCTGGCTTCAGCTTCGCTATTTTCGATACCAACGAGAATCCGGTGGCAACTTACCGGTTGGCCGACTTCCTATGGAGCGAATACAATATGTTCATAAACCACGGCGGAATCGAAGGCGTCGGGTGGGATCCACCTGCTAATCTAAATGCTAAGAACATAGAAGGTGCACCCCTAAAAATGACTAGAGGCACCCTTCCTTCAGATGCCACCGATGAAGAAACTTTCGTGTGGAACCAAAACCGATTTTGGTTTGCCCTCATAGGCGATATTCGCGAGCGCCGCGCTATGTGGACTCCCCAAGCAACTGAAGAAACTCGCATGAATCAGTATGAAGTGTATCTTCATTATGAGACTGCAAAGACAGAGCCCTATTGGCCGGAGGTAAGGCTGCCGCGGTTGCTTTTTATGCAAAAAGACTTAGCCGAAGAGTTTGCCGAGCTTAAGACAAACATTGTAAGTCAAGTTATCAAGAATACCGGGCTTTTTATCACCGGCTCTCGGCCGATGGACGAGTGGGACGCATATATTTCAGAACTGAATCGATTTGGCGTCGAGCGATATGTGGAGATCTATTCCGGAGCGTATGACACGTTCAGGGCAATGATGAAGTAATGTAGATCAGGACTGCAGAAAATCAGCCGGCGGACTCATTTACCGTCGGCTTTTTTTTGGTTCAATCTCATATTGACTGTGAAACTGCTATTTTTTATACTTCATTCTGCTTCGGGATGTAGCCTAGTGGCTAAGGCGCCTGCTTTGGGAGCAGGAGATCGGAGGTTCAAGTCCTCTCATCCCGAATCTTTTTTTCTTTCACCACGAGTATTTACTCGCCCTCTCGTGATCCGCTCAATAGGTCGGAATGCCCAGGCGTGACTAAAGTGAGACCGAAAATTTAGGCACTTTCAGGCCCGGCAATTGCCGACGGACAACTTCTGATCCACTGTTCGACCACGCAGTTTTGCCAGGTTCTGTGCCTGGATGTGGGCATAGGCTTGATGCGGAAAGACCCACAACTCCGAGGGCAGATAACGCGATACCGTGCGCTTTCCGCAACCATTTGGATAATTAGTTTGCGGTTTTCAAAACTGATGTCACGTGGATGGGATTGGTGAGTGCCATTTCAACTATCGTCCGCTTTGAGGACGGAGCCGATGGCGACGCTATCTGACAGCCAGCGAAACTAATTGCGGCTCCCTCTATAGGATTGTCTTGTCTCGGGCTGAGCAAACTCAAATCAACGTGCATCGAGTAATTCATGAAGTCCTTATCGGTTGTGAACACAGGAGTCTAATGTCGTTTGGAATCGGCACATATAAGGAAGTCGAAGTGAGAGCCCTGGATCCCTTTTTTGCGATATGTATTAAACATCCTGGCTGCTTCCGCGTAATTATCGCCGACAATCGAGAGATCATTCTGGGGCACATCTTGGCGGCCGAGAGTAGTATTGGCACTTCCTCCCTGCGGTGACCATTTCATGGGTTGTCTGGTTTTATTATAGGAATCCAGTAATACAGAGCGAGCTGGAAGTGCTTTTGGGCACCATTTCCCGCGAATTATTTGCGGTGATCGACCGTCCAACAATGTTACCGACACCGCGCGCACGGAATTAATTTGCTTTAGTTCTCATCGGCTGCAGGCGGCCGGTAAGTCCGCCAATGGTTGCCCGTTCGAAGCATGTAGATATATCCTTCTTGCTCGGACAGCGGATACTCGCCTGACCGTATGAGAGAGATCGTCTCCTCCAGGTCATAGTCGACATGATGGATCTGAAGGCTATCGCCGTCCCAAGAAACCCAAGCAGGTCTCGGGTCTCCGTCCAAACAAAACCCACTGCTACCGACATTACAGAACGTCACTCCTCCAGCTGCTCGCGTGTATGGGGCGTGAGTGTGCCCGTAGAACACCTTCTTATGAGCCAAATCATTCGTGATAGAGGCGTTTTCAGCGAATGTGGTTTCGGGTGAATCCTCGTGCAGCCCTTTGGAATGATACAGATATCCCTTGGGATCGGAGTTATCTCTATACAGACGCTCTATTTTTCGATCATATGGCGAGTCGTGTACGAAATAGGCATCACTTTCCTCGTATTCGTCCGGCCATGTAAGGATCCATTCGAGGTAATCTTTTCCGATGCTGTCCGTCACCCATAGCATCTTTTCGCGCACGGACGTATGGAGTTCATTCTCCGGATCAGGAACTTGATATATATCTCCTTGTATGATCCATTGTTCAACATTTCCCGATACCGGTATGCATCCGCTTGCGGAGAGGATGTCCATGGTTCCTTTCGGATCGGGACCGGTTAGGGCATCACCGAGGAAGATGAGCTTCTCGGCGCCTTGAGACCTGATGTCTTTGAGCACCGCCTTCATGGCAGGCGAGTTGCCATGGATGTCCGAAAGTATCGCAATCATTCGTTTGTCTCCATCAAGAGATCTTTGATCAAGCATGGCGTTCCCGATCAAACGATAATTCGGAAAGTGCTCAATCTATATTCACAGTAGTATCACGGAGAATAATGTCAATAAGGTCATTGAGTGAAATTCCCGACCGCTTTTCTGGAGCTCTCCCTCCCACGAGGCACATGTCGGGGCAGCCATGAAAATAAATGGCAGTATCCCCATACGGTGGCTGGAAGTATCTCGGATTAACAATCCGGTAAATTTACGATTTTCTCAAGTTAGTTATATTGCGGTCTCTGCTGATCAGGTTGATAATTAAATAAGGAATACTTGGAGCCGAAAATTGGCATTTGGAGCGGTTTTTCGCACGGATAGCCATAGATGGATATATTGGTAAGTTTAAGTTAGCTCAATCCTGGGCATTCTTACTCGATCACGTAGTATCCATGAATGCGTTCTAGCGAAGTGACAGCATCTGACGCTAGACGAAGAGTCTCTCGGTAGGTCCGCTCCGGTAGGCCTATGTTTGGAAAAGAGATGGGCGATTCAATATCTTTCAAAGCCGGGCGGGGAAATGAGCGCATTTGAAGCAGGATTCGCTCAAGTCCGCTTTTCCTTTGATCGCGCATTTGGCCAACGAATTTGCTTAGCCCGTCGTAGTCGCGCTCGCCGCCAAAATAAGGTCGGTCCTCCATGAGACAACAGAGCGTATCAATAAGATTTACTTTTTTGTGATCTCGGCGTCGAAGAATCGGTATTCCGCTTATCGGGCGGTGATGGTATTGGCCTTTCCTATGCAATTCCACGGCCGGGAGAAGATTCTCTTTGAAGTATTCCATACTCGAATTACGCGACTCCAGGGCCATAATGCTCGCTACTTCCCAGCAGAGCTTATTACCGGGCCCCGAAAGATCGTGAGGTCGTTGGAAGTCATAATGGCCAATGTGAAGTCTTGAGAGGTAGTACTCCACGTCGCACGAATGCCTCAAGGTGACGAGAAGCCAGGATCGTAACTCTTCAACGGCCGGTGTCAGCGTTTCAGCCAATGTTCTTCCCCTGCGTGCAACGCGTATCAGAGAGTATATCCAGTGAAGATGCCGTTTGCAATGTGGCGCCGCCAGTAAGGAGTGAGGTAATAAGAAATTCAATTGAATCAAGCTTGATTTTCTGGAACTATGTCTCTTACTCAGCTCATGTTGGGGAAACGACTGGCCCTTTCCTCCTTGCGGTGACCATCTTGGAACTTTTTTTGCCAGCTTCGCCCAATGTGCAAACCCACTCCATTGTGGCTAAATGATGACGAAAAAGTGTCAGATCACCAAAGTCAAGAAATGGCTTTCCGGCGGCTTGGTTGCCTAGTGGGCAACCAAGCCGCCGGAGAATCCAGGTCATCGGGACCGCGCTATCCGCATGCACCCGCTGAGGTTTTCTTTAATGAAAGGATATTGGTGCCGTCGTCGGTTTGCATTGAAATGGTGGCTTTAAATGGCAAACCGGCAGGCCTTTTCGTCAGTTCTGAATTTATTTGGCAACAGCATCTGATTCAGATGCCTTTCCAAGTATCTTCCAACCCCAGATAGCTCCCACGAATAAAAGGCTAAAAAATGTCCATTGGAAAATAATCAGGCTTGTTTTCAATGAAAACACGTCGATAAAATATCCAAATAAAGGCAGAGAGCCAATCCCAATCAGAGCTTGTCCCGCAGTAGCTATTGATAGACACGAGGCCCGCTTATCCGACGGAATTCGTCGGTTCAAACTATCCTGTCAGGGGTAATCATATTCCCCAGCAGGGTAATCTCAAGTCCCACCCCCCTCGGTCGAGACTTTTGAATTCATAATTTATACGGTTTGCTGATTTGTTGCCATCGTTTTTCCTCCATTCATTCGGTGATCCGGTCGGTTGAAAGCACTGTTTTTCGGGGGTATCCAACTATCACCTTCGTTGAGAAAACCTCACCAGCGCAATCCTCGAGCCTCTTTTTTCGCTGTGTCATGGCGTTGCATCCTCAAATGTGGTTTCAGAGGATATATGCGCTGATTTTGGTCCTTCTTTCCGATACGAGCGTCCTTTTTCAATAATCAGCTTTATTGCCGGAGAAGCGAGTCGGTCAAGAATTGCTCCTCCGATCACCGGGTCAGGAAACACGCTGTACCAGTCTTCTACGGGCCGATTGGAGGTGAGGATGATCGAGCCGGTTCCCAACCGTTCATCACAGATCGCGTACAGCAGCTCTGCTTCTTTGGAGTCGTAGCAACGGAATCCGAAATCATCCAAAATCAACGCGCTCACTGAACGCAGCCGTTTCCACAGCCGCAAAGCTCTACGCGGATACTCCTCGTCGCACAGCTGTTTAAGGAGCTTGTGGGTCTTGACGAAAATGGTCTCCGAGCCGCGTCGACACACTTCGTGACCGATTGCCTGGACCACATGTGATTTACCGATCCCAGGCGGGCCGCACAGAATTATATTTGTATTATGAGTTAGGAATCGGCAAGTTGCCAAGTCGCGTATCGTCTTCGCTGGGAGCACTCGTTCATTGAATCGGAAATCGAAGTTCTCAAAGGTACAGCGATTGCTCAAGTTCGCCGCCTTTAACCGCTTCGCCAAATTGTTGGTTTCCCGGTTGGAGATTTCATCCTGTACGAGTAGTTGAAAGAACTCCAGATAACCGAAGTTACCGTCGGTTGCTTCCTTAATGCGAAGATCGAGGTTCTCGATCATACCCGGCATCCTTAAGCGTTTCAGATCGTTGGTCAGGTGGTATCGTAGATCCATTCTTTTCTCCTTTGCCTCAGTTGAGGTACTCCTGAATATCGCGGGTCATCGCTCGCCCGGCTTGAGAAAGCGGTGGGAGGAACTGCAGGCGTTGTTGTGTCCGTTCACTCTCGAAGATGCACTTGAGCTGCTTCGGATTAAACACCCGTTTTTTTGCCGCTTCGGCGCAGACATCCTGGAAGAACCGACAGTGACGGTAGGTCTCCAGTACCGAAAGCATTCCTTGGGCCGCGCGAGCCTTCACCCATGCATGCGGCTTGAGGATCTGAGAGATAAGCCGTTCTGCCGCAGGTCCAAGAGCGCGGGCACGGGAGAGCAGATAGCGCGGGTAGGTCCCCTGCATCAGCGCCTCCTGGCTTTCTGGAAAGTCACCGGGAAGCCAGCAAACGCGTCGTTCGCTGACCGTATAGCAACGAATCAGCCGGTAGGAGGCATCGAAGACCCTAAGCATTGCCCCGCTCTCTCGTGCTATGAACGATTGCCCGCGGCAATCCTCAGGCATGGCGTAACGCTTCTGATCGAAGGTGAAGAATCGGTCCGGATGCACCTTCACCGGTTTGTACCTCGGCACCTCGAATCTCACCGCAGCTAAGGGCTTCAGTAGCTGTTGCTCCTGTTCCTCGAACAGCGTCATCGGCGCAATACCGGTTGTCCCGTGTTTGGCCCTTCCGTATTCTTCCCGGCACCACCGAAGCGCCCCGCGGTTGAACTCCTGCAGCCCCCAGGTGGGGTTGATCGCTTTGAGGCGACGGAATAATTCTCGCGCCTGGGGAATCAATCGTTCGACTTTGGCTTTATCGGTCGCTTTGGCTACCCGAGTAGTATCGATGAAAGTCCGGTAGTGCTCAGCAAACTCCGCGTAGGCACGGTTGATCTTCGGGTTCCAAACATCGGGCTTCAGGACGCCTGACTTAAGATTGTCGATCAGCAGACACTCCGTTACACCGTCGTAGAATTCGACCATCGCAATATTACTCTCCACGAACGACTCCTGCTTTTGTGAGTAGCTGAATTGGATGTACGGAAGTCGAGAACAGGAAAGTTTGGCAGCAAAGGCATACACGCGACGCTGCTTGCCGTTGTGCTGATTGAGCAATGTACCGACGGTGCCATAGTCAATCTGAGTTTCCCTTCCTGCCGGCGACTCAAGCCGCGTGGGTGTGCGCCTTCTCTTCGCCACAAGACCGATCTGCCGCGCATAGAGTTTGAACGTCTCATAGCTGACCTTGAGCTTATATTTCTCCACCAGAATCAGATAGGCAGTCTTCGGCTTCACCGGCTCCGACCGCTGTTCGTTTCCTTCAGATAACGCATCCGGATTCACTAACTGAATCAGTTCCTTCCGGTACGGCGTGAGAAGATCACGTTTGTTCCGGCCTCTGCTGTTCTTCGGAAGAAGCTTCTCCAAAACAGCGTCGAGTACATCCGTGTCAACGATCTGCCGCCCGGGTCGGTAGCCCTTAGCTTCAAAGAGCTTTATGTAGTCGCGAATCGTCTTTCGATCAAACCCTTCCTCGAGATGAATTTTGCTGATCGACTGATCGTCGATCCATCGCCGGAAAATCGCCTTCAGTACATGCTTGTCCATTTTTCGGTACCCCATGTTGTGTTCCTCCTGCTGTCTGATTTGAGCAGGAGGATGGTAGCCGATCGACGGGGAGTGGGGAATATGATTACCTTGAACGGAAATATGTGGGTAATCCCGATTACCCCGGTGTTGATACACTGGGGAATATGATTACCCTACAGCCATCCAAAGTGGGGAGTTGCGATTACCCTGGGATCCTAAACATGGGGAATTAACGTTACCCGCGACAT
>NZCE01000003.1 GCA_002688185.1 Spirochaetales bacterium
ACACTGGGGAATATGATTACCCTACAGCCATCCAAAGTGGGGAGTTGCGATTACCCTGGGATCCTAAACATGGGGAATTAACGTTACCCGCGACAATCGGGACATAAATAAGGGGAATGCCGTGAAAGCAGTAGTATGCGCAAAATACGGGCCGCCTGAGGTTCTTCAGCTCCGAGAGGTAGATAAACCAACCCCTCAGGATAATGAAATACTAATACGAGTTCATGCAGCCACGGCGTTTGCGGGTGACTGTGAGCTTCGCGGCCTGAAATTTCCTCCTTTAATGCGCCTACTCATCAGGGCCGGATTTGGTATCGGTGGGCCACGAAACAACATATTGGGACAAGAGCTCTCAGGTGTAATTGAAGCGGTAGGCAAGGACGTCACAATGTTTAAAGAAGGTGACCAAGTTTTTGCAGCTACCGGTTTTGGCATGGGAGCTTATGCAGAATACATAAGCCTCCCCGCGGAGCCGACGGCATCGGGAGCGGTGATCGCAAAAAAGCCTACTACAGTGACTTTTGAGGAAGCCGCTGCTGTTCCCACCGGTGCGCTAAACGCGTTACATTTCTTGAGGCAGGCAAATATTCATCCCGGTCACAAGGTTCTGATTAATGGCGCGGGGGGGACTATAGGAACTTTTGGGGTGCAGATTGCCAAATTCTATGGGGCTGAAGTGACGGCTGTGGACAGCACCGGTAAATTAGAAATGCTGCGGTCCATTGGGGCGGACCATGTTATAGACTACACAAAAGAGAATTTCACGGCGACCGCTGAGGGCAAGAGTGGCAGGCTCTTTGACGTAATATTTGACGTCGTGGGAAAATGTTCAATTTTAGCTTGCTTGAAGTCCCTTGAGATGAACGGAGTCCTCCTCTTGGCCAATCCGGGGCTGTTCGGGATGTTTAGGAGGCGAAATGCAGCAAAAAGGGATGGCAAAAGTATTATAAGCGGGACTGCAAACTATGAGACAAAAGACATGCAGTTCTTGAAAGAGCTGATTGAATCAGGAAAGATAAATACCGTGATTGACAGACGTTATCCCCTGGCACAAACGGCGGAAGCTCACGCCTATGTCGAGACAGGAGAGAAAAAGGGTAATGTAGTCATTACTGTGGAGTAATCATGTCGAAGAGGAGTTGTTTATGAGCAAAGTGAAGATTGTTGTCGGAGTTCTGCTGGTTATGGTGATTATCGCCGGTTGTGCGCCGGGGCCCAACAGCATGGCTGACACGCCCAATGACGAGGGTAAGGTCGCGAGCTTTTGGATTGGTCTTTGGCACGGATTTGCCTCACCGGTGATGTTCATCATCTCGTTGTTTAACAAGTCGATAGAGGTTTACGAGGTCCATAATAACGGCGGCTGGTACACATTTGGGTTCCTCTTAGGAGCGAGCATTATTTTTGGCGGCAGCAGCGGCGGGGCGGCCGGCCGGAGACGTCGACGCGGGCGAGACTAACGGCAAGATTGGGCGTCGGCGTCCCCCTCGCCTCCCTACCCTATCCCGCAAGAATCCCGACTGCAAAAGGAAGAAAAAATAGCAGAGCCATAATCGGATGTCCGCGCCGTTTGGCGTTGCGCCGATCCCAGCTGAACAGGAGAGCCGCCAACCCAAAAGCTACGGCGCCGCCGGCCAACAACGTTGCCATCGCACCCCACGGGTTGAAATGGGCCGCGCTCCCCATTGCAAGGCCAACAAAGGCATTCATTGCCAGTGTTGAGGGCAGCAGCCGGGAGATCGCGGCGGCGGGTCCGGGCAACATACTATATGGCATCATAATACCGGCCAGCAAAATCGACGGCAGAAACAAGAGTTGCGAATACAATACCGTAAGCCGCGCATTCGCCGAGATCACGCCAATAAGTACGCCGGCGCCGGACATACAAAACGCAGTGACAAAAAAAATGACGGCAAACATAAACCAGTGGGTGGGCGATGGAGCATGAAAAAGCAGCGACCCTGTGACCGCAATTATCACCGCTACAATAAACAGATGCAGCATAGTTGTAAGTACTGGAATAATTAGTATCGAAAATATTGGCACTCCGTTGATCTTGTAGCTGCGAAAGATGCCATTTTCTCGAGCGTTAACAAGCGGAGTAGGAATGCCCAACAGCGTTGCCGCCAAAATCGCAAAAATCACCATACCGGGAATCATCGATTCCAAAAAGAACGGATTTATTCCCACCAGGATAAATCCCATCATCAGGTAAAACCCCAACGGGAACAGATAATTCATCAAAAGCAGTTGTTTATTCCGGACTCCGGTCCTAAACTCAAACGAGAAGTGGACAAAAAACGCTTTCATTCCGAGCCGCCTTTTGATGTGATCTCTAGAAATCGATCCTCCAATGAAGGCCTCTCAACCCTGAGGTCTATCAGAACATCATCCATCTTTTCAACGTGGGCGATTATTGACGCCACGGTGGGTCCGATGTCGGTACTCAAATAGATATCGTAATCTTCCTTACGCGCGTGTTGGCCTACCGCGGGGAATGGTACGTCAGCGCCGGCCAGGCAGGAATCCCGCGTCCGGACGGACACTTTTGTTAAACCTGCTCCGGTGGCGGTGATTTCCATCGGGGTGCCGATAGTTGCAAGCTTTTGATTAAGTAAGATAGCCACCCGGTCGGATAATTCCTCAGCCTCCGCCATATCATGGGTCGCGAGTAAAATCGTTGTTCCTTTTTCACGCATTTCACGCATGAGACTGTGCAGCTCCACCCGAGAGCCGACGTCCAGGCCCGCCGTCGGTTCATCAAGAAAAAGCATAGAAGGGCTGTGGGCAACCGCCAAGGCGAGGGTCAGACGCCGTTGCTGACCGGTAGAAAGTTCGCTAAACTGAGTGCTCTTCTTCTCATCCAAACCTAAGCGTTCCAGCAGATCGAGACGCGGTGCCACACGGTGATAAGCGCAGAAAAACTTCATCGCCTCAACCGGTGTGATGCTTTCAGGCAGTCCGGCAGACTGAAGCTGGACGCCAATTACGTCTTTTAGTTTGTGAAACTCTTTTGCCGGGTTCATTTCTCCTACTCGCACGGTTCCGCCGGACGGTGGCCGTAATCCCTCCAGGCACTCGAGGGTGCTCGTCTTTCCGGCCCCGTTTGGTCCAAGCAAACCAAAGATTTCGCCGCGAATAACCTCAAAACTAATCCCGTCCACGGCAACAAAATCACCATATTCCTTGCGAAAATCTCGCACTTCGATAAATGCGTCTCTCAAGATACCTTCCCCTTTGTTAATAACATCGTACTTAACCCTGAATTTCTATAGCGCCGCGGGGATGTCATTATATTTCCGTCCGAAATCTCTGGAGTCGTTCCGCTATGTCGTTAGCCAATTCAAGGTTTTTGCTTCCCGCGGCCTGAAGATTTTCAGTTGAATTGGTTATGTCACCAATAGAATCTGCAATGGATTTAATCTCGTTTGTATTCTCTGTAGAAACTTTTTGGATCGCCTGCATAGTAAGGAATATCGATTCAGATTTCCCATTCATTTCACCGGCCAAACCCTTCACCACATTGGAGATGCCATCCAAATCAGTGAGTGCCTTTGTTACTTGACTGGTACCGTTTGACATTTCCTGAATTTCTCCACCCATTTGATCCATGCTGTCCAGGACGTCGCCCACGCCAACGATGATCCCTTGCATATTCTCGTTTGTGTTTTGGCTGACGGCAGCGGTGTCTCTAATTTTGTCGGTTATGATTTTTGATAAACCGGCAATTTCTTTGGCGTTGACACTCGTCGCCTCTGCCAACGCCCTGATCTCTTCAGCAACGACGGCAAAACCTATCCCGGCATCGCCCGCGTGGGCGGCCTCAATCGCGGCGTTTACTGCCAAAAGATTCGTTTTGGCGCTTATGCCATTAATGATCTCCACCATCTCAGTAATGTTATGGGCAAATTGGGATATCTCGGAAATTGCTGCCGCGGTTTCTTTTAGATATTTGTCACCACTTTCCGTTGCATTGCTAAGCTGGCTGAGCAGCTCTTGTTTAGCCAAAACTGTGCCGGATAAGTTTTTGATGGAGTTTACCATTTCATCAATCTCCGAGTTTGACTCGCTGACCGCTGAGAGCTGCCTTTCAATCCGCTGATTGAGATCTGAAATTGAGCCATTAATGTCAGAGATGGCTTCGAAAACACCCCCCATCTCGCCCTGCGTCGTGGCCATCTTTCCATTAAGATTATTTATCAATTCTCCAATCAGCTGAACTGAGCTCGATATCTGTGTACAATTTTCCAGGAGCACGTCACTTGTGTTCTGATTCTCTTGTCCGGTCTGTTTGATTTTTGAGATGCTCGAGGCAACCTCTCCGAGCAATATGTTAATGCTTTCTGAAAGGGTCGCCAGTTCATCCTTTGAGGTAATTTCCAGCTTTTTTGTGAGATCACCCTCGGCTATTTCCGGGAGTATTTTGCTAAGGTCCACCACCGGCCTCATCAAAGGTCTCCAAATAAAGAAAAACGAACCGACAATAATGGATGCAACGCTTATGATGAGTATAATTGCGATAATAGCGATCAAGCCCCTCTGCATGGAATAGAGTAAATCGTTGCTGCTCAATATGACAATGACCGCACCGGAATAGCCTTTGCCATCTATAATAGGCAGGCTGTACAACGATCCCTTTGCGCCGGCAACCTTCACGGAGTTTCTATATGTCGATTCCATGCGTGTTGTGATGGCGAGCTCCTTCCAATCAATCTCTATGTCGACGGTTGTTCCAACCAGCTCCATAGAATCGGTTTCGCTATCCGTAACCATGAAAAACATGAAGTCGAATCCGTGTTTTGACTTAAGCGCTGCAGAAAATTTATTATCAAATGCGTAATTGCTGCTCACCATTCCTATTAATGCGGCATCCTGGATAACGGGCTTGAGAGCCCGAATATCAAATCTTTTCCTTTTAACGTCAAAAAAAATATCAGCCACGTCATCCCCATCCAAAACGGCACGAACATAGTCAAAGCCGCTCTTGTCGTCCGCCCACTTTTCAAAATTGCCGCTCCTGTTATTTGATCGCAACAGTACAATTCCGGAAGCATCAAGTATTTCAATATCCTTTATCTGATCAAAGGTGGCGACGGATTCAAAAACTCCTGGGGCATATTCTATGAGCTGCTCTCTGGACCCATCAATTCGATAATCGGCAAGCCCCGATTTCAGCCGAGCGGATTCGGTCAAGATTTCGCTATACCCTTTTGCTTTTATAATCACGTCTTCTAGCTGATTGGTAATTTCAAGGCCAACTGCCGCAAGGCTGTTTTCGTTTGTTTTGGCAAAGAGCTGGCTCGATTGTATGATAAAGATACCCGAGGTAGCGACAGTAATAGCAATAACTACAAACAAGATTAGGCCAAATTTATACAGCATTTTCACGAGATGCTCCTTGTTTCCGTTGCACCGTCGGAGCGGACACTATACCTGATCACAACTATCGGAAAGACAATTGGTATGGCGCCGCTTTAACGTCAAAAATCGCCGCTATTAAGTAGTATTTTAATCAGACAATAGAGCAAGGACGAGAAAATCCAATTGAGTTTTTTCTTTTTTATTCTTTTGCCCTTGATCTTTTGTGGCTCATGCCCTATATTGTTCGATAGTTATGGAACTTTCGAAATTATCTGCCATTTTCAAAGCGCTATCGAATGAACAGCGTTTGCGGATATTCAAAATGATCTACGATTGGAATAGGGCCGGGTCGGAGGATATCTGTGGCCCGGATTGTTGCACGGAAACTGACAAAGCATTCACAATGTTGTGTGATTGCATTGAGCTATCCCGGTCAACCATCTCTCACCACCTCAGAGAATTGCAGCATGCGCAACTTATCGAAACGAACCGGAAAGGCCAGATGTTTTCGAGCAAAGTCAACCTAGAAACGCTGCAAGCTATAAAGGATTTTGTCGAGTAATTTTTTTTTGAACTTTTGTACGATAGTTTTCGAACAATAGTAATAAACGAGAGCGTAAAACGGAGATGCCGCATGAATGATAAAACTGGTTACGACGGAATGGAGCTATCTACTCAGCTGATAATCGCGGAGGCGGAAAGACGGGCGATAAATGTTGAAATACTCGATAGATCAGACAACTTTATTCGGATTAATAAAGGAAAAAAAACCGAATACCTAAAACAGGCAACGAGGACAGCCGCGGATACCTATATTGCACCGCTCATTATGGAAAACAAGCTAGTTACTAAAAAGGTTCTTGCTGAAAACGGCATTCCCACACCTGCCGGTGAGCAATACTTTGACATTGCATCCGCAATTAGGGAGCACGATCGATACACAAATCGCGAAATTGTCGTAAAACCCAACTCAACAAACTTTGGAAAAGGTATCACCATTCTCAAAATACCTCGATCAATTACCGGCTATCATGATGCGGTACAAAAAGCCTTTGATTATGATGAGTCGATTCTTGTTGAGGAGTTTATCGAAGGGAAAGAGTACCGGTTTCTGGTGGTCGGAGATAAGCCAATTGCGGTGCTTCACCGTGTTCCTGCTAATGTCGTCGGTGATGGAATACACTCGATCGAGGAGCTTGTACACATCAAAAATAAGGATCCACTTAGGGGGAGAGGCTATAAAACACCCCTAGAGAAACTGGCTCTCGGTGAAGATGAGAGGAGTTACTTAGGCTTTCAGGGCAGGCGGATCGAGGACATTCCAATCAAAGACGAGCGGGTATTTCTGCGGAAAAACTCAAACATCAGCACTGGAGGTGACAGCATAGATTACACGGATCAGGTTCTCGACGAATACAAGAGTATTGCTGTAAAGGCATCTAAAGCTGTGGGGGCGTCGATCTGTGGTGCGGATGTCATAATCCGCGACATTCGTGCGGTTCCGGATGAAACGAATTACTCGATCATCGAGTTAAACTTTAATCCAGCTCTTCACATCCACAGCTTCCCCTTTAGAGGAAAAAACCGGCATCCTGAACAGGCCGTTTTGAATCTACTCGGATTCTAATCATTACATTGGACCATATAATGAAGAACACTGAGACAAAAAAAACTCAACGCTCTCAGACACACCACCGGCAGACGATTAAGTCCCTGGCAACTCATCTCTGGCCGGAACACAGAATGGATTTAAAGGTAAGAGTAGTGCTCGCCGTTGCCAGCCTCGCACTAGCAAAGGTTGTCAATATCTTTGTTCCGTTTCTCTATAAGCGGTCGGTGGACGCACTTTCAATAACCGACGCTGTTGTACTTCCCCTGGGTCTGGTAATCGCCTATGGCGGGGCGCGGGTGCTTCATCAATTTTTTAACGAGTTTAGGGATTTTATCTTTGCAAAAGTGGGGCAACATGCACAGCGCACGATTGCGCTGAACACGTTCAAGCATCTGCACGCCCTCTCTCTCAGATTTCATCTAGACAGGCAAACCGGCGGTCTTTCTCGCGTGATTGCGAGGGGCACTGCAGGGGTACAGTTCGTATTGAGCTTCGTCCTATTCAATATCATACCCACACTTGTGGAAATACTGATGGTCACGATTGTGCTGCTCATCCACTTCAATGCACTTTTTGCTTTTGTCACGTTTATAACGATAATCAGTTATATAGCTTTTACTCTCCTCATAACCGAGTGGCGGATGAAGTTTAGGCAGAACATGAATGAGGCCGACTCTGAGGCAAACTCAAAAGCCATTGACAGTCTCCTCAATTATGAAACCGTGAAGTATTTTGGCAACGAAAATCATGAATACCATCGCTTTGACCAAGCGCTCGCCGGATATGAGGCTTCGGCCATCAAAAGCCAAACGAGCCTGTCGGCTCTTAATATTGGGCAGGGATCGATAATCGCCATTGGCCTCGCTATCGTCATGGCTATGGCCGGCGCGGGAGTTATATCGGGGAAGCTCACTCTGGGTGATTTTATATTGGTAAACACGTTCTTGATTCAGCTCTATCTCCCTCTCAACTTCCTTGGTTATGTTTACAGAGAGATTAAGCGGAGCTTAATAGACATGGATAAGATGTTTGGGCTTTTAGATGTTGAGTCGGAAATCAAGGAATCTGCAAATGCGCTGCCCTTGGTGATCGGCAAAGGAGACATTGAGTTTAATCACGTGAGTTTTGGTTATATCCACGGTCGCGAAGTATTGAAAGATATCAGCTTCCGGGTCCCGGCCGGGAAGACTGTGGCAATCGTTGGCCCGAGCGGCTCCGGGAAATCCACCATTTCTAAATTGCTGTACCGATTCTACGACGCCGAGTCAGGAGCCGTTCGAATCAATGGACAAGACATTCGGGATATCACTTTAGCCTCCCTTCGGGCAGAAATAGGGATCGTTCCGCAGGATACTGTACTCTTCAACGACACTATTGAGTATAATATCCGCTATGGGTTTACCGAGGCAACGCGTGATGACATTCTCCGCGCGGCAAACCTTGCAAAAATCGACGAGCTCGTACAGAGTCTCCCGCAAGGGTATCAAACCGAGGTCGGGGAGAGAGGGTTGAAACTCTCCGGCGGAGAGAAACAGCGTGTGGCGATCGCTCGAATGACATTAAAGGATCCGGGGATTCTACTATTCGACGAGGCGACCTCGGCATTGGACTCGCACACAGAGAAAGAGATCCAGGCGTCGCTGAGGCAGGTGGCGCAGGGAAAAACCAGTATTATTATCGCCCACCGATTGTCTACCATTGTGGATGCCGATCAGATTCTTGTCCTGGAGGAAGGTAAAATTGTCGAGAGCGGCCGCCACGCGGAGCTGTTGAGTTTAAGCGGCGTGTATGCGGCTCTCTGGCGCAAACAGCAAGAAGGGGCGGAAACCCTTGCTACAGCTTGAAGAAATGCGCCGCGTGGTGAACTTAAGCTAGGCATTGTATTACGCTGTACTTCAGGACCAGCGCCGGGTCACTGCCGCTATTAGCCGCAGAGTTTCTGTTGTGCCTCGACCATCTCCTTTTTCAAAATCATTCGTTTCTGTACCCATTTGATTCGTCACGAGGGCAAAACAGATAATATCTTTCACCCGCGCCTCGGCAAATGCATACAATGCCGCGGCTTCCATTTCTACTGCAAGTATGTTTTCCCCTCTTGCATAGTCGATCGCTTCTTGTACCTCCCGAAACGGAGCGTCCGTGGTCCAGGTTGAGCCTTGTTCGATTGGGATTGTCAGCGAATCTTGTAGATCCCTATGGGTATCCCTGAATTCTCTTTTAATATGAGCATATTTAGCTGGTGGTAAATAGTGGTAGCTTGTTCCCTCATCCCGCAAGGCCTTATCTATCAGAATGAAGTATGGGGGAGTTCTTTTTTTTAGTATTTGACCCGCCGATGTTACACTGATTAGCGATTTGCACCCGGATACAAAAAGCTCCTCAGCCACGAGAACGGCAAAAGGAGCCCCGACCGCACCTCCCACAATACCGTATTCAACGTTTTGATGCTCAAATGAATAAAGCGTCGTGTGATAGCACGCCCAAGCCTGATTTTGGGCCGATTTTTTATCAGCGGCAAGCTTCCGCACCAGATCGCCGTCGGGATCCAGAATGCATATTTCGGGAATTTTCCCTGCCGGATTCGCGTTCTGCCGCCGCGCTTCCCGCATAAGATTTTCCGGAGAGAAGACTGAAGGTCGATCATGGAATTTGTTTGTCAACAGCGGAACGTGTTTTTCCGCGTATCTCGGCTTCATCTCTGACCAAACTCCTGCCATTCGTAGTGGGCCGTGGTTTTTGCCGACTTTACTGTTTCCTGACCGAGAGTGAATAATACTCATCAACACTCTCGATATCAATTATTTCATGACCCTCTTCTTTCAAGCTTTGGGAGACATTAATGATGGGCTCACCATCATCGAGTAATAGATTTGCTACGTCGCCCGGCTTAAGCGCCTCCAAGAATATTTTCGCCTTTACGAAGTTTAAAGGGCACGGAGTTCCCCTAAGATCCTGAATTACCTGTATCGTTTCATTAACTGACGGCATAGATGCGGGCTCTTGCTTTTTCCAATTCTCTCGCACCGGAAAGTTAAATGAAGAATCCATCAAACCGTATAATTCGTTTATGTGATCTAAAAGCCTGGTCGCGTACTGGAAGCTTTCCATCTTTTCTGAATGAGATTGCCCATCCATTATAGAGTCATATACGTCCGGTATCTCTAAAAAAACTTCGTCGGCAATACCACTCATTACCAGCTTTTCAACAAACTGGCTAAAAACTTCCTCTTTTGAAGACGGGTCTGTACCCCGGACAATCAGCAGGGCACGGGCGGAGAGAAAGATGGAGTTTTTAATCAACTCCGACTCATAATCTTGTTTTTCAGCCTCTATGATGGAGGATCGAGCACCGGAAAGATCAGATTCTATAATATCGATAACTCCAGCTCCACATTCACTTTTGCCGAGGCCATCGAGGGAAAAATCAACAGACGCTCCCCAGTCCCTATAAAAATCTGGTGAATCTTCATAATCCGGTACATTTTGATAGAGAGGAAGCAAAGCGCGAGCGAGACGCAACCCTTGCGTTGACAATAAGCTTTCCACGTCTTCCTGCTCACCAAACGCATTCTCCGCTTCATTGAGGAAATCAGATAGAAAAGCAGGGACGTTCCGGGCAGGCAAGATGCCCACTTCAGCGGCCAGCTGAGACTCCATAACCGCCATTTTTCCTCCCATCAAGAATCTATAAAACGGGACGGTCCGTCCGCTGACTTTCTTTACCATCCCGTAAAATCCAAGAGGGCTGATCGGATGCTGACCGCAAGCATTCGGGCAGCCGCTGATCCTGATGGAAAGCTCCCTGAAAAAACGGTTGTCAATCAAGTCCGCTCGAATTCTTTCCTGAAGAGCATTTGCCAAACCCGTCGAATTGCACAGACCGAGGTTGCAAGTTGTCGCTCCTTTGCAACTCACCACATCCAGTAGTGTATCCGGGTACTTTGGGTCATCGAGAATATCCATCGAGCGTTGCCGAATAAACCCAAGATAACGGTTTTGAACTCCAACTATGATAAGATTCTGCCGCTGGTTGGTCCTAAATGTTATGCCCGGTGTTTCCTGCTGAAGGGCCACCAATTCTCGGGTGCTCTGCACTGACAGATCTCCCCCGGGGATTCTCAGCTCAACCGTTGACAATCCTTGCTGCCGTTGAGGCTCTACACCAAAGTCACTGATGCTGGACCTATCAGCAGCAGGAATTGGGGCAGGTGTTGGAGCGTCACCCGCTCCAACGGGTGCAAGGGCCTCTGCTCCACCGGTTTTTTCCAACGATGCCAGCTCTTCAAAATAAAGTTCACGGAACGCATCAATACCTAAGTCTTCCAGCAAAAAGCGGAGCCTGTTGCGCCGCTTGTTTTTTCTGTCTCCTTTCGCATTAAATACATTCCTGATCGCGACCACCACCGGGAGAATACGCCCTTCCTCTACAAAATCATCCAGCGGAAATCCAAGGCTTGACTTAGCACCCATCCCTCCCCCGCAATAAACTGCAAATCCTTTCTTATCATTCTGTATTTTTGCCAGCAGGCCCACATCGTTTATCAAACATCCAACGCAATCTCCCCTGCATCCCGCTACTCCGATCTTAAATTTTCTGGGCAATCGCACTGAAGTTTCTTCCTGCAAAAGATATTCCGAAAGGTGCTCGACATGGGGGCCCACATCAAAAATCTCGCGTCTGCAAACGCCGGCTCTCGGACAACCCAAGATATTGCGGACGGTATTTCCGCCGCCCCCATAGGGCGACAGCTGATAGCGGTGCAGATAATCTATGGCCGCTATCGTGCCCTGTAATGAAACGCCATGGAGTTGGATATCCTGCCTTGTAGTGACGTGAAGCACGCCGTCGCCGAATTGTTCGGATGCCGATGCCAGTGCCCCAAGCTGGGATGGCTGCACGCTTCCTCCCGGAAGCCGGACCCGCATCATATAGAGGTCCGATCGCCTCTGAGAGTATATTCCCCATGGAACACGAACGGCTTTGAAACGCTCGTCCGACATTTCCCCTTTTTGATAGCTATCCAGAGCTGTTTTGTAATATGCAACTCGATCCTGTACTAGTTGAGGCAACTCAAACATTTTACACCTCCAATGTGTCCTTTACGCCTAATTCTCCATGCCTACCGGGATTCGCTCGTCATCAGATTTGTTCTTGGGATCAATCCTTAAAGACTTGGTGTGAATGCCGCATTCGCCGCCACATTTGCTCGTGCCGACCCACCTTCCGGCACGCTCGTTTTCTCCATTCGCGACCCTCGTACAAGGTGCGCATCCAAGAGATCGGTAGCCCTGGGCATAAAGTGGATTAACTTTTACGCCGTACAACGCCAGATACTGCCACACTTCCCGCTCAGTCCAAACCAATATGGGATTGAGCTTGAGTAGCCCCTGGTCCCGTTCCTCAACTTCCCGAAAATCGGTTCGAGTTCTTCCCTCGGTACAACGCAGCCCCGTCACCCAACACTGCACACTCATCTCTTCAATCGCCGCACGGGTAGGAATGACTTTTAATAGATCGCAACATCTGTCAGGATCAGTTTCATACAACTTTTCCGGTATCTGTTGGTCACTTTTATAAACCTCTAACTCAGGAAACTGCGCAACAAGGCTATGCATAAACTCAACCGTCTCGGGTGGCTTGTAACGCGTAGTAACGATGAATCCCCGTACGTCGGGATCGACTTTTTTAGCTAGATCCCAGATCACCAGAGAGTCCTTCCCAAGGCTGTTTGCCACGACAAGTCCTGCACCGAACTCGTCTCTGGCTTGCTCGAGAAGTTTGATCGAACGATTAACTTTCTCCTTGAAATTCAGTCCTTGAACGGCCCATTTAAGATCGATGTTTTCATCTCGCATGTTTTCTTGATCCTCCATATACCCAACTATGTCAATGGACATACTTAACATGAGGCATTATTTCAAAAGTGTCAATACGTTTCTCTCCTTTTCCAGTGCGCCTGGGCGACCATGATGGCAATACCCACGCGGTCAATAGACAACACCACCGAACTGTCTTAACATGAATCCTATCATGAATATTCTTGCTGTTCGTAAGCTCCCCAAAACCCTCGCTTTCCTTGTAGCTTTACTACCGGCGATTCAGACGGTGGCGATAGGGGAAACCCGGGTGGGAGAAATTCAATCGGTAGAAGGTCCGGTGACGTTCGACGCGTATGCTACTGGGAAGTTCATTGCGGCTATGCCCGGAGACGCGTTATTTGAGCAATCGGTTATCAAGACCGGATTTGAAGGCAGAGCAGAGCTACTGATAGGCGGAGAGCGGTTTACCATTCCACCAGACACGGAGGCTCGCATAGAAACCCTTCTAGAATCTCGGAGAAAACAGCGAAAAGTCGGCTGGCTTTCCTCCTTTATCAAATATGTCGGCCGTTGGGTATCGTCCTCCTGGAAGGAAGAAGAAACCGCCGTCCTTGGGGGCAGAGCGTCAAAAAGCGAAGCATCAACTGATTTTTGGGTGACCGAGGACGATGTTTTTCTAGTCAAAGCGCGTGAGTTAATTGCGGAGGAGGACTATGCTGAGGCTCTCGAAATGCTCGAGGCTATTCAGTTCGCGCCGGAGGACGCCTTACCCGGTGAGGTGGAGTACCTTAAAGGGCATTTATACTACTCGATGGGCTTTTATGAAGAAGCTACATGGCATTTGGGCAATGCGGATTTTGAGATCGAAAAGTCAGGTTATAACTTCTCAGAAATTCCGTTTTATACGCTTCTTCATTTTGAACGTGCTTCGAGCCACTATTTCTCCGGTGATTATGACATGTCGCAGAGCATATTGACGGTGCTGATTCAAGGCGGGCCGGGCGAACTAGAGCCGTACGCCCTGCTAATGCTGGCTCAAGTTTTAAGAGAAGCCGGCAATATCACTGAATCGAGGCGTCTGGCGGAGGAAGCATTGGGCAGCTACCGGGGAACACCATTTGAAGCGGACTTCTCCGTCCTAGCCGACGAGGGTGAATGAGCTACCGCTGGGAATATTTCATACGTCGAACTTTCATTCCTCTGGGAGTGACTCTTGTGTATATAGTGTTGTTGGAGGTATTCGGCTATACGCTTGACTTTCGTCTCCATGACATAGTAGCCACTCTCCGAACGCAATATGCACCACCGTCTGTTCAGTCAACTATCGCGGTTTTTATTGCAGTTGATGAAGAAAGTGAACGCAAACTGTTAAAAAACGACACAACTGGCGTCAGAGAGGTAATGCCTGACCTTCTTACCATCTTGAGTCGCGCCGGTGCTTCACTCATCGTCTTTGATTTTCTGTTTATTGAATCTATGCCAAAGGTTGATCCTATTTTGAGGGACGCCTTAGAGTCATTCCCGCAAGCGGTCACTGGGGCTGCCTATGTGGATGGAAGACTCAATTTGCCGAATGAATATCTCATAGACGCATTTTCCGACATCGGGATTCTGAATATGGGAACTCCGGCGGGCACTCCGCGATATCTCTCGTTCTCCACATATCGGCGTGCCGATGGTTTATATCCAATCTCATTTGTTGCCGCACAAATCTATTCTCATACCACGGGAAAACTTGACCGACGATTCAGGGGAGCGAAAGATTTCTGGATTCCATTTCACCAATCCGCTGATTATTTTCCTTCTTTTTCTCTTTTTGAAGTGCTTGAAAGTGGCCCGGAACGAATCGGTGACGAGCGAAATACCCCTCTTTCGATCTTTTCTCAGAAAGCGGTTTTTATCGGGTACGATAAACAGCTGCAGGACAGATTCCGTTTTCCTAATACCCTTGGTGAACGCTTACCGGGTTCATTTGGACATCTATTTGCATTTGAGGCGATGGTGAACGGAGATCGGCTGATAGTATTGCCTAGACTCGCAAAAATTATAATATCAATCTGCGTGCTACTGGCTGCGGTTTTTATCTATTTGAGGGGCCGCTCGCTTTTTGCATGGCAGATCGTTTTTCCCGTCGTTTGGTTTGTCGCCATAATACTCCTGGCCGTTCTGGCGGATGTGCAACTCCCGATTCTGGCCCCGTTTGGAGCTTTGGCAATTTTTAGGATCAGTTTCAAGCTGAATGAGCGTATGCAACTCAAATCCCGGCTCAAGTCCGCAATCGGTTTCGATCCATCTAAACTTGACGACTTCCGGAAACGGACTGCCATGACCGACGGGAGAATAGTCAAGCAAACGGCGATTCTCTGTGCCGATATCCGGGGTTACACAACTTATGTCAAAAATACCAGCCGAGATGTCGTCGCCCAGGTTGTGGGTGAATATATGTCAGCGATGGAGCAAATCATCATCGACTCGAAGGGCTACATCAACAAGTACGTTGGCGATGAGATCATTGCCGTCTTTGGATTTCCTTTAGATGAATCCTCTATATGTCTCCGTGCGGTGCAGGTGTCGCTTGCAATGCTTAAAGAATTGGAAACCTTGAAGCAGCGATGGAAGGAAAGACGTTTTTCCTATTTTCAGTTTATCGGGATCGGCGTCGACTTTGGCGATGCCACGTTTTTGGAGGTTGGCGGCAGAACCAAGCGCCAATTTGATATTATCGGCAACCCAATCAATGGCGCAGCGCGAATACAGGCGTTGACAAAAGAGCTCAAAACTCCATTTCTCGTGAGTCAGGAGCTCGTGGACTGCGTACAAAATGATGCAGACGCAAGCTCTGGTTTTACTATTGAACTAACCGGTACACATCAAATCCGCGGCATGGGAGACAGAAAAATATATCGAATATTCAAAGAGAGTCATCAGCCGATTTGATCCTAGACGCTCAAGTTCTCGTTTATGCTCAACCCCATGGCTCGGCGCGGTTGATTATCCGGTCAACCGCGTCCCATGGATCTTGATCTTCCTCTTCCAGCTCTTTTCTGAGCAACTCTATCATCCTGCCGATATTCCCCGTCCGGCTGAGCAGCATGTCAAGCCTTCCTTCAGGCTCTTGATACAGCCGGAATAATGAGATAAATGCGTTGTTAATCTCCATGGCGGCGATATCCCGGTACCCGTCACCCGAATATCGTGCCTCATACGTACTTATGAACTCAGCCTTAAACCGTCCAATAACCTCACGCTTTTGTGTTCGTTTTTGATCATCGGAAATGTCAGCGGTATAAACCGCCGTCAATTTCTGGCTCAAATCATACATATCCAACGCAAATTGATCAGAATCTAGCCGAGACTCACCCATCATTTGGTTTTCTTTGCTTTCACTCCCAAAACGTGACACGATATATTGCGCTGCTCCTTCACGCCCTACAAGAGTGGCAAGCTTCTCGTTAAACTCCGCCTCTCCGGTAATAAATACCGTGGCATGCGTCTGCTCGTGAATGATGAGCTCAGCAAGTCTGTGGTCTGCGTAATCCACCATAAAAGAGAAAAGTGGGTCTTTGAAATAGCCTAAGCTTGAGAATGCGTCGACCGGCCGAACAAATACATCATATCCCTGTTTAGCCAGCTTTTTTTTCTCCCGATTTGCCTGCTCCATGTCGTAGAACCCCCGGTACGGAAGTGATCCGAGAAGGGGATAGTTATAATAGTGCGGCTCGAGGCCAAACTCTTCTGCACCCTGAACTACTGCAACCAGATAACTTCTATCGAGCTCATAATATCGGGTATAGTTGTGCGAATCCTCCAACCCCAGCTCTTCTCTTGAAAATTTTCGTAGATCACTAACTCTGGTGAGGAGATCGACAACATTTTTGCTAGTGCCCTCATCCAAGAGCAATTTTGCATTCGGCCGGGCGCCCCAGTGGTGTCTGAGAAACGGCACAGATTGGCGAAGCACATAACATGAAATGCACGACCAAGAGAGTATTACGCAGACGGTCAGCCGAAGCGCGGTTTTCTTCATGGCTGTATGGCGCGCAGAGTCAACGTTGCGACTCAAAAAATTGAAATACGTCAACTCCGTCTAGAACCGCCCCATCAAAACCAGCATTAATAATACGGAGAAGATACGAGTTCTTGCGATTTATGTGAAAAGAATTGAGCTGGTTTTCCGGATCTGCGCAGTAATCGATAACCAGAATGGGCAATCCCCGATCTCGTGCTGGGCCGATGTAGGAGAGCATAAACGACCGTTGCCCGTCTGGGGTCGATTTGTCGACACCCCCGAGTCCATAATTGAGGGACTCAATAAGGAAACCACTGATAGATCCGACATAGTGCTCGTCAATGCGCGAGCTCGAGCCACCGCCCTCGGTAAGGAGCTCCTCGCCGTTGTTGACGACTATTTCGAAGTCTTTTTTTTCTGCCTTTGCCTCCGCTACCACCTCGAGGACGAGCTTTTTCATCTCCCTGCGGTAATTCACGGGAACAACCGAGTGCCCGGAGGCACAGGAGGCCATGAGCATTAAAATTAGCAAAACGGTACTAGTGGATAGCTTGAGCGGAGTCACCTGTAAAAGATCCGCCCTTTTCTTGGCTAGTTTGCGCCGCACATGCCGCTGCCGCAGCGACCCTTCTCAAATCCGTCGCCGCAGGCGCATTCAGGCATAGCTTTACCTGAGCTGTTTACGGCAAACAGGCTCAGCCTGCGCGCGACTTGGGTGCTCCCGCACGAGGTACACGAGACTTTGTCACCGGTATGGACGAGCATTTCAAACTCATCGCTGCACTGTTTGCAGGTATATTCGTAAATCGGCATGAAGACCTCCCGATTGGCTTATGTTCCATTGGAATAATACAAAATGATTGTGGATGGGGTCAATGTCTCGGCATATTTGCAGGGCATACAAATTCCTTACAATCGTTTTACCGGAATCTCACCATCATTTTTGCAGGAGCGATAAGTTACATGATGTTACTAAGGTAGCAAATACGTTTTAATGGAGAGGCTGATGAAAACCTTCAACATGAGATTATTTCGATTGAGCTTTGTGGCGATATCGCTGTCCTTGGGCATTTTTACGGTGAATGCTCAACGGGTTACTTTGGACGTTACCGTGTCAAATCCGTATCTGCTGGCCGACAGCCGTCAAACAACGTTCCTCAAGGTCGGTCTCACAGGATTTGCTCTATCCGGTCAGACGGATCGAGCCCCGGTCAATGTGGCCATCGTTTTGGATAGATCAGGTTCAATGGAAGGCGAGAAGATAGCAAGAGCCAAAGATGCCGCAATTTTGGCCGTGGACATGCTTGATTCGAGGGATATCGCGTCAATAGTGACGTATTCCGACAGCGTTTCCGTTTTGGTTCCCTCAACGAGAATTGTGGATAAAGAAGATGTCCGGGCAAAGGTCAGATCGATATATGCCGATGGAAGTACTGCGCTCTTTGCGGGAGTGAGCAAGGGCGCCCACGAGTTGCGGAAGTTTTTCGAGAGACAACGGGTCAACCGGGTCATACTCCTTTCCGATGGACTGGCGAACGTCGGCCCTGACAGTCCCGGCGCCCTCGGCGATTTGGGTTCATCGTTGAGGCGGGAAGGCATTTCGGTAAGTACAATTGGCTTGGGTCTCGGATATAATGAAGATCTCATGGTGCAACTCGCACAGAAAAGCGACGGCAATCACGCTTTTGTTGAGAACACCAGGGACCTTTCAAGAATCTTCCGATATGAGTTTGATGACGTGCTTTCGGTAGTTGCACAGGAGATAGAAATCTCCATACATTGCGCACCGGGCATAGTACCTGTCCGAGTTATGGGTCGCGATGCCGATATCGCTGATGGCGTAGTGTATACGACCATCAATCAGCTCTATAGCAACCAGCAAAAATACATCATGCTGGAAGTGGAAATTCCTCCTCAACCGGAGGGAAAACAGTTGCCGGTAGCTACCGTTGATATAAGCTATGGTAATATGGTGTCAGGATTAACTGATTCCCTTTCGAGCTTTGCCGATGTGCAATTCACGGCGTCACAGGTCACGGCGGAAGAGAATGTGAATAGGGAGACGATGGCTGAAGCCGTTTTGCAGCTTGCCACCGAAGAAAGCAAACGAGCCGTGCAGCTGCGTGATGAGGGGAAACTGGAAGAGGCAGAGGAAGTTCTCTTAGAAAACGCCGAGTACCTCATGGAGCAGGCTGAAGCTTTGCAGGCACCTATGCTGCAGGGCTACGGTGAGCAGAATATCATGGATGCTGACGCGGTTGATGATGAAGATGAGTGGCAATCCACCCGCAAAGAGATGAGAGACAAGCAACACGAGAACGAGAGCCAACAGAACTATTAAGAAAAAATCCGTGGATCGTTCCGCGGCAACGGCTTTTGAAAGGGCCGGCTGCCGCGGAGGGTAATGAGGAACGTGCATGAGAAGAAGGCTGATTACCGTGTTTCTATTCATCGTGGCCGCGCCTCTTGGGCTTGTAACCTGGCTCGGATTGAGGAGTTTGGGGGATGAAAAGACGAGGGAAAATCAGCAGTATAGGACGGTCATAGAGGGTCGTCTTTATGATGTAAATGAAAGAATCGGCGAGGTTTTCCAATCAAAAAAAGTTGAGCTTCTGCAACTCGATAATGCGGGGCTCATGGCAAAAGACGAGATTCGAGGATTCCTGAGAAAGTCCCGATTGATTAAGCAAATCTTTGTTCTTTCGGCTGACGGCACCTTATCCCATCCGCCGCCGCTTGAATCGGCCAGCTTAAAAGAGGCCGCCTTCTTTATCCGTACAAATAGCATCGGCATAACAAAGGAGCTATTCCTTAGGAGCTCGGAAGCCGCAGCACAAACCCGGCGGTCCGCGGGATGGCACACCTGGTTTTGGGGAGAAGGGATAAATTTCATCTTTTGGCGACATGATTCGGACGGAACGATAGTTGGTTTTGAACTGGAGAGATCTGCAATGATTTCAGACATTGTTGCGGCAATGCCTGACACGGAGATGGACGGTCCAATTGGACCTACAGGCAGAATTGCCCTTTCGGATGCGAGTGGTAATACTATTTATCAATGGGGAGATTATCGCCCCAAAGACGGTGAATCGCCGGCCGCCACAATCCTCGTAGCTCCACCCTTAAGCTCGTGGAGACTGCACTACTATATCGATATGGACCATGCGGCCTCATTCGTATCTGAAGGATATTTTGCTCTCATTGGCGCAATAATTGCAATTATTCTCGCGATAATTGGACTGGCGATTTATTTCTATCGGGAAAGCTCTCGGGAAATGCGTGAGGCTCTAAAGCGAATGTCATTTGTAAATCAAGTATCACATGAGCTCAAGACTCCGCTCACGAATATTCGCATGTATGCTGAATTACTGCAGAAAGACTTTGAACCGGATAGCACAAAAGCCAACAGATACCTCAATATTCTGGTAACCGAGAGCAATCGTTTGAGCCGCCTAATTGGAAACGTGCTTACGTTCGCCAAACATCAAAAAAGCGGCATCCAGATAAATGCGAGACCCGGTGTGGTCGACGACATCATTGCCGATACAATTGAAAATTTCAGACCCGTATTAAAGACCGCCGGTGTTACCGTGGAGTTTACACCGGGGGCCCAAGGTCGAGTAAGTTTAGATCCCGACGCACTAGACCAAATCCTCAACAACCTTATCAGCAACGTGGAGAAATACGCTTCAAAGGGCGGATGGTTGGGCATCACCAGCTCGCAGCGCGGCGACTGTACTACTATCAGCATTTCCGATCGCGGCCCCGGAATTCCCCCTACACAACGGCAGAGCATTTTCCGGCCGTTCGTGCGCTTGAGCAATAAACTCACCGACGGAGTGGCCGGCACCGGCATCGGTCTCACAATTGCAAAAAATCTAGCGCTGCTACACGGTGGGACTTTGGGACTAATGCCTGGGGACGACGGAGCGACGTTCGTTGTCGAAATTTATACACCTGGAGAGATGAAAGATGATGAAAATTCTGGTAGCTGAGGACGATGCCTATACTCGCGAAGGTCTCGTAGAAATACTCCGAGCGGAAGGATATGAAACGGTAGCAGCGGAGAACGGTACCGAAGCTCTCGAGATGTACCGAACGGAGTCACCGGACGTCGCGTGTCTCGACGTTATGATGCCGGGAATAAACGGCTACGACGTGTGCCGTGAGATACGCCGGAAGAATGAGGGCATTCCCATTCTATTCATCAGCGCAAAATCTGAAGAAATTGACAAAGTGCTCGGTCTCGAGCTCGGCGCGGATGATTTTATCGTAAAGCCTTTTGGAGTAAAGGAAGTGATCGCCCGGGTTCGCGCGGTAACTCGCAGGTATTTTACCACCGTTCGAGATGAAGCCGAATCGTTCCACCTGGGCGATCTGACGGTGATGCCTGCCGAGCTACGTGCGTACAGGGGCGATATCAGGGTCGAGCTCAGCATCCGTGACGTGAATATCCTAAAAACTTTTTTTGCGAATCAGGGCAAAGTGCTTAGCCGCGACACCCTCTTCAGCGCCGGATGGGGTATCGAGCATCTGCCTAACTCGAGAACCCTCGATCAACATATATCTCAATTAAGAAGGCGTATAGAGATCGATCCAAAGTGTCCCAAAATCATATGCACCGTTCACGGTGCAGGCTACCGATATCCATAGGGCTACGTTTGACTAAAAGCCTTCGTCACGAGGTTAGCGAAAAGTCCTGAGATTGGCGGAAAAATTATGACGCTTATGAGTCGCACGATTGCGAACCGCCAACCGAGGATCCCGACCTCCATCGGCAATCGAGCAACCGCAATGAGGGACCAGCTGCTGATAAATGCTACTATGGTCCCAATGCCGGCCCCTGATTGCATCAAAGCCGCCGCCATGGGAAAACTCACATAGGGTCCGCCCGGAGTGATGCTTCCGGCCAGAGTCCCTATGATAATGCCGCGAAAACCCGACTCAGTGCCGACCCATTGTGACAGGAGATCTTTTGGTAGGAGGGTCTGCACCATGCCGCCGATGATAAAAGCAAATATCAGCAGGGGGAGAATTTCCAAAAGTGTTCGCCCCGCGATTTTTATTCCGTCCAGGTTTTTGCCACCGCCGTTTACCGTAGCGACGATAAACAGAACGACAGCAATAACCGCCATTATTACCGTTGGGATCAGCATGGTGGATTTCGGATGCATTAAGGAAGGGTTTTGATAATGAGATCGGTGAACTCCGCTGTGCCAAGGCTCCGGAGAGCCACCTCGACGCCGCTATTGATCCCGAACCAGGTCTTATATCTGATCTTTTCCTCTCGGTCCACTGCGATAGTGACGTATTGATTTACCGGCTCATAGAGAATATCTATCTGTCTATAAGTAGTAATCGGTTCAGGGATAACCGCGTCCATCACCCGCTCCATATATACGTCATCATCCGACCGGTATAGTTGCAGGTACGTGTAGTCGGTCTTGTACACATCCCTGTCACGGGTGAGCCAGACCAACAGTGATTTTCCTAGTCCGTAGCCGCGCTTATCGACGCCGTCTACATAAATGTGGACACCTATACCAACCCACTCATCGGCCGGATCGGTGGAACGCGCCTTGAACGAGTATAGCACCGGGGAGAGGCCCTGATTTGATGGCAGCAGCAGCTTTCCAAACAGCATATCCCTATCGAGCTGGGCGGCATAATTCGGACCTACTCGCCAAACTCCGAGCTGCGACACGGAGGTGCCGAATCCTGAATTAAGGGTTTTTGTAAAGGACGGTTTCATCATCGAAATAAAGCCATTTGTCAGAAGGTCTGACCGGATGCTGACCTCCATATGAGCCATTTGGGCTTTGAGGTCATTATGTCTCGCGCTGAGCTCTTCAAGCTGTTTAGAGAGGTGCTCGGTAAGCTGTTCTGCAAGCTGCTCCGCGAGCTGTTCGGCTAGCTCGACGGCGAGCTGATTGGCAAGCTCCTCAACCTGTTGCTCGGCGGGCCTTTCGGCCGGCTGTTCGGCGAGCTGGACGGCGAGTTGATTGGCGAGCTCCTCAACCTGTTGTTCCGTATACGTAGCGGTCACCTGTACGGATGTGTCATCAGCAGCGGTGGCCTGCGGATGCTCCTCCCGGGCGGCGACAGCCTGCACAATTGATTCTTCCATTCGTGCAAGAGACTTGGCGATGGATTCCTCAAGCTCAACTAATTTGCTGCCTCCAGCTCTGCCGTAATCTTCGATAATCATTTCGAGTTGATACAGAGACTGCGCCAGCCTGGTCAGCTTGTCCTCTCCGACGGTTCCCAGTTCCTCGAGGGTTGATTCGAGCTGCTCTAGTTGCGACCGCACCGATACGATCTCATTCTTTAGTACCTCGAGCTTGTTGAGATAGCTCTGCGCAAGCTCCTCGGAAATGGTGACGGTTCCCTCCTCCGCCGCCTCAGCGACAGACGCGGCATCTTGGAGGGTTTGTAGGGAATCTTTTAGATTGTCAATCTGCTTCTGAAGACCGTTATTATCACTCTTGAGATTATCGATCTGCTTGAGGAGCGTGGAATTCGTTTCCGAGAGGCCGGTATTATCGACTTGCAAAATATCAACCCGGGTTCGAAGCCGGCCGGCACTGTCTGAAAGGAGATTGCGAGCGGCAATGACTGCGTCGTACTTTCCCTGCAACTCGGCTATGTTTTCTTCATACTCAATCTCAACTTCGCTCAGTTTGGCGTTCAAGACATTCGTATCACGACCCGAAAACAATTCACGGAGTGCATCCGGCAAATCAAGGGTCGGATCAGAGAAAGATCCTCTCCGAGCAAACATCTCTGAAACGGAAATGCCATCTGAGGACATCGATAGCACGCCCCTCAGCACCTCACCATTATATATAACCCAGTCTATTTCGACGCTCTCGTCGCTGAATGCTTTAATAGTAGCGAAGTCAAGCACGGCATCAATGGGAACCGCATTGTCACTCTCGGAGAAAATTTCCGTTATTTCCCAGTATCCCTCGTCGTTTAATGAAATAGTGAGGGAGACCGACCGATCCGGTAGACCCACGTTCCGCACGTAAAAGCTTTCAGGACCGCTCTGATCGATCTCCGCCTTGGAAAAGTCTATTTCCGACAGGTCCGGAATCTGCTGCGCTCCTGCGGCAAACGGCAGAATGACGGAGAGCAGTATTAGGATCACGTATTTCTTCATTTAACCCTCAGGGCGAGCCCTAAGGGCGAGCCTTGCCCTATTGTGATTTTCGGCATGGCGCGTTAAAAAACTGAAATCCGCCAAAAAAAAACACAGCTTCCAGAGGTAAATTACAGTGCGGTCGTTTCAATCAAAGTAGTTTTTCAGTGCGCTCCTTTGTATATTTGATAAAATCAGTATGGTAGGCAACATCGAGGTATTGCGCATGGATCCGACCGAGGTAGGACATCCGGACTATTATCACCGAGTGGTCGATTGCCAGTGGGCATGCCCCGCGCACACTGACGTTCCCGAGTACATTCGTCTTATCGCTCAGGGGAAATATGGCGAATCTTATCTGCTCAACCGGAAATCCAACGTGTTTCCAGGTATTCTTGGGAGGGTGTGTGATCGACCTTGCGAACCGGCGTGCAGGCGCCGGAGAATAGAAGAAAAACCGGTTGCCATCTGCCGCCTAAAGCGAGTCGCCGGTGACTACAAAGACGACGTTAAAACTCATCTGCCGGATGCACCCAGGAAAAAAAACGGCAAACGAGTGGCCCTCATCGGCGCCGGTCCGGCTTCACTCACAGTAGCCAATGATTTACTGCCTCTCGGCTATGAAATAGTGATGTTTGAAAGGCTTTCAGAACCCGGCGGCCTTATGAGGACAAATATCCCGGCATTTCGACTTCCGATACACGTACTAAATGAAGAAATTGAGATGATTATTGATATGGGTGTAGATTTGCGTCTTAATACGCCGGTAAATAGCCTAAAGGATTTGCTTAATGAAGGCTTTGACGCGATTTTTGTTGGGTCCGGGGCGCCAATAGGGCGTGGCCTCGATATTCCGGGCAGATACGATACAGAATCGATATACGTCGGCATCGCTTGGCTCGAGGCAGTAGCCTTCGGTCATATTAATAGCATCGCACCGAAAGTCGTCATTATCGGCGGCGGAAATACCGCAATGGATTGCTGCAGGACCGCTAAGAGAATCGGTGGTGAAGAAGTAAAGGTCGTGGCTCGAAAACCGTACGAGATGTTGAAAGCCTCAGATTGGGAGCTCGAGGAAGCCGAGGAAGAGGCCATCGATATTATTACAAATCACGCACCAGAGCGGTTTGTGGTGGAAAATGGCGTGCTGAGTGCGGTAGAGTTTAGCAACGTAACTTGGATTAAAGATGATTCCGGCAAACTGAGATCTCAGAAAATCAAGGATGTAACTATTCAGTGCGACGCTGCCATTTTGGCCGTTGGTCAGGAGAACGCATTTCCGTTTATCGAACGGGATATGGGAATCGAATTTAATGAATGGGGTCTGCCTACAGTCGATCACCAGACATTTCAATCCACGTTAAGCGGCGTTTTTTTTGGCGGAGACGCGGCATTTGGACCCCTCAATATTATATGGGCGGTTGCTCACGGACATGAGGCGGCCATATCAATCAACAACCACTGTCAGGGCATATCTCTTCATGATCGGCGGCCCCGGGGCATGAATCTTATTAGTCAACGGATGGGGATTCATCAATGGAGCTACAGCAATGAGTGGGATCCGACCAATCGCCGCCGGGTACCACACATGTCCCTGCGAGAACGATTCGTGGATCTCAAGCTGGAGGTCGAAGAAGGTTTTGATCCAGGGCAAGCCGCCAAAGAGGCTGAACGTTGCCTTAACTGCGATATTCAGACCGACTTTTCAGCGGCGCTCTGCATCGAATGCGACGCATGCATAGATGTTTGCCCGGTGGATTGCCTCACGATTACTAATAACGGCACAGAATCGGATCTGAGGAGCAGGTTGTCGGCACCCGCTGAGAATACCGATCAGCCGTTGTTTATTTCTGAAAACCTTCCACAGACCGGACGGATTATGGTTAAGGATGAAGATGTCTGCATCCATTGTGGGCTTTGCGCGGAGCGCTGCCCTACTGGGGCATTTGACATGAAGAAGTCACTTGTAGAGATTCTACACGCCGGACAGGAGAAACATGAAGCCTGATGTAAATGATTTTACCGTAAAAGTTTCAAACGTGAATGGCTCCGGTTCCGCGAGCGCCAACAGTTTGCTTTCTAAAACCATCTTCCGAATGGGAATCCCCGTATCTGCAAAAAATATTTTTCCGTCAAATATCCAAGGATTACCTACCTGGTACGAAATCAGAGTCAACTGTGATGGGCACACCGGTCGTTCTCCGGAAATCGATTTTCTCATCGCCATGAATCCGCAAACTTTTGCCCAGGATATTGCCGAGGTCTCTCCCGGCGGATATATCCTCTACGACTCGACATGGCCGATAGAAAACGAGCTCATGAGGAACGATGTCACGTTTCTTTCGATTCCCCTTACCGCCTTGGGCGTTGAGTCTTTTCCCGATGTCAAGATACGGATTCTTATGAAGAATATCACTTACGTAGGTGCGGCGGCAGCCTTTTTGAATATTGATCTTGATGTGATCCGCCGCCTTCTCCGCGAAACATATTCGCGCAAGCCACACCTATCGGATGCGAACATGAACGCCATTGAGCTGAGCCATTCTTATGTGAAAGAAAACTTCACCTGCCCGCTGCCTTTCTATGCAAAGTCCATGAACAGCACCGAGGGAATGATTTTGATGAACGGCAATACCGCGGCGGCATTGGGGTGTCTGTACGCCGGTGCAACGGTCGCCGCTTGGTATCCCATAACCCCTGCTACGTCGATAACGGATGCCTTCAAGCAGTTGTGCGGCAAATACCGCAAAGACCCCGATACCGGCAGATTTAACGCCTGCATTGTCCAAGCTGAGGACGAGCTTTCTGCCGTAGGCATCGCAATTGGCGCCGGCTGGGCCGGCGTGAGGGCTTTTACCCCCACAAGCGGCGCCGGAATATCGCTCATGGGCGAGTTTCTTGGATTTGCCTACTACACGGAGGTGCCTATCGTAGTATTCAACGTGCAACGAGCCGGACCTTCCACTGGGATGCCCACACGAACGCAGCAGGCCGATATTTTGAGCAGCGCTTATGCTTCCCACGGTGACACCCAGCACATTTTACTCTTTCCTTCCGACCCCGAGGAGTGTTTTTATCTTGCAGTTCAGGCATTTGACGCCGCCGAGCGGTTTCAAACACCGGTTCTGGTCCTGTCCGATCTTGATATCGGTATGAACGAATGGATGACGCCTCTCTTGAAATGGGAAGACGACTACAGCCCGGACCGAGGGAAGGTGCTTGATGTTTCCGATCTCGAAGATATCGAACATTTTTATCGCTACCTTGATTCTGATAATGACGGCATCTGCTACCGGACCCTTCCCGGCGTCCATCCAAATGGAGCGTATTTTTTGCGGGGCTCGGGTCACAATAAATACGGCAAGTACTCTGAGAAGGGATCCGAATATATTGAAAACACCGACCGTTTGAGAAGAAAGTTTGAAACTGCCAAGCAAGAACTGCCGGAACCGGTAATTCGGGGCGGCGGAGAGGGACGGATGGGTATTATTTCCGTCGGCAGTTGTGATGGAGCCGTCCGGGAAGCCAGGCAGATAGTTGCTGCTGAAGGGTTGGATTTTGACTACATGAGAATCAGGGCATATCCATTCTCAGATAAAGTCGATGAGTTTTTGGACAGCCATGAGCGCTGCGTAGTTATTGAGCAGAACCGCGACGCTCAGCTCAGATCATTGCTGATACTCGAAACGACAGGCAAAAAGGAGAATATATCGTCTATTCTGAGCTACGGCGGACTACCAATCGACGCCGGTTACGTTGCCAAATCCCTGAAAACGCTGAATGAGGATGGAGACAATCATGAGCTACGGAACAAAGCCTAAAGTATCGCACCCGAGCCTGCCACCAAATAAGATTGGGCTTCTTGAGCGGGACTATGAAGGCGTCATGTCCACCCTCTGCGCCGGATGCGGTCATGACTCGGTGACGGCGGCGATCATCCGGGCAGTATATGAGCTTGCCATTCCGCCCCATCGCGTGGCAAAGTTCAGCGGCATTGGATGCTCATCAAAAACGCCGACGTATTTTCTTGGAGCCGCTCACGGTGTGAACTCCCTCCACGGCCGCATGCCGTCGATAGCGTCCGGTGCAAATGCGGCCAATAGGGACTTATATATCATTGGCACTTCGGGGGACGGCGATTCTCTATCAATTGGTTTCGGTCAGTTCGCTCATGTTGCCAGGAGAAACGTCAACATGCTCTACGTATTGCAAAATAACGGCGTATACGGGCTGACGAAAGGGCAATTCTCCGCATCCGCCGATTTGGGCAGCAAGCTGAAAAAGGGTGAAACAAATCAATTCAATCCGATTGATCCGGCGTTGTTGGCCATAAGCCTCGGTGCGTCTTTTGTAGCAAGGTCTTTTTCCGGCGACAAGGAGCAGCTCATTCCCCTCATCAAGGTGGGCTTGCGCCACGGAGGTTTCGCCTTCATTGATGTAATCTCGCCGTGCGTCACGTTTAACGATCACGAAGCCTCCACCAAAAGCTATATGCACACCCGGGAGAATCGTCATGAAGTTGTGCACATGGATTTTATCCAAAAAGCCGAGGAGATTGTGACGCAATACGAGAAAGGTGCGAGCCAACGGGTGGTCCTCCACGACGGCACTCCTATCGTGCTGAAAAAAACCACCGACGATTTTGATCCAACCGATCCCATTAGCTCCCACGCGTATATCCGGGAAAATCAACTCAAAGGACAGATTGCAACAGGGCTGCTTTATATCGATGAAAGCGTAAAGGATATGCATGAGGTGGCGGAAACCGTAGAGACTCCCCTGGTGGATGTCCCCTTTGAGAAGCTTAATCCGGGAGCCGGCGCTCTCGAGGAGCTTCAGGCCGCCTATAGATAACCCTCCGGTTTACATCTCCTCTGTTAGCCGTCTCGGGCGGACTCAGTCGTGCACCGCTGAGTCTAGCCACCGGCGATACCATTGTAGTGCAATCAGCAGTACTCCATTGTCAAAATCTCCGGTGCCGCCGGCTTCCATGACTTTTGCTATTTCCACTTCTTCAATCTCGAGCAGCTCGAGGTCATCGAGGTCGAGTTCCTGCACCTTTATCAAATCCGTCGCGAGGAATGTGTAAACCCTGTTGTTCATAAACGCCGGGTTAGGGTTTACGTTGCCTATTTCTACAATTGATCCGGCTTCACAACCGGTTTCTTCCAAAAGCTCCCGTACCGCGGCCTTGGCCGGGTCCTCGCCTCTGTGTACTACTCCAGAGGGAAACTCGAGTGTTACCATGCCGCTCCCGTGTCTAAACTGTCTGACCATATACGCCATCGTGTCGTTGAGCATGGGGATAATGGTAACCCAATGAGGTGTGTCGGCAATAACAAAAGTTCCCCGCTGTCCCGTCGGCGATTGCCGGATTACGGTCTGAATATCAAAAATGCCGAACTTCCGCGTCTTTCCCCACCGAGAATCAGACCATTTAAGATGATTAAATTGATCCTTTTTCATAGCTCAACCGGTAGGAGGAACGCTACGCCTACCGCCACTCCCACGAGTCCGGGAACAAGAGGCCATTTTAAAGCTTTGCCGTCCAAAAGCAACGTCACCGGGGTCGCCAGTAGAAATCCTCCGGAGAGAAAGAGAAAAAAAACTGCGCCCGCGCGTGTACCTGCGATCTCCAGGTCCGAGGCCGTGTACCATACCAACCCGGCGCCGCCACCTGAGAGCACGCATCCCAGTACGGACAGCCCGGGTACTTTCGTGAGCAAGGCGACCACGATTAGCACCAGGCCGGCAACAAACGGGATCCATGAGACAATTCCGCCGCGAGAAAGGAGCTGGACGACGAAAAAGCCCGCGCCGATCAGAATAAGTATGCCGCCGGCAAGAAGAGTCTGTCTCTGCCTATTATCAAGCATCCGTAGGTTCCCCCTCGGCCGGATATCTACCTATTACGCCGTCTCTGCCATGAATCAAGAACCAACCGTCCGGACCTTTTGAAAAGTTCGTCTCGGTGATCTCGGTCTTACCCCCTCCGTCAGGGAGATCGACGGCAAACCTGGGCATTGCTATCCGAGATATCATTCCCTTTAGTTCGGAGACTATCTCAATGCTGCGGTCAAGACGAACGCGAAAATGGGACGTCCCCGCCGCCAGGTCGCCTTGGAAAAGGTAGTAGGGCTTAACGTGGCACCGTACCAAGGCGCGGAATAATTCCGCAAGTATGCCCGCGTTGTCGTTAATACCCTTAAGGAGCACGGTCTGGCACATAACAGGCACGCCGTGGCGTAAAATGGTCCGAAGCGCCGATTTACATTGAGGAGTTATTTCCCGCGGATGGTTGAATTGAGCTATAATCCACGCCGGTGCATTTTTAGCGATTATCGCGCAAAATTCGTCGGTGATTCGGCTTGGGAGAACCGAGGGAATCCGGGTACAAATCCTGAGCACGAGCTCGTCTCTTACGGACCTGAAACGAGACAACATTTCGGCAAACGCGCTATCGCTCAAAGTAAGAGGGTCGCCGCCGGAAAGCAGTACCTCATCAATTTCTCTATGAACCTTTACATAGTTTAGAATGTCCTCGAGTTGTAAGGATGAAAGGGGTCCTGAGCGGCTGCCGGTGAAGTATCTCCTAAAACAGTATCTGCAATTGATTGCACACTCGTCGGTGGTAAGTGCGAGAACTCGGCTTGGATATCGGTGTATCAATCGAGAAACAGGTGAATAGGCATCTTCGTGCAGTGGATCGGCCGACTCGTACGGTAAAACCGTGCCCTCGCTGTCAGTGGGCATGAACTGTCTACGGATAGGATCATCAACTTCCGGCAGGGCAAGGCCTGAAAAAAAAGGAGTTACCCGCTGGGTAAGTGTATAATTCATTCCTACGCCGATTTCTGAATGAAGCGTAAACACTCCTGGGCGCCGCGGCGATAGTAATATTCATTGGGATACATGGAAATGTGCTTCAAATGCATTTTTAGATTATAGATATGTAGTCTCAAGGCAAACCCATCATCAAGGTCGTGTGTCGCGGTATAGCGATTAAAAAAGCGTTGATCGGCCATTCCAAACATATACATAAATGATATTTCCCGCGCATAATCGGCAAAAAATCCTGGGATGTCAATAAAACCGCTTACGTATGGAATGTCATTCCTGAAAGCAATCATCACATTTCCTGACCAGATATCATAGTGAGTCATAGTGCTTACCGCGCCGATATCGATCATCCCGGGGATAGATGATCGGATTTCGTGAATCTGGTCCAGCATCTTCTCCGATACAAAATCTCCCTGCGAAACTTCGGCCAGGACTTTGTCAAATCGAGGCAGCCAAAAATCCCTCCAATGACAATTCCGCCCATCTTGTCCAACCTCAATGCCGCCGAATCCCGTATCATGGTTTTCGTGGAGCGCTGTCACATATTCGGCTATTTCATCGTTGATGCGTTGCCGCTCTCCAGTGGTAAAGCTCCCGGCAATCTCATGCATTACCTGCCCGTGTATGCGGCGCATTACGAGGACACTTCCGGGAATAATCTCGCCGGCCGTATCGCTCAGCAACGGCTCAGGCACCGGCATTTCCGAGTACGCGCTAAAACTTTTGAGAACGTTAAACTCGCGAGAGAGGCTTTCGTCTCCAACCTTAGGGCTGATTTTGAAAACAAGCTCGACTTTCTCTGACCCGGCGTCAACAGAAATAACGCGATTCCAACACCCACCGGTGAGCACACGATACTGCCCGACTTGAGTTTTCCGTCCCAGAGCGGAGGATGCCAATGCGCTCAGGTTTTCAGACGTTAATTCCGGGTCGATTTCCCGCCTGAGCAACTCCTCCTGTACATTCATGAAGCTCGGCTACCGCACGACACGGGCACTTCCACCTCCCATAAGCTTCTCGACCTCAGCCTGTGTGGCCATCGAGGTATCACCCGGCGTAGTCATCGCGAGCGCCCCGTGTGCGGCGCCATATTCCACAGCTTGCTGGGGATCTCCGGTTTCCATAAAGCCAAATATCAGGCCCGAGGCAAAGCTGTCCCCGCCGCCGACGCGATCGTGGATTTCCAGTCCCTTGCGCATTTGCGCCTCATAAAACTCGCCGTCGGCCCAACAGATCGCCCCCCAATCGTTCACTGTTGCCGTTTTTACAGACCGCAGAGTTGTGCCTATAACTTTAAAATTAGGGTACATCTCAACAACGGTATTAATCATCTTCTGATAGTTACCCACATCGAGGTCGGAGAGATTCTCATCAACGCCCTCAACCTCAAATCCGAGGGCTGCAGTAAAATCCTCTTCATTGCCGATCATAACGTCTACATAACGAGCTAGTTTTCTGTTTACTTCCTTTGCTTTTTCGTGTCCTCCGATTGCCTTCCACAGGGATGCCCGGAAGTTTAAATCGTAGGAGATGATGGTGCCGTGTCTATGCGCCGCTTCCATGGCTTCCTCGAGCACGGCGGGAGTAGTCTCAGAAAGAGCGGCGAAAATACCTCCCGTGTGAAACCAACGCGCCCCGGCATCTCCAAAAATCCCTTCCCAGTCGATATCGCCCTTTTTTAGTAGGCTAGCGGCCGTGTTTCCCCTGTCTGAGGTGCCCAACGCGCCGCGAACTCCGTGACCTTTTTCGGTAAAGTTCAGTCCGTTCCGCACGGTTCTGCCGATTCCGTCATAGGGCACCCACTTGATAAAATCAGTGTCAACGCCGCCCTGCATGATAAAATCCTCGATCAAGTGACCCACTTCATTTTCTGCAAATGAGGTGACCACCGCGGTTTTCATCCCAAAGCATTTTCGTAGGCCCCGGGTTACATTGTACTCTCCTCCGCCTTCCCACACGCGGAAGTCTCGGGCCGTCCGAACACGACCCTCCCCGGGATCGAGCCTCAACATGATTTCACCAAGGGATACACAATCGTACGCACAAGAGTCTTTGGCCTTTATGGATAGAGCCGCCATCTGTTCCTCCGATTTCGATAATAGCTGCACAGGTATTTTAGTATGCTCAGGCGGCCGGCGGCAAGCCTCCGACCCGGTGGGTAAGAATCCCCCAACTCACAGAGTCTATCTACCAACGCTATGACAAGAAAGGAACATCATCATGAGCACGGTTACAGTACTTCCAAACGATATTCACAACCAACGCCTTGTCGAAAATGTTCATCCACCGGCATGGGAGAACCCTAAGCCTGACGGAACTTACAACCTTGTGGTTGTTGGTGCGGGCACGGCCGGATTGGTAACGGCGGCCGGCGCGGCGGCCCTCGGCGCAAAAGTAGCTCTTGTTGAGCGCCACCTTATGGGGGGCGACTGCCTTAATGTGGGATGTGTGCCATCAAAAGGTCTGATCCGTGCGGGCAGGGCGTTGGCGGATGTAAGGGATGCGGGTGAATTTGGCGTGCGCGTGCCCAAAGGTACAACCGTGGATTTTGGTGCGGTGATGGAGCGGATGAGAATGCTCCGGGCAAAAATCAGTCCCAACGATTCGGTACAACGATTCTCAGATCTCGGAATTGATGTGTTTCTCGGTCATGGGAAGTTTGTTTCGCCAAAAGCGATAGAGGTCGACGGTACAGGTTTAAGTTTTTCCCGTGCGGTCATAGCCACGGGTGCGAGAGCAATGGCTCCTCCGATACCGGGACTCGACGATGCAGGGCACCTAACCAATGAAACAATATTTACCCTTACCGAGCTGCCAAAACGGCTCGCAGTCATTGGGGCCGGCCCCATAGGGTGTGAAATGGCCCAATCGTTTGCCAGGTTTGGCTCTTTAGTCTACCTGCTCGAGCTTTCGGATCACATACTGCCAAAAGAGCCGCACCATATATCCAAAGTTGTTGAAGACGCCATGGATCGAGATGGCGTGAATCTCATAAAGCGCTGTAAAACCAGCCGCGTTGAGGCATCGAGAGGCGGAAAAACAATTCATTTTGAATGCGACGGCGATAATCGCACCGTTGAGGTTGACGAAATACTTGTTGGCGTTGGGCGTGCTCCAAACGTTGCGAATCTTGGCCTTGAGGCAGCGGGGGTAGCGTATGACAGCCGGGTCGGGGTAACGGTCAACGATTACTTACAGACTACAAACCGCAGAGTTTACGCCGCCGGGGACATCAGCTCTAAGTTCAAGTTTACCCATACCGCCGAATTCTTGGCGGCAATCGCAACCCAGAACTCCCTTTTTATGCGTACGAAGAAAGCTTCATCGCTGACTATCCCGTGGAGTACTTTTACCGACCCTGAAGTGGCGCATGTCGGCCTTTATCCAGCCGATGGGGCAGCCCTGGGGGTCGACACGACCACGTATACGTACAAACTGGATGAGGTGGACAGAGCAATTTTGGACGGTGAGGAAAATGGATTTGCCGAAATTTACGTAAAAAAGGGCACTGACAAGATCCTCGGCGCAACAATCGTGGCCCGGCATGCCGGTGAAATGATAAACGAAATTACGTTGGCAATTACAGCAGGTGCAGGATTGGGGGCAATAACGGCGACTATTCATCCATATCCCACACAAGCAGAAGTAATCAGAAAAGTGGCCCGTGAATATTATAAAACCAGACTTACTCCCCGCGTAAAAAAACTGATGGAACGATGGATGAGATTCAGAAGATAACTTAATTTACGAGTTGCGTGGTATACACCTGAGATATATAGCTGCTCTCAAATGTTTCAAGGTCTTTTATCCAGCCCAAAAACTTCTCCGCCTCGCCTTCACTTTCGTACGGTCCCACGCGGATGCGAAAAAAGGTATCATCTGCGACATCTCGCGAGATGATCCGGGTATTCCATCCACGCTCCGCCAAAAAGCCCTGGGTATTTTCTGCACGTGATCTACTCTTAAACGAGCCTGCTTGAATCCAGTATTGGGTAACATGTACGGTTTTTGGTGTAAGAGGCGCGGCCTTTGGCACAACTTTTACAACTAGGGGCTCCTGCCGTTGAGTTTGTACGGCCACCGTTGGTGAGGTTCTCACCGGCCTATCCTCAACGACAACTGCCACTTTGACGCTGTCTTCTGTATCTTCTTTTTGCGCCACCGGTGTTGGGTCGGCAAGGCCCTCGTCGGTCTTGGCATCTTCGTTCTCCCCATAGACAAGGAGAAGATCCCCGGATTCCTCGGTTTCTATTTCTGCAGGCGAAATCCCGGGCACTTCAGTACTCTCCCTCACCCACTCGATTGGATCAAGCTGATCAACGGCACTATCTGGACGGCGCGCGAGGCGTGATATACCATCATCTCCGCCCTCCTCGGGTGGCAGAAGCCAGATAAAGCCAACTACAACGACCACAAGGAAAAAAAGTGTGACTGAAAATATTATCCATAGAACTTTCTGATGTTCCATCAATGCTACCGCCCTGAAATTCCATAAAGATCTAGTATACGAGAAACCCGCCCGGCTAACCGCTTTTTGCCGCGACCGTTTCGCACAGTATATATATCGACAGGTATCCCGCTTTTTTTTAGAGAATGTCCGTGTATATCTGCTGATGGCTGGAATTTCATTCTGCTGATGACATGCAAAACACCCCGACTATCTCTCCTCAACCCTCTGAGTATCCGGGTTATCAACGGCGCTTTTACTATTAGTACAATGTCGCAGAGTGTGTGCAAACCCATCCGAAAAAGCACGGCCGCGTTTATTACTACATTTTGATCAGACAGGCTTTTAATGTGCTGTGCCGTTTCCGAAACCATCCATGGATGCACTATTCCTTCGAGCATTCTAAGGTCTTTCGTCCCCGAGAACACTATCGAGCCGAGCTTTGAACGATCGATATTTCCGTCCGGAGCTTTTACTGAGAGACCAAACGCCGCAACTATTGCATCTTTTTTTTCATCTAGTGCTCTGTGTCCAACGCCGTCTTCATCAATTTCAACAAACCCAAGGCCCTCGAGGATTCTCGACGCTGCATCTTTTCCGGCACAATACTTACCGGTAATGCCGGCGACCATTTATACTCAGGCCGTCGTGTCTATCAGCGTAGGGACGGGTGGAGGAGTCATCACTGTCGTCAATTTGCGGGTAGCACGAATATCGCTGATTTTCCTTCTTACGTGTCCCATTTTTTTCCGCAGCAGATTCTGATTTCTTTTGTTTCTCTCTAGAACCTGCTCTTTGAGGTGATCGAGGGATTTTTGTATCGCCGGTATTTCCGCCTCTCGGGCCGGATATGCGGCTCGATACATGTCCTGTAACGGATCTATTACTTTTTGAAAGGCATATATTTCATTGACTATTAACTTCTCGAGCTCCACGTGAGCTTGAAGTTTTTCGGTGTCTTCATTTTCTATGTCGGACCCTTGACGTTCCAACACGTCCAAATACGAGCGAAACTTTTCCCGCTGAATCGTTAGATGTTTTCTTAATCGTTTGAGTATCGCGACTCGTTCTGCTAATTCAGTTTCCTGTAGTACCGGCACGGCTGCCTCCCACTATCCTGCAATATTCACACCGGGTTTGGGTGAGTCGTCTCCCGGTGGAGACGTTCCTGAAATTTGATCCCATGCGGTGCGGAGCTCCGTGAGCATTTTCCGTATCTCCCGCAAGGGCTCCGGATCTTTTTTGATATTCGCATCTACAAGCTGCTGGTTGAAATACATGTAGAGACTAAATAGTCCCTGCGCGATTTCGCCTCCCTTTTCAAAATCAAGGGAAACCATAAGCTCTGTAACGAGATCCTGCGCTCTAATGAGGGCATTGCTGATGGTATCCAAGGCGGAAGTCTCTCCCTCCATGCCGCCGATAGCCGCATCAACCTGTCTGATTGCCTCATCATAGAGCATGACAATCAACTTGCCTTGGCCCGCAGTCTTAATCTGCGTTTCACGATAGGCTTTGTACGGATTCATACTGCTAGCCATTATTTATCTTATCGACCTGCCTTAGTGTGGAGTTGAGGGCACGCTGTCAGATTACCGAGCATGGTCCATGAGTACGGATACCGGCACGATAGAATACCCAAGGCGTATCAAGCCGTTTATGAGCACGTCAAGCTTGTGAAAAAGATAGTCTTCCCGTCCGGGCTCTGTTCTGCCGATCCGAATTGGTATAATAGACCCTGGTTTCTTCAGTTTCAATATCCGTTCAATCAAAGCTGTTGATGGCATGTAAAACGTTTTGAGAGTTGGATCTCTCGGGGACACCCAATCAAGGGGATCGATATCTCGGCCTATGTAGCTATAATTCATGTCTCTCGCGGCGGATATGATATCGGAGTTGGTAAAATAATACGGCGCGTGCCACATGAGCGAGAGCTCTTTGCCGGATACGGTGTAGTAATCATCCTCATTCCTGGCAAGGCCCTGCTTAATAAACTCCCGGTCAATTTTGAAGCTGGCGTCGGTCATGTTGAAGTAGGTAAAAAAGAGGGAACCTACCTCGTGCCCGGAGTCCGCAATTTCCTTAACTGCGCCCGGATGCCTGCGAATAAACTCTCCGTTGATAAAAAATGTGCATCGTACCCGGTATTCCTTAAGGGCGTTGAGAATAATGGTGAGGCCCTCGACCGAATCAATGGCGTTAAAGACGAGGGCAATTTCACGACGCCGAATCCTCGAGCCATGGGTAAAATTCCTGAAATCTATCAGCTCTTCCGCCGCCGGAAAATCTTCATACGTTCTACTCGGTGCTTCAAACAAGGCGCTGGTACCGTACCCTATCGTTTTTCGCACCATAATCATATTTCGATACCTGCCGCTTATAATTGGCTCCAGATATACTCGATATGACGAGGAGGCAACGTTCGCCTCGCCCACCTGAAAATCGCTGACCGGCGTTAATCCCCGGTCACGAGCAAACCGAAACACTTTATCGGCCGCCGACAGCAGCACTTCAGAATCCTCATCCGTGAATCCGTAGTCTTCCACCTGTGAAAGGCAGATTACCCGCGACGTCTCCTCCCGTAGGTCAACCAACTCGGTATAGCTGGCACCGGAAATAATCAAGGCCCTGTCATCCCGCCACAACACAAAAAGAGGTCCGGGATGATCATATATACCGATGTCCTGCCATGAATCATAGGAGCGCAGCACAACGCCCGAGCTTTTTACCACTGCCAAGGTATCGCTATTCGGACTTAATGCTATATCAATTACCCCGTCCTCCGAGCTTTCTCTAAAAGTATGTGCGTCTGAAGGCACCGACAGATCCAAGGTAAACACGGTTGTTTTTTGTTCGCCGCGCTCGATACTCCCGGTGAGAATGGCAATGATATCTCGTTCAGACCACAGTACTTTTTTTATAACCGTATTCCTGGGCAAAAAAAGGTACGGTAAAGACTGCACATCCCCGGTGGACAGATAATCGTCGGTCTGCAGGAAAAACAGAAAGATATTCCGGCTCCCTTTGCTGAGGATGATTTTAGCACCGTCCGGAGAGATCCAAAACTCATCAAAATTGTGATCAAACTCAAACGGTATTTTCCCAACCACCGTACCGATATTCATGAGTTTGGAATACAGAGATCTGGTAAACAGTTCTTCGCTTCTGATTCGGTACACCAATGCGTTTTTTATATAGAATATGCTGCCGTCCTTTCCCCAGCGGATATTTGCCATTGTGCCTGGACCGATCGCCCTAAACTCCTCATTTACGATCCGCTCATCGATGAGCTGATCCAGCGAGAAGTAATAGAGCACACCCTTCTTTGCATAGACAAAAAATTTGGAACGTGGCGACCATCTGGCCGCGTGGGCCGAGATTGAGAACTCGAGATCGGCACTTACGGTAGCCTCATCACCCGATTCAGTGGTATAGAGGAGCAGGTCCGCCATCCCTTCGCGAGTTTTAGCCATGATGAGAAGGTAGCGGCCGTCAGGTGATGAGCTGGGCACATTTAATTTGCCCGAAGAAATTTCGGCCCCATTAACAAAAGAGGGAAATCTGGTTACCGGGGAAAAGCGCTGCATCTCATCATCGGATCTAAAAACGCCGTATCTGTTTATTATCTGCAGATTATTTGCATCGCCGGTCAACATGGCAACCTCAGGGAAAAACGATAGCTGGGTAAGCGCTCTTGTCGACACGTCCGACAAAAACGCGGTGTCATAGCTGCCGTTTCCCGGCGCCACTGTTCTGGCTTTAAAAAGGAGCGAGCTGTCATCGGCAAGATCCAGGCTTGAGAATGTGGTCTCGCCAAATGCGAGTTGCGCACCAAGGACCAAAATGATGAAAAATAGACTTCTCATGGCTTTTCTCTTAGAATTCTCGGCAGGCACGCCACAGATATTCATCAAAAGATTTATCAAGAAACCTTTGCCTGAAGAAAGCTTTCAATCTCACTCTCGAGATCGATAAGTGAAGACTCCGCCTGCTTGATTCGATCTAAAATGTTTTGTGCAAACAGGGTGCTGGTTTTTTTTGATGGCGTGTCACGGCTCGCCGAACCGCAGTAGGGGCAGTAAAAGAAGTCCCTACGAAGTGCCCGGCCGCAGAAACAACAATATAAATTTTCTTCCATTTCCCCATTATAAGGGCAGATTTCACTGCGAGCAACCAAAATTTATGAGCTTTCTATACGAGGATAGAGCGTTTCACTAGAGCAACTCGGCGGCCAGTTCCGCAAGAAGACTCCGCTCGGATTTTTCTAAGGTTATGTGGCCGTAAAGCAGCTGAGATTTGAAAATCTCCACCAAATATGAAAGCCCGTTTGAATTGGAGTCCAGGTACGGGCTATCTATCTGGTATGGATCACCGGTCAAAACCACTTTGGTGCCTTCCCCTGCACGAGACACGATGGTCTTTATCTCATGGGGAGACAAATTTTGGGCCTCATCGATGATGATATATTGGCTGGGCAGTGACCTTCCACGAATATAGGTAAGGGCCTCTATCTCGATGAGATTGTTGGTCAATAGGGAATCGACACTCTTTACCTTATCTCGTTTATAAACCGACAAAATAAGCTCGAGATTGTCAAAAAGAGGCTGCATCCAATGGGCAAGCTTCTCTTCCTTCCCGCCGGGTAAATATCCGATATCCTTGCCAAACGGCACAACAGGCCTGGTTACTAAAACTCTACTATAAGCCTTGTCCTCGAGTACTTTTTTGAGACCTGATGCTATAGCCAGAAGTGTCTTGCCCGTGCCGGCTTTACCGACCATGGTAACGAGGGATATGGAATCATCGAGCAGCAGCTCAAAAGCTGCTCGCTGGTGAATGTTTAAGGGCTGAATGCCGCTTATGGAAGGCATTTCCTCATCCAGAAGCACGAGCTCGGCTGATTCGACGGCATATTTCGCAAGAATCGGCTCCGATGCGCCTGCAACATCCAGCTCGACAAACTCATTAGGGTGCAGGCCGTCTTTCCACGGGATAGCGCCGCTGCGCCGGAGCTCATCCAAGCTGTCCCACGATATATTTGCCCTCCTGAGCCCTGAGTAAAGGTCTTGGATATTCACCTTTTGTTTCTCGTAGTCCACGGCCTTGAGTCCCAGGGCCGCCGCCTTTACCCGCGCGTTGATATCCTTAGAGACAAAAAAGACCGCCCGCCCCTCCTGCTGTAGTGCTATTGCCGTAAGCAAAATGCGGTTATCAGGCTTCTCCATATCGAGCTCTTGAGGTATCTTCCCGGGTTGCATATTCGTGATTCTCAATACCGAATTGTTCTCAAGCTTGACTCCCTCGGACACGACTCCACTCGAGACTATGCCATCGAGAAATCGTATGGCGTGCCGGGCGTTTCTTCCCCGCTCGTCGCTATAGGTCTTGAGTTTGTCAAGCTCTTCGAGCACCCAGAGCGGGATCACTATCTCGCTGTCGCGAAAGGAAAGGACCGCATCGGGTTTATGTATAAACACGTTTGTATCAATAACAAAGGTCTTGGGAAGCACGGGCATGCTAGTTGATCTGCAGACTCTTTAGGCTTTTGTACAACGACTCGCGGTGGAGTGAAAACAATGTATGCTCTCCTGCGGCCTCTACAATCAATACCTTGTCACGATACGGCACGAACGCGGTTAAATAAATATAGTCCTGCTCACCATACGGAACTCCCCATTCGATGATCCACCCGGTGAGCTCTCCTACCTTAAACTGCTCGCTGTGGTCCAGGGGCTGATATCCTTTCTTAAGCAGCTGATGAATCAATGCCTCTTGCCAGAACTCCGCGCTTTGGATCAGCAGCGCGTCTTCAGTCCTGACTCTCATCTGCACGCCCTCCGGGCTGATCGCCCGGTAAATGTTGCCTTGCCGTTCGATGGCAAATCCGGAAGGATCGTCGATTTGAAACGTCGCACAGGCACAGAGCATGAATAAAATAGCTACGCTGATTAATGCAAGTTTCAATATCCCTCCTCCATAAATTGAAAGAAGTCCAGGGTATTCAACCATCGGAAGGAGGAGTATACATTCTCGTGTATCGTCGGCGCAAGAAAGCTCAAGTTTACCTGTATGAATGCGTATCTCCGATTTACGTTGGCCAGATTGAGCTGGCCCTTCAGCGAATCGAGCTCCGCAAGGAGCAGTGAGACCTCCTTTTCAATCGCCAAAGTGCCGTCGACATCCGTTTTGTCAAGGAATTCTAGGTTCCGGCTTAGAATCTCCTCTCTTGCCTGTATTCCGGAGCGTAGGTTCAGTATCTGTTGGCGTACGTCTTGGGCGTTGACCGTGTAGCCGTAGAGCTCCTCGCTTATGTCTGTAACATGCTGTCTCAAGTCTTCCATCCTTGCAACCGGACAACGTACTGTAAGTCGCTCCGAGCCCTTGTAGAGGAAATAACCTCCGGCCCCATCAACCCATGAAGCAATGTTTTCAGAAGCCGCCTCAGCGTCGGCTACGAGGGCCGATATCGAAATTGAGTAGCTCATATAATTATCAGTCTGCTGAGCAAAGACGGTCCCTGCCACGAACAAGCCTATAATAAGAATCCGGTTTTTCATGGCAACTCCAACGTTTCCAATGCTGCGATAACGGTTTGATGATCCGATCGATACGCGTCCTCCGACGGATAGAATACTTCTATGACATAGAGCCATTTTCCCACCGCACGTACTCCCACAAGATAGTAGTACGGTTCTCGGTCTTTGCTGATAAAAACCGCACTCTGCAAAACTCCATTTTGGATCTGGAAATCTACTCTCTCGGTATCACGGTAAAAATCACTGAGATGGTATAGCAGAGCACTTCGCCAAAAATCGGTATCACCTCTCGGTGTGTTGCCAACGGTGCCTACCCGGAGGCGAACACCAACGGCGTTTTCCGCACGGTAGTATTTCTCGTCTGAAAATACGGCAAACGTATCGCCCGCCTCCAGCCGCACCCTTCCCCTCAGCGTGCCGGTTGACGGAGAAAGGGGATTGAGGTCGGCAATCCAGGAAAACGGAATATCCACATGGCGAAGGTTAATATCCGACACCCGACTCTCAAGCTCTACGACAATTCTCGAAAAAGCAATCCGATTGTCCAGCGCCGTGAGAGTGTTTTTGATACCCTCTATCTCCTCGGTCAGTCGCCGAATCTCCTGCAGGATCTTCAAGCGTTCTTTGACGTCATCAGTACGTTCTAGGAGCTGATAAAGTCGTTCTCTAGTAGCGACGGCAATATTCATGCGAGATTCTAGGTCCGCGTAGTACGCTGTTACGTCATACGTTTCAACCGATTTGCGGTTGACAGTTCCTATGCCGAGCACCCATTCAAACGATTCCTGAAAACTCTCGACGGGCACTCGCATGCTTACCGACCGTTCTCTCACCCACTCGACATAACCGCCGATTGAATCGACGTATACGATTAGCCGGGCCTTTGTATCCTGGATATCATCCACAGTGAGTGCCGCGTGCCCGGAATACACACGTTTTCTCGGCGCCGACTTTTCTTCCGAAACCGCAGTCCCGTCCGCTGCTTCACCTCCGACTGAGGAAAGAGACGCAACCGCGCCGCCAGGCTGGGTTGTGGAAGCCCTGGTCCTGGTTGCAGTTTCCGGTGCAGACTCCTCGCGCATTTCGATGGCCGCCGTGCCCTCCATTTCTGCATATGGTCTCGATAGGCACCCGGAGAGAGTCACTGTTAGAATAATGATTATCCCCAAGATAAGATAATTTCGTGTTTGCATCGAACCACAGGATATCGGTTTGCCGATGATTTATAAACCCAAGGGATGCATGCAAGAAGAGATTCTCCTGCGCTAGTGTTTGATCTGCTCCCAGTAAGCAGACCGGGAAAAATCAGGGCTGTTTTCGTGGGTATGGCACGAGACACATATCTGCTCCATGGGAACATCAGAGTTTGGCATAAGCTCCACGCCCTCACTCTCATTATGTAACTTACCTACGCCATGACACGCCTCGCACTGCACGTTGATAAGCTCAGGCGTGACGACGGTGTCGATAAATCCCCCAGGTTGCCTAAATCCTACCGTGTGGCACGAAAGACATGATGGATCAAAGGCCTTTTCCACTGACCTAAGAGATTGAAAGGCCCCGCTGTGGCGGCTCCCGGCCCAAAGATTATATGAGTCCGCGTGGCAGTCATTGCAGCTTTCCGCGCCGGTGTACTCGCTCTCTTCAGTTCGGTTACCTGCCATAATCGCAGCCTGCTCCTCATAACTTGCCCGGATGCTTTTAACGTATTGCTCGTACCACTTCGTTAAGGGCGCCCATTCACCCACTTCCGGAGGCAGAGATATGCTGGTATGCGTCCAATCCGCTACGCCGCCGAAGGCGTCGATGGACAAATCAAGGCGCCCCAACCGCATTCCTCGTAGGCCGTGTTTGAGTACCAACGTCCGGTTGTGCTCGAGTGGATCGGCAACCATTTCGTCATCCGCCTTGATAAGCAGAATGTCTACATTCTCCAGGGATACTAGGTTTAGGGTTTCCGGGAGGGTGAGAGTGGTCGCCAAAACAGTTAATCGCTCTTTTTGCTTGGCTTCCGAGAGACCCTTAAGCAATGGCGCTACATCGCCGCTGACCGAATCGGTGCTATGAGTCAAACTTTGGGCGCCGAGTGCCGGGTCCAACCAGGAGAAAATTTCGATTTTCTTTTTGCCGCGCTTTACCACCTGCCGTTTCGCAAACTCATCATCCATCCAATTGCTACTGGTATACGGGAGCGAATGGTTTGTAAGAAAATCTACACCGAATGATAAATCACCCCGCTGGATGCCGATGGAATCGTACCGCATTTTTTTTAAACCCCGCAAAATATATTCGCCTTTAATGATATCCTGTGGCTGTCCTGTAACAAATAGACCGCCGGTTGAAAGTAACACAATGTTTTTTGTTTCTTTGCGCAACGAATCAATTGCGTTTGCCCGTCTCATAATACCCCCAAAGTTCCCCCCTGTACTGCAGCCACACGGCTCGATTGAGCCGTCCAAATTGCCTGAATAAACAATAGTTAGACTGTCGTCGGTATTGGTAACGCTGCACCCGATCTGTAGGCAAACACAGCAAAAAGCCACCAACAGGCGAAAATTTAGGATTTTCATTCGATTCGAGCGACTCCATGGCTGCCACTTATCCATCGCGGAGAATTATACCATATGAGTCAAAAATTATTCTGCACACCGGCCGGGTCGCCGGCCGCCGGGTCGCCGGCCGCCGGTCCACATGTTATACTCGCCGCGGAGTGTGAAAGTCATGAGCGCCGATTTTTCAGAGGTAACAGTCACTTCGTTGCGTTGCGAGTATCTTGAGAATCCGCTGGGCATTGACATATTGAGCCCAAGAATGAGTTGGGTGCTTCAATCGGATCAACGGGGTCAAAAGCAAACAGCCTTCCGAGTACTCGTCTCTTCATCCCTCAAAAACCTCAACCACGACACGGCAGATCTCTGGGACAGTGCAAAAACCGAGTCAGATCAGTCAAATCATCTCGAATACGCGGGAGAGCAACTTACATCGCGAATGCGAGTATTTTGGAAAGTACGGGTTTGGGACATGGCCGGAAGACCGGGCCGCTGGAGCGAACCGGCATTTTGGTCGATGGGGCTGCTCAGGCTGCGCGATTGGGAAGCCCGATGGGTATCGTTCCAATTCCGCGGACAGGAAACAGCTCTGCCTAGTTTGAGAAAAGAGTTCGACATATCCGGCAACATACAGAGTGCAACGCTGTACGCTACGGCGAAGGGACTCTACGAGATCCGAATCAATGGCCTGAAAGTAGGGAAGAACTTATTTGCCCCTGAATGGACCAGCTATAGGAACCGGATTCAGTATCAGACCTACGACGTGACCGAGTTGCTGGGGGCGGGCCGCAACGCAATTGGGGCGACCCTTGGCGAAGGCTGGTATGCCGGATGGCTCCAGCAGTGGCCGCCAGAGAAAAACGTGTACGGCAGCGATCTGGAGTTACTCGTACAGCTGGAGATCCGGACCGACGACCGCGAGCTCCACCTGATAATGACCGACGGCTCTTGGAAGGCGTCTCTGGATGGTCCGATCCTTACAAGCGACATGTATGCGGGTGAAACTTACGATGCGAGGAATGAATGGCGCGGATGGGATAAACCGAATTTTGATGACGGCAACTGGAAATCGGTGCATATGAAGCGGCATCTCGGAAAAGCCAGGCTGGTTTCTCAGCTCAACGAGAAAATCTGCGTTACGGAAGAAATCGCGCCAATTGCCCTTAGCGAGCCCCGATCGGGTACCTACGTCTATGATCTGGGTCAGAACGTAGTCGGCTGGATACGATTCAGCTTAAGAGGGAAAGCCGGTAAGACCGTACAATTCAAGTTTAACGAAATGCTGAACCCCGACGGCACAATATATATGGACAATCTACGGGCGGGGTGCCTCGCCGAGGAAACAAGGCGCCAAACCGACGAATACATCTGCAACGGTGCCGAAAACGAGTATTTCGAGCCTCATTTCACCTATCACGGATTCCGCTATGTAGAAATCAGCGGTCTTGGATACGAGCCCACCCTCGCCGATTTGGTTGGACGGGTGTTTCACTCGTCCGCATCATCATCCGGGCTCTTTGCGTGCTCTGATGAGTTGCTAAACCGAGTGTGGGAGAATGCTACCTGGAGTCTGCGAGGGAATTTGATGAGTGTTCCCACTGACTGTCCTCAACGTGATGAGCGAATGGGATGGATGGGCGATGCGCAGATTATTTGTCAAACCGCCAACTATGCGATGGACCTCGCGGCTTTCTGGAACAAATGGATCAAAGATATCCGCGACGACCAGTTGGGAGACGGACGGTACCCGAGCTACGCACCGTATCCATTGGCAGACGACAGATCCACCGGAAAGTCAGCCTGGGCGGATGCCGGTATTATTGTGCCGTGGACTGCCTACGTTTACTATGCCGATAAACGACTCATACTCGAGCACTTTCATTCCGCCCGGGGATGGGTGGATCATGTCCATCGCGAGAACCCGGATCTTATCTCAAAACAGAAAAGCCACGGTGTCGACTGGCTCAACATAGGCGGCACCATTCAGAATGAGTTTTTCTCCACGGCGTTTTTTGCTAAATCGGCGGGAGTCGTTGCGGATATGGCGTCCGTCTTGGGAAAAGAGCATGACGCTCGAAAATATCGGAGACTATGCAACGATATTAGAGCGGCTTTTGCCCGTGAGTATATGGCGGATGACGGCGTGCTCGCGGGAAACTCACAGGGAGCATATGCCCTGGCGCTGGCATTTGATCTGATACCGGACCATAAGCGGAGGCAAGTCGCCACAAGAATGGTTGAATCAATGAATGACAATGACGGCGTACTCACCACCGGCATCGCGACCACTCACCTTCTCCTCTGTGAATTATCCAGAAATGGATACCACGATGAGGCGTGCAGGATTGTCAAATCACGTCAAATGCCCTCATGGGGATTCATGGTTGAGCAAGGGGCAACCACTATATGGGAGCGCTGGAACGGCTATGTGCCTGGAGTAGGATTCGCCGACAACAACATGAACTCGTTTAATCACTTCGCCTTTGGCGCCGTTGGAGAATGGATGATGCGGGAGTTGGCCGGTATTCACCTCGATCCGTCCCATCCCGCGTGTAAACATTTTGCCATTCGGCCGCGAATTGGGAGCTCCTTCGCCTGGGTCGAGGCCTACTATGATTCTCTCCATGGCAGAATCTTGAGCAGTTGGAAAGTGGCCGGCAACCGGGCCTCGCTGAATATTACGGTGCCGGTCAACACAACCGCAGATGTGTTGATCCCTACAAAAGATGTTGACACCATCGAAGAGAGCGGGAAGAAGGCATCCATGAGCGAGGGTGTCTCGACGGTAAAGGCTGGAGAGAACAATTCCCTAATTTGTGTTGAGTCAGGCAGTTACGAGTTTGCCTTTCATGTGTAGTCGATGAACGATTTTCACTTTTTTTGCACTGCACCCCGCAACGCGGGCGATCTTCTCATACGGGAGGTTGACGAGCACGGCGGCACGGAAATACATGAACAGGTAAACGGCGTACGGTTCCGCGGAACCCTGGGCACGGGATACAGATTATGTCTTTTCTCCCGAATCGCCGGACGGGTGCTGCTGCAGATTGCGCACTTCGCCTGTGTTTCTGAAGCCGAGCTTTATGAATATTCCCGGAAGGTGGATTGGGACGATCACCTGGGAGTTGGCGATACTTTCGCAATAGCCACGACCGTCGCGGGTACTGCCACTTTCAACAGGACCGGCGCCCTCCTCAAAGTAAAAGACGCTATCGCAGATTATTTCATGGATACCGTTGGAAGCCGTCCCTCGGTGGACACCGCAAGTCCGGACATCCGACTCTCGATTTTTGTCGCGGCAGACCATGCAACGCTCTACCTGAATCTCAGCGGAGAGAGTTTGCACAGAAGGGGGTACCGGCAAACAGGTGGCCCGGCACCTCTCAAAGAGAATGTTGCCGCGGCGATTTTACTGAGGGCGGCGTGGGATCAAATTGCCGCCGACGGCGGCGCTCTCGTTGATCCTATGTGCGGCGTCGGCACAATTCCCCTAGAGGGCGCGCTAATTGCAGGGGATTTCGCTCCAGGGCTCTTGCGCGCCGGTTTTGGTTTTGAACAATGGAAACAGCACGACCAATCACTCTGGAAAGTCGCGCTGCGTGAAGCTGAGGAGAGACGTCAAGCAGGCGCCGATAAAATCCCGGCTATTTTTGGATATGATAAAAATCGACACAGCATACATGAAGCGCTGCGCTCGGCTCACGCAATGGGCATCAGCGGCAGTCTCCATTTTGAAAAACGGGATATGACCACAGTGACACCGCCGTCAAAGGTTTTATCCAAAGGGAGATACTCAGGGTTGATCGCAACAAACCCACCCTACGGCGTGCGAATGGGGACTAAACAGGATCTCACTCCTCTCTATCGTAGCCTCGGCCAGGTACTCAAAACTTCGTTTTCAGGTTGGAAGTCGGCAATTTTTACCGCGGATAAAGAGCTTTCATTAGCTACAAAGCTCCGAGCGGAAAAACTCAATACCCTTTACAACGGGTCCATACCGTGCGTCTTGGCCCAAAGCGAATTATTTGATGTCGATGTAGGCACTCAATCGGTCGGAAAAAAAGAGATATATGAGGAGCAGTTTGGCAATCGCCTGAAGAAAAACTATAAGAAGATAAAAAAATGGGCCGTAGAGTCCGATATCTCCTGCTATCGTGTCTATGATGCCGACATGCCCGAGTTTGCCGCCGCTATTGATCTCTATGAAAATAAATGGGCTCACGTCCAGGAGTATGCACCACCCAAAACCGTAGACAGGCGTCAGGCCGAACTGCGGCTGCAGGTGATTCTCGACGTTGTTCCGGACGTCCTCGGAATATCACGGAAAGATATATTTGTAAAAACCAGGGAGAGGCAGAGGGCAGGCCGGCAGTATCAAGCTATGGGAGGATCCGGAGTATTCCATGAAATACGCGAAGGCGGGTTGTCTTTTCTGGCGAATTTTACCGACTACCTCGATACCGGCATCTTTCTCGACCATAGAATCACCAGAGAAATGATCCGTAACATGTCGGACGGTCGTACATTCTTGAATTTATTTTCATATACAGCCTCGGCTACCGTCTACGCGATCTCGGGCGGAGCGGCAAAAACTGTCAGTGTGGATAATTCGAACACCTACACCGAATGGGCACGCGAAAATATGAATATCAACGGCTTTTTCAACCCAAGGCATGAGCTGATCAAGGATGAGGCTCGATCATGGCTGACGAGAGGGAAAAGCCGCTATCAACTAATTTTTCTCGACCCACCTACGTTTTCCCGTTCCAAGAGCTTTAAAAAAACGTTCCAGATCCAGTATGACCACATCGATCTGATTTCAATGGCCTTGGATCGATTATCCTCTGACGGGACGTTGCTTTTTTCAACCAACTATCAGCAATTTAAGCTCGATTCCGAGTTACTCAAAGGTGCAAAGCTACGGAATCTCACTCAGGAAACTATCCCAGTTGATTTTACGAGGAACCGCCGGATCCATCAGCTCTTTAGCATATCATTCGAGCCGGGTCACTGAGCCGTAGCCCGTTTTTAGATATTCCTCGAGGGAAAGCTCGATGTCCCAACGCAATATACGGTAAAACTCGTGTGAGAAGTTTGGTAAGTTTTCCACACCGATAACCGACGCGTCCCGCTGCGTGATATGACGTTTTAAAGCTGATGATTGGATAGCCCTATAGTTAAGCCCGTTTTCTGATCCAATTTCCACCGCCGCAATTCCAACTGGAGATTCATAAAGCTGCTTTTGCAGAGGATCGATAGAAACCAACCGTCCCATAGGCGCAAAGGCCTTGCTTTTTTCCAGTTTTTGCAACGCCCGTTCTACGATCAGCCCGGTAGCTTCATGTTCAAAATGCTCAAACGCCAATGCCGGACCTTCCGGCGACACGACGACATCAGGACTATAACCGATTATTATTTCTGACAGGCGCTCGACCAGCGCATCTTCTCCCCCCCATTCTCTAAGCACGCCGTCGGCGGAGATTACGTCAAGGCTCCCGCCATACGGATGGTTTTTCAATCCCAGACGCACATAATGTTGCGCTCCCAACACCGAAAGAGCGTTTCGCGCTTCACCTGCCCTCACCCCGGCCAAGATGTCGCCTTTTAGATCGTATGGCGGGTATTTATCGTTGACAATACGTTGTGGATACTGATCGAGACCCGAATCACCGTCGGTAAGTAACACCACTGCTACTCGCTTGTCTGCCCTGGCAAAGCGGCTAATGAGAACGCCAAAGTCCAAGGTTTCATCATCTGGGTGAGCATGGATAAAAAGCGCATCTACTTTGAAATAGTCGGGAGGAGTTTCCGGCTCCCACATTACCGTGGGAAATGCGACGTCGGCGTTGGTTTCTTCTTCGTTAGTTTCAGTTTCACGACCGTCGGTCTGAAAACCTCGCACTCTTGAACCATTTTCACTCAACTCGTGAGCCGGCAAGTTGTTTTGTATTGAAGCAATAGTCGGCTGCTCGGGGCTCCGACCCGGGATCATAATGGTAATCGGGTTCCGGGTTAGCCAAGAGCAGGCCAGCCATACGGCCAGCATCGGTGCCAGAAGCAGAAATTTCGGTGACGGAACGGGCACCGGTTCCTTTTCGACATACGTTATGCCTTGATATACCACGCGGAATCTACCAAACGTGATCCGGTCGCCTATTTTTAGCTCCTTAATCTTATGCCCGACCCCGTTGATGACCATGAGAGCCCGAGACCTGAGAAAGAGAACACCCTCGTGCAAAACAAGGGAGAACGTCCTGGCGCCGCGTTGGATCTTGGCTTTTGGCAGCACAAGATCGGCGCTACCGGCCCCGGACACGGTAACGGGGAATGATGTAAAGGTAGAGGTAGCAGTAGCGAGACCTTTGGCGATCACAGTGAGCTCAATTTGCGGTGTTGAAGTATGCGGAATTGAGAGGATCGATCTTCTTTTCGCAAACCATCGCCGCCCGGTCAAAACCAGAAAGCCTGTATTACCTAAAAGTGGCAACAGAAAAATCCACCAGATAGGCATTTGCACTTCTCTCGTGGTCTCTTGCGGCTCAGCGGATAGCACAATTGGCATCGTGCCGCCACTTTCCGGATGCACCGGCGCAGCCCGGGCCACATTGCCGTTCTCAATAAGCCTGCGAGCCTGGTCGAATTGACTAATAAATAGAAAAGCTCCACCGGCATCCCGAGCCCAGTTATCCATGGATTTCCAGAGATCGGGATAGTCCGGATGACGGAATCCAAGCACGATGGGTACGATGCCGCGTTCAGATACTTCATCGAGAGGCGGCAGCGAATATAGATTCCCGTCGGTGTTTATGCAATCTGAAATCAAGATGAGGTATTTCTTTTCACCCGATCCTTCTGTATTGAGATACTCCGAGGCAAAATCAAACACCCGTCGTAGAGGCGTTACCCCCCAAGTTGAGAGGTTTGTCATCCGGGCCGATATGGCTGATCTGTCCCGAGTAAACCCTTGCCGTATTTCCAAGGCATCTCTATCATCGAAAATCACCAGCGCCCATTCATCGCCCCCCCCGCTCGTCTCCTCCAAAAGATGGTTGATCGCTGCGATTCCACGTTTGTATCTGGGCTCCTCTTCATCGGCGTCCACGATTGCCATACTATGAGAGAGATCGAGTATGCATACTATGCTTTTCTCAATTTCTGAAGACGATGATTCCGTTCCGTTCTGCGCGAAAGCCAAAAACGCGGTGAACAGACTCAGGATGAAGAGCACGCATTTCATGGACAGTTACTATACTCATTCATGAACTCTGAAACAACCTTCCTGCGCCTCATCGCCATCCACGCTTGGACTTTCCGCGGCAAACCGGCATACTACGCAGGAGCCTGGTTGGTTGGAAATACCGTAGATGCATATGAAAATTGACGGAATCTTTAAGTCCATTCTGAGCGCGTTGCTCCTGCTTTCATTCGGGTGCGCCACCGGCAACAACGAGACCACCTCTGTTGAATCCGGCGATTCGGCGCTACAAGCACAAGCGGAGGTGATGGCGAACACAATGATCGAGGGCATGTCATTGAGACAGCGCATCGGTCAAAGGTTCATCGGATGGATACCTCGAGACGGAATATCAAATGAAAACAGACGACTTTTGGCCGCCGGGGAGATTGGCGGATTTATCCTCTATCCCTGGAATTACGATTCATTGGATAGTGCAAAGGCTCTAACTTCGGATTTGCACAATTTGGCGGCCGGAAGCTCACACAAGATCCCGCTTTTTCTCTCGGCGGATCAGGAGGGCGGTCGTGTAGCAGCATTCCGCTATCCGGAGCTCATCCAACTGTCGGCGGCGTTCCATATAGGCTCATACGGAGACCCAGAGCTCGTCGAAGCGGCGGCATTCATCAACGGAGTACAGTTGAGATCCATCGGTATCAATATGAATCTCGCTCCTGTGCTCGATCTTTATGCTAAGCCCGATCGCACAATCATCGGAGACCGCTCCTTTGGGGCCGATGAACCGATGGTGTCGTCCCTCGGCCGAGCGTATATTCGGGGAATGCAGAGAACAGGCGTGATTCCGGTAATCAAGCACTTTCCCGGACACGGTCTCTCCACAGTTGATTCCCATGGCGATTTGCCTGTAATCGATTCAATCGATTCGGAGGTTTTGAAGATACACATGGAGCCCTTTGCCCAGGCAATCGAGGAAGGGGCCAGGGCGGTGATGACGGCCCATCTCCTGTTCCCGTCCATAGATTCTTTTTTTCCGGTAACCCTTTCGTCGATTTTTATCCAGGATATCCTGAGAGGCTCATACGGATTCGACGGCCTTATAATCACCGACGGACTGTCCATGGGTGCGCTTTCAAAGCATTACTCATTGGATGACACCCTCAAGCGTTGTTTTGAGGTCGGAATCGATGTCATACTCATTCACAGCAGGTACTCGGTCGAGGATCTCATTGAAAAGTTAGTTGCTATGGTCGCATCCGGCGAAATCCTCGAGGAACAGATCACCGACGGCCTCCAGAGAGTGCTCCGCGAAAAAATCCAATCTGGCCTGATTCCTATCCTTGAAAGTGATTCTTGAAATGCAGAATCAACTTCAGTTCGATGAGCCAAATCATCAGCCTCGTGGCCGGAAAACTAAACATCTGCGAATCGGCACATGCAGCTGGAAATATCCCTCATGGCAAAGCCTGGTTTACTCGGGCACAAAAAACATTAATTTCCTGGAAGAGTACGCTAAACGCTATAACACCGTTGAGATCGATCAGTGGTTTTGGTCCCTCTTTGGTGAGGACAAGATCAGCCTTCCAAGGGCGGACACGGTGGACGAATACTGCAGAGCGGTTCCCGGTGATTTTAAGTTTACGATAAAGGCGCCTAATTCTATCACCCTCACCCATTTTTATCGGCACCTCACCGGCGGGAAGTTGGTGCCGAATCCCCATTTCATCTCAAAACCTCTCCTCAACGATTTTTTGGCGTCCATCAAACCTCTGCATCCATATCTCGGGTTGGTCATGCTGCAGTTTGAATACCTCAATAAGCAGAAGATGGAAAATCTGGCTGAGTTTCTCGATTGCATCGATCAGCTTCTAGAGGATACACCGGAAGATATCCGCTTTGCCCTCGAGCCAAGGAATCCAAATTTTTTCACCAAACGCTATTTTACATTCCTTTCAGAGCGTGGATTGTCCCATGTGTTCATTCAAGGCTACTACATGCCTGAAATTACGGAGGTGTATTGGAAATACCGTGATCTCGTTACCATGCCGGTGGTGGTTCGGCTTCACGGGTACGATCGCGACGAGATTGAAAAGAAAACCCGCAAACAGTATCACTCGATTGTTGCGCCAAAGGATGATGAGCTTCCCGGCGTGATTAAAATGGTTCAAGATCTACGCGAGAGAGGTGTGGATGTTTATCTCAACGTAAACAACCACTATGAGGGATCGGCGCCCCTGACCATAGAAAAAATCCGCGGCCTTATCAGTGACTATCTCTAAAGCCGCGTTCTCCCCCTTTTTGTAAGAGCGTGCTAGTTGAGGGTCGACCTCAGCTGGCCGGGTATTTCTCGGCGGCACACTTTAAAAACCCAGGCTCGTTCCCCTGCCAGTAAAAGTAGGATCCTTCACTGTTCCCTCCGGCGCGGAGCACGTGATGCTCTCCCGACGCGCTCAGCGCATGAATAGTTACAACCCCGGAGAATGGTTTCTCGAGCTCCACCAGATCCGCGGCGGCTTGCAGACATGCCTCCCTCGTAGCCATTCCCAAGCGCATGGCCGCCACAACTGAGAATGAAGTACAACCTCGGATTGCGAGCTCTCCTTTTCCCGTACAGGCTGCTGCCCCGTAGCGCGAGTCTACGTAGCACCCCGCCCCTACTATCGGGCTGTCACCTAGCCGGCCCGGGTATTTCCACGCCCAGCCACTGGTGCTCACACCGGCTGCCATGCTGCCGTTGTCGTCCAAAGTGAGGATCACGGTGGTACCCTTTGGATCAGTGGGTTCAAGAGCTCGAGCGGCGTAGGAAATGAGTGGGACCTTGGGCCAACTGCCGCGGTGTTCCGGAGTGGTGACCATGTCTATCCATTGATGGTATCGGTCAACGGCAATGGCCGTGAGCAACTCCGCGCGTTCGGCCCCAATCTCCGCGGCAAATCTGGCCGCCCCGTCTCCGGCGAGGAACACGTGGGGCAGCTGCTCCATCACCCGCCTTGCAATAGTGATGGGGTGAAGAAATCCGCGTAGTGCGCCGACCGCGCCGCAAGCGCGGGAGTCACCATCCATGATACAAGCATCAAGCTCGAGCTCGCCGGCCGCGTTCGGCCAAGCACCTAATCCTACGGAATGTACTTCCGGCTCAGATTCAATGAGACGAATTGCAGACTCGATTATATCGATTCCTGAAGAGCCTCCATTGTTGAGGGATACTGCGGTCGCAAGCCCTGGCCAGGCCTCCGAGTTTGCGAGCATTGTCGCCATAAGAACTCCTTGCTGTAATAAAAACTATCAGCGCTTCGTTGATTCAGGTTGCTTGAATGATTAATATACAAATCGATGCAGGACCTCAACGGAAAAGTTGCGCTCGTTACAGGCGCGGCAAAGCGACTGGGCCGAGAGACTGCCCTGGCCCTCGCCCAACGCGGTGCGAGTATTGTTATACATTACCGATCCTCAGAAGCTCAAGCACAGATAGTGTATGACCGAGTGCGGAGCACCGGCGTAGACGCCTGGATAATAAAAGCCGATTTGTCGGATTTGGGCCAAAGCGAAGATCTGTTTTCCGTGGCCGCAAAGTCGGCTGGAGGGATAGATATACTCATCAATTCCGCATCCATTTTCCCAAACGGAACGCTCTTTGAATTGGATGAGGGTGCGTATATCGACAACCTTAAGGTAAACGCTCTGGCACCCCTCAGACTCTCGACTTTGTTCGCGTCACAAAAAAACGGTGGCACCATTATCAATCTGCTGGACACGCGTATGCTCGATTATGACAAGAACCATGTCCCCTATCATCTCAGCAAGCATGCGCTTTTTCTCTTTACCCGAATGCTCAGCGTTGAGCTGGCGCCGGATATCCGTGTCAACGCTGTTGCGCCGGGACTCATCCTTCCCCCCGAGGGAAAAGACTTAAAATATCTGCGAGAGCTTTCGCATACCAATCCGCTTCACAGGTGGGGTTCGGCAAAAGATATTACCGATGCTATTCTCTACCTTATAGGGGCACGTTTTGTCACGGGGCAAATTCTCTACGTCGACGGTGGCCGGCATATAAAAGGAAGAGTGTATGGATCTTAGGGATCTCGATAAAATCCATATCAGCGATCTATTACTGAGATGCATTATAGGGATAAATCCGGACGAGCGGGTAAAGAAGCAGGACGTTGTTATCAATATTACATTATACTCAGACCTCTCCGCGGCGTGTATATCCGATTCAATTGAGGAGACAATTGATTACGGAGAACTGAAAAATAAGGTTGTCGCCATGATCGAGCCGTCTTCATTTTGCCTTATCGAAAAGATGGCCGAAGAGATTTCACGGATTTGCCTCTCAACGGATGGCGTGGTGGCATCAAAAGTGAAAGTGGAAAAGCCCGGGGCCCTCAGATTGGCTAGAACCGTGGGGATAGAAATAACAAGGACAAAAGAATGGATAAAAAGCGAGTGGCCACGCTGATCCGAGAATTGATCATGGAGATCGGGGAGAACCCGGACCGTGAGGGCCTTTTGAAAACCCCCGAGCGCGTTGCTTTGGCGTGGGAGTTTCTCACAAAAGGCTACCGCGATAAGCCCGATGACATCATAAACGGCGCCGTGTTTAATTCAGAGGCCAACAACATGATTATTGCCCGGGACATTGAGGTGTATAGCCTCTGCGAACACCACATGCTACCGTTCTACGGCCGTTGCCATATCGGCTACATAGCCAACAGCGAAGTGCTTGGGTTGAGCAAAATCGCTCGAATCGTAAATCATTATGCAAGAAGGCTTCAAATACAGGAAAGATTGACTGCTGATATTGCCAACGAAATGCGCCGGGCAGTAAATGCCGAAGGAGTAGGAGTAGTGATGGAATGTAAGCATCTGTGCATGATGATGCGAGGAGTGGAAAAACAGCATTCCTTTATGACTACGTCATCGGTCCTCGGCAGCTTTCACGGCGATCAGTCCACGCGCCTTGAGTTTCTCAACCTTATTGGACGTGACACCCTGTAAAACAGGCCTATTGTTGGTCTTTTATGTAGTATTGAAGTAGTTGGGTGAAATAATAGATCTTTTTGTAGATCGTTGTTGCGGATCTGTCGATGTTTCGATCAGACGCTGTTTCTAGCTCTCGCCAGTTGAGGATCATCTCCGGCGGTCTGCTTTTGTGGTCTTCCAAAACCGATTTCAGATATTTGGCAAGAGAGATAAGATTTCTCACCGACTCCTTGATGATCCTCAGCGCCTCGCCGTTTACATCGCTAAGATGCTGTTTTAGCACCTTCATCATGCCTTTATCTCGTTCAGCCTTGTACAACGCGGTTTTAATTGAGCTTCCCTTCTCGCCATCCTCCGCCAGCGCACCGTCAAACTGGAGCAAATCATCGGTAATTGCTATAAGCTGATGAAACGCCTCAGAAAGTTGTTGTGACAGGATGGTGGCGGCCCATTGACCTCTAATGAGGAGAAGATCGACAAAAGTCTTCATATCCCCCTTGAGATAGTCAAGTAAAAACGCCTTGAGAAAATTCATCGGTGCCACGTAGACAAATCCTCCGAGCATTTTTTTAGTAAACGCAAGATTAGCCTTTTCCGAATAATTTCTCATTCGAGAAATCGCGGTAGTCCCAAACACACTCTCGGCAAGCTGATCGATTTTATTTTTCCGCCTCTCGTTCAAGATTTTCTGCATCATCATCTCAGTCTGAGTTTTCATTTTTGACAGATATTCTTCTACGATCTTGTGATTAAGGGGATACACTTTGGGCTTAAAATAGGGATCCTCGTCAATAAAACGCACAATAAGCTCAAATATGCCACTTTTGCGTACCTCGACAATAGATCGTAGCACAGTTCTCCACGTCTGCGCCGCCATCACCGATGTGCCCTTGTATAATTTTAGTATTTCAAAGAGCTCCGGCCAGTTCTCCCGATCGTCTATCAAATGCATGATTTCCAAAAAATCTTTTAAATCATCGGTTATATATTCGCCATTAATTGACTCATACCGAGGTCTATATTTGAAATCCGCCTCCGCAAAACGGGAATCAAACTTCTTTATGAGAAAATAATAATCGAAATGTATAATCTGGAGAAACACTGCTGCCAGATTATAGGTGGCGTTGATATTTCTTACGGTGTCGTTATCAAACGCGGAGAAAAATGCAATGATGTATTCCTTGTACTCCGCAGCCAACTGCTTTGGCGGGACCGTGTCCGCTCTTTTCCGCACCACATCCTCGTTGAATTTTCCGAGGATTTCTCTCTGCTTTTCTCCCAAAAAGCTCTCAATTACAATGGTCTTCAGGACATTAGAACTCTCAGCATGCTCGATGAGAATATGTGCCGGGGCAACGGCTTTATAAATTTCATAAAAAAAGCGGGCAAGCGCGGGAAGCGCCTCAGATGTCTTGGTTTTATAGAATTTATTACGCTGCTTTTTTAGCTGCTTGGCGATTTCTCTGAGGAGTCTTTTTTTTTCCCGATCCGTGTCTCCGGAACCCGAAAATATCGAAAAAACCTTCCAGAGGAAACCCGAGCCGTCCTTTGAAGCATCTGCGGCATTTGCGGTATCGAGTTGCTTTGTTTTGCTTTTGTCCCTCGGCGCCATGTGCGTTTTTATGGTAGGTCAAAATACCCTTCGATGTCAATCAAAAGGCTTTTTAAGTATCTCTTATCTCATCGGTAAGTTGCCGCTGTTTATTACGTGAAATTTCTATTGCGCCGACGGCAATGATTGCACCGCACGCCGCCCCGGCAAAGTTGACTGAAAAATCAATTATGTCCGGGGTCCTCCCGGTAAACCCTTGAAGCACCTCAATTATGCCGCCGTATATGGTGCAGGAGAAGACACTGAGCGCAAAGTAGAGTACAAGAGTACGTCGAGCAGACTGTATGGTGAGCATAACGAGTATACCCAGACCGCAATAAGCCAACCAATGCTGGGCTTTGTCCAATCCCATAAACGCCTTAACCGGTATTATGGACTCCGGGAGCAATGACAACACGAGAATCCCCACCGCAAGCGCGACGAGAAGGACGATTCTCACGATCTGGCCCGACATACCAGGAACGTAGCTCAAGGCAGGCAAGTAGTCAACCAAAAACTCTAATGCACATTTAACCGGCACAGCCTCAAGAAATCAGAACCATCGGTATCGCCTGTACGCCCGAATGGTGGTAGTGTGACTCACGATAGATTATGCACGACTTGGCTGTACAGCTGAATAATATACTCGATAGTTGCGTTGCGGGGCATCTGCTTTCTGAGACCGGCCGGCGAATGTATTTTCCAAAAGGTATTGCCGCGCAAGCCGCGGAGGCGGGCCGGTTTGCCAAAGTTCAAAATGCATCCGTGGGAATGGCCGTAAGCGACAAATCACCCATGATAATCCCTGCTCTCCACAGTTTGGCACCAAAGCTCAACGCCTCGGACCTCGTGGAATACGCGCCAAACGCCGGCGATCGCCGGCTTCGTACATTGTGGAAAGAGATGCTTGTCAAAAAAAATCCAAACTTGGCTGGGGCGGAGATCTCAAATCCAACGGTGGTAGCGGGCATTACAAACGGAATCAGTCAGATTGCTGACCTCTTTATCGATCCCGATGATGTTGTCATACTGCCCGATCTTTTCTGGGGCAATTACCGCCTTATCTTTGATGAAAAAAAGCAGGCATCCCTCTCGACGTTCCCTATATTCGACGGAACGCATTTTAATATTGACGGGCTCGAAGAGCAATTGGATTTGCACAAAAACAAGGGCAAAGCTGCAGTCCTGTTGAATTTCCCCAACAATCCCACCGGCTACTCCCCCACCCATGACGAGGTCCGAGAGATAGAACGGATAGTTGTCGGAGCCGCCGACAGTGGTATGCATCTTCTCGTTGTGCTGGATGACGCGTATTTCGGACTCTACTATGAGGATAACGTATACGACCAATCCCTCTTTGGCCTATTTGCCCATAACCATGAGAATATTCTCGCGATGAAGGTAGACGGTCCTACAAAAGAGGATTTTGCGTGGGGATTCCGGATCGGCTTTGTGACTTTTGGCGGCAAAGGGCTTTCCGCCCAAGCGTATGACGCCCTTGAGAACAAGCTGCTGGGGGCGGTTCGATCATCAATTTCAAGCTCGTCGCGGCCCGCCCAAAGCCTGCTGATCCGGACTTTTCTCACTCCCGGATATGAGGACCAGAAACGGGTCCTCCGCCGGCAGCTCTTTGAACGGTATCAAACGGTGAAAGGCCTGGTCCGGAACATCCCCTCCCAGGCCGGAATACGTGCGCTTCCGTTTAATTCAGGCTATTTCATGAGCTTTGCCAATCCGGGAAAGGCTGAGCAGCTCAGGACATCCCTTCTTCACGGGCGAGGAATCGGCACCATTTCAATACAAGGCGATTATCTGCGAGTTGCGTACTCATCGGTAGATTTGTCGAGTCTCCCAGACCTATACGAGCAAATATTCAAGGCTGCCGCCTTAAATATTTAGTAGGGATTCACCAAGCGTCCCTGCCATGTTTCTCTGCGCCTCATTCGAGATTGCAGCTCGTCATAGATCTTGGCTTTAGATGAAACGCGGCGTGGGAACCCTCGGGTTCTGTCTGGAGTATCACACGTAAATCTCATCATGATGATATCGCTGGGCAACCGCTCGAGAGCTGATATGACGTACTCTATATGCCGATCTCGGGTTGCCAGGGATAGCTCTCCACCGCAAAGCTCCGAGAACAGAACAGAGTTCTTTGGCACATGAAGATCGTGTATCTTGAGGCCGTGCGGGTGCAACTGTGAAATGAATGAGACGGTATTCATTATCTCCCGCATACCCTCACCGGGCAGGCCAAAAACCAGATGGACTGCGGCTTTTAGCCGAGCACTCCGGATCAAATTATACGCGCTTTCAAACTGACTCACTGTGTGGCCACGGTTTATTCTCACCAATGTCCCATCGGAGGCAGTTTGCAGCCCCAATTCTATCCACACATCAAAGGTTTCACTTCTATAGGACTTTAAAAGAGCGACAATGTCTCCATCAAGACAATCCGGCCTCGTCGAGACTACCAGCTCCCGAAACGGAAGAGCCGCCAAACCGTGGTCATAGAGCCTGCGGAGATCGTGAATCGCTCCAAAAGTGCTTGAAAACGCCTGGTAATAGAGAATAAAGGAGTCCGCTCCATAGCGCTTTTGGAGAAACGCCGCGCCGTGCTCTATCTGCTCCCTGACCGACGCAAGCCGTTGGGGCATAGTCGAGGCCCTGTGTATTGGCATCCCTCCGCGTTGATAAGCGGACCGAGACCCATACTCATCACAAAAAAAGCACCCTCCCTCTAAACCGTCGGTAGACCGATGGGGGCAGGAAAATCCGGCATCCACGCCAATTCTGTACGTTGTCTCACCATATTTTCCCCTGAGATAAGAGCTGTAACTGCGAAAAAGCGGCGGCGTACTGCTAGTTTCTTGGTTTTGCACCGTAAAATCTCTATTGCACAGAACTATGCATTCGGACACTATGGCTAAAATGTTCTGCGGCCGTTGTCTCCAAATACACTATCTGAAACGCTTTCGGCAAATCGGCATGCCGTCGCTATTACTGGAACCGGCGGCGGCTGTGCTCTTGCTCCTGATTATGACAGGATGCGGGCTACTTTCCAATAATACAACTGCCGTTCTCTGGACTGACCGGCCGGAGCTCGCCGCATACGCGGAGCTCTTTAATGCGGAAAACGCGGATATGCGTGTTGAAGTAATCTTTAAAGAGACACCGTGGCTCGCCCTGGAGATTGAATCCGAGCATCCGGATCTTGTAGTGGGAACGCGTCTGGATAGCGATTTGACTATAGAGCATTTCGGAACCCTGGATCAGCTAACAAAAGCCGGCCTTATTTCTCCCGATTCTTTTTACCGAAAACTATATGTGCGGGGGCTTGTGGAAGATAAACCGGTGTTGCTTCCCGTTTCATTCTCCCTTCCGATTTTTGCTTTCAGAAGCGAGTATTCGGCAATGATTTCAAATAGTTACGACATCGATCCCATAGAGCTCAGAAAATTCAGTCGGGAATACAATGGTGAGGGAAATAAACCGGACCGTATTGGCTTTTCGCCACGGTGGCAACCTGAATCCATCTACGCGCTGGCTATCCTATTTGGGGTTAATTTTCGCGAAGCTGCACAGAGACTGCCTGCCTGGGACGAGGCGGATCTCCTTCAGGCGATAGTGTTTTCAAAAGCATGGGTGGATGAAGTCAACGGCGGGGTAGCGGTTGAAGAGTTTTTCAAGACGAAATATATGTACGATCCTTTGTACAAATTGCTCGACTCAGGTCGGATTCTGTTCACCTATATGGAGATCCATGAGTTTTTATCCGTACCCGCGGAGGTGAGGGAGAATCTGGATTTCCGATGGTTGTCAAACGGTGAAATCATCCAGGTTTGTGACGAAGTGTTATTCATAGGGCGGACAAAGCAGTCCCGCCAGAAAAAGACATCATTTGAGTTTATCAGTTGGTTGCTAAGCGCGAAGACACAAGATCAACTCCTCGAGTTGGCACAATTTGAACGGATGCGTTCATTTGGTTTCGCCGGAGGTTTTTCGTCGGTCATTTCGGTAAACTCAAATGTGCTCCCACGCTATTTCCCCTTCCTTATAGGCCACATACCAAATGAGGAAAGCCTGGTTTTCCCTTCACCCCTCCCGGAAAGCTGGCATGAGATCAAAACAGAGGTACTATTCCCGTGGTTGTATGAGGAAGTCTCGGCAAAAGAACCTTCGGAAGCCCTCAGCGATCGTATGAAACAGTGGCTCTTGCAGCAACCCGAGCTTTACCGCTAGGGTTTGAGATGATAAAACCACCTAAAAGTTGATCTTCAAAAGAGATTTGCACTTTCGTACCGGTAAACCATAGTTTCTTTATTGACAACCGGAGCCTTTCATATTACCATGATCAAACATAAGATAAATTCTATACAGTGGAGGTTTTTATGGCCACAGTTGAGATGAAAGGCATTGGCAAGGTGTATGACGGGGGCGTGCGGGCAGTAGATAATGCCAATATTACTGTTAACGACAGAGAATTCGTCGTTCTCGTCGGCCCATCGGGTTGTGGAAAAACCACGACACTACGCATGGTCGCGGGTCTTGAGGATATCACGGAAGGCGAGTTGTACATTGACGGCAAGCTGGTAAATGATGTTCCGCCAAAAGACCGTGACATCGCTATGGTATTTCAGAACTACGCGCTCTATCCACACATGACCGTGTATGACAACATGGCATTCGGTCTGAAAATCAGAAAGTATCCAAAACAGGAGATTCAGGCCCGCGTGAAGGAAGCGGCACAGATTCTGGATATTGAGGAGCTGCTCGATAGAAAGCCAAAGGCTCTCTCCGGGGGGCAGCGACAACGTGTCGCGGTAGGACGGGCAATCGTACGCAAGCCAAAGGTGTTCCTCTTTGATGAGCCGCTTTCAAACCTTGATGCAAAGCTCAGGGTTCAGATGAGAGCTGAAATTTCAAACCTGCACAACCGGCTCCAGGCAACCATGATCTATGTTACCCATGACCAGGTAGAGGCTATGACCATGGCGGACAAAATCGTGGTGCTCAAAAGCGGTGTTATTCAGCAGATCGGTTCTCCGCTGGAATTGTACAACCACCCCGTAAACAGGTTTGTCGCCGGCTTTATCGGTTCTCCTCCAATGAACTTTATGACGGTCACAATCAAGGAAGAAGGCGGCAAGTTGATGGCCGATGAGGGTGACAACGTGATTGAGATCACCGGTGATAACGTAGATCGCATCAAATCTTACGTTGGAAAAGAGATCATATTTGGAGTTCGCCCCGAGGACCTTCTCTACCAAGAGAAAGCCTCGAGCGGCAAAACTGTAAAGACGTCAGTAAATGTTATCGAGCCCCTCGGCGCTGAAATCCACCTGTACGTCGAGACCGGCAAGCATTCGCTTATCGCTCGTGTGGCGCCGAGATTTGAGTTCCATGTAGGAGATGAGGCGCATTTTGAGACGGACCTGAATAAAGTTCTTTTCTTTGATATGGAGACTGAAAAGGCGCTTGTTGGTGTAGAAGTATAACAGCGCCAAACCTGTGATTGCAGAGAGCCGTCCATACTAGTGGACGGCTTTTTTTATGCAAAAATTCCGTGCAATTCAGGTATCTCGTGCGGTAGCCTGCCAAAAACACGCCTCCAAACCGCCTCGCTCTCCATGCAGAGATACGTGGGCGCATCCAGAGTTTCCCATAGCCAGCCGATCAACTTCCGGTACATTTCGACTCTCGTCTTCTGCAGGTACCTGAACTTTCCGTCCTTGGACTGGACAAACTCATCATAAAGGTACGGCCGCGAGCTGATTTTTTCTCTAAGATGGGACGTATATCGGATAGTGCCAAAGCTGATCCACGCAATTCGTTCTTTGGGAAACTGTCCGAGTGAGGTGATGAGCTCCTTATAGAGCGCCTCCCATCCCGCAACTCGGAAAACAGGATCAAAATGGAACGATAGGCGATAACCGGCCGAAACTGCCCTTTGGGCCGCCCGAATCCTCGCCGCGACGGGGCTGGTTATCCCCTCCTCGAGACGCCCGATTTCGGCCGGATTCAACGAGAAACCGATTATGGCATTTCCCTTTTGCGGTATATCCAGTACATGGTTTACAAAGCTTGTTTTTGTTTTCATCTCAAAATGGACGTTGCTGAGGCCGGCGAGCTCACCGATAAATTGCGCGGACAGCTCAAAAATCGGGTCGAAAAGGAGGGAGTCCCCGATCTCTCCGGTTCCGATCCTCAAAGGTTCCGTCGGCCGCTCTGCAGCCAGCAGTGCAATCTTTTCAATCGTTGTACCGGCATCAACATATACGGTAACGGGTGAAAAATTGAGATAACTTTGCATAATACAATAAGTACAGCCCATGGTGCAGCCCGAGTAGAGATCCACAGTATGGTAGTTGCAGCACAGATGTCCTCGCGATCCGGGGCAGAGAGCTACCCGCTGCCCCGGGTGGCTGCAGAGATACAACGTAGTTCCGCACAGATGCTCGGATGGTATCTCAGCCGGAGAGTCGATGACGACAAACGGGATAGTATCCAAAAACTCCCTCGCGCGTGTCACAGGATGAAGTCCCGCGACAGACCGCTGTACGTAGGCCCGTTTTATCAATCGCTTATAGAAGCTTTTCAAGCTCATCCCCGGCTTGCTCCAGTTTTTGCAGAGAGCCGATTTTCCGATGTAGCTCGCCTCTGCTATGGAAAGAAAATACTACTGAATACTTATCCCCTTCAAAGTTTTCGGGCGCCATGAGATTAACACCTGAATCCCCCAGATATTGACGGCGAATGTCGGCAAACTCGAGCTCCAGTTGCGAAAGAAGCGGGTACCGCCATTTCCGCGCCTCAATCATCGGTGAATCTTCATCGAGCAATTCATTGACCCGCTCAACCAACCGGTGCTTGTCGAGACGGTCTCTTGTGCCGGCTTCACGCACATAGGCTAAAAACAATCTGAGTTGACTAAACGAGAATCCACCATATGCGGCCGCTGATTCACACACCTCCCTGGGCAAATCCATTATTTTTTTTGCACTTTTCACATCAAGCCTTTTGTCGATAACCATGGCCTGCAGCCACGGAGGCAAATCAAAATAGTGTTGGATCTGCTGGAAAAATCCAGTCCCTCCGGTTATCTGCCGAGAGAGCAAGTTATTTTCATCTTTGATATCCAAATTTTTTATGCATTTAGCAATGGCTACCTTTTCAGCTATCGAAAACTTCCCCGTCCGATTCTCGAGTAATATGGCGATTTCCAGCAGCTCCGCGGAGGTTCCCTGGACCGATTGGCAATTCAGCGCGTCAATGCCCAGGAGTTTCGCACAGCCGATGATTCCAAATCCCCAGACCGGAGTGCCATCCGCCACGGGCAGCGGCGGGTAGAGCTCGAGGTACAAGGTTTTTGCAGGTGGCACTGGGCCTTGAAAAAGGTCAAAGGTACGCGGCGCCTGAATGAGCGTATCGACGGCAAGCTTAACCATTCGGGCACCGTAGCAGAAAATTTTCAGGCTTAAAAGCGGAAAGAGCTCACACGGAGATCGCCGAGAAATTTAGCCCTCATTTATTAACGATGCTTTTGCGGCCTTGCGGGTTTTGCTATGATGAGCTTATGCGGATAGCTCTCGCCAACCCGCCTATTACCGACTTCTACTTTACGCGCGGACGCATGTCCGGTCTCGGGGCCCTCACGGTAAAATCCCTACTTGAGGCCGCGGGCCACACAGTCGCGTATTTTGATTTTCCGGGGTCCGCCGGTAGGGCAAGAACCGTTCAACTGCCTGATGAGTTGTTCTATCTGTCACCTTTTCTGCTGGCTGAGACCGGGCCGACGTCCTTTTTTACGGGCTATAAAAGGCTTGGAGGCACCCCCGCCGCCTGCGCCAATACGATGCTCGCCACTAGGCCCGACGCCGTCCTCATTTCCTGTTTTGCCTACGCCTATTCCCTCGACGCTATCGCCCTCGCGGAGGAGATCCGCAACGCCGATCCAAGCGTGCCGATCATAGTCGGTGGCGCAGGCGCTACGGTGCATCCCGAAGGTATGATGCGTAGTCCGGCCATAGATATTGTTGTCGCCGGCGAAGCAGAGACAAATCTCCTGTCTTTTTTTGAAGGTTTTTGTAGGGGGGACGCCGATTATCATACGGCCCCGAATGTTTTTCTGCGGGACAACGGCGCGGTGGCCCGGACGGGGAACCCGAGATACACGTCCGAAGACGACCTTTCGTGGATTTACCACGTCGGGCGCTCAAGCGCCGGAAGCTTGTCGGTCACAACATCACTCAGTCGGGGGTGTCCAAAACGCTGCGGATTCTGTTCGAGTCACCTTTGCCACGGCAAAACAATGCGCAGAGTAAGCCTTGATCTGTGCTTGAGGGGAATTGATGAGCTGCCGGATACGCCTTCAATCCATCTCAATTTTGAAGATGACAATCTGCTCCATGAATACGGGTATTTTTATGAAATCTGCAGACGGATAAACAAGCGATATAACCAAACGACGTTGTCCGCCCAAAACGGCATAGATGTGTCACAGATTGATGCCGGTCTGTTGCCGGAGCTAAAGCATTTGGGATTTCAGCATCTCGATTTTTCGCTGGTATCTACCGATGAAAAAATCTTGAGCTCCACTCAGAGAAAGCACCTTTCAAGCTCTATTGCCGATATTTGCCGCAAAGCGCACGTGATTGGAATTGAGACTACTACTTATTTTATCTGCGGTCTTGACTATGATTCGGATAAATCGACGGTGCAAAATCTGCTCTTCTTACACGAGCTCCCTACAAAAATCGGCATTTCTCTCTTTTATGCCGTGCCGGGCATCGCCGGATATGCCGATCCGTCACTATTTTCCAACTCTTCTCCACGGCTGTGTTGCGGTTCATCTGCATATCCATGGACCGGCTCTCTAACTACCAGTCAGCTCATCACCGCTTTCCGCATAGCACGGTTTTCCAATCTGGTTAAATCGTCACCGCAAACTCGAGAAACGCATGCGGATCTCATAAATACCACCGTGAAAAAAAAGAGGCTCCACACGTGGAAAAAGACAGCGGGTCGCGCCGAGGTGATTGAAATTCCCAATATGGATAATTCAATGGTCGAGGAGTTCATACGGGGAGCGCAGGCTTCCACGCACTAAAGATAGTAGAGAGGATTTTACTGTTGTTGACAACAGATATCGGGTTCCTTAGGATACAGACGTTTGGAGGTCCCCGGTGAAAACCGATAAACAAGTTTCCGTCGCCATCGTTGGATGTGGTACCGTGGGAGGGGCAACCGCACGGCTCCTCCTCCAAGACGGCGAGCTTCTGGCGTCGCGGAGTGGTATCAACATTCGCGTCAAATATATCGTTGACGTTGACTTTGCCCGCGCTGAATCACTCAAACTCGACAAAAGCCTTTTTCAGACTGACTTGGGGGTCGTGCTTCAAGATAGTGAGGTTGAGATCGTTATCGAGCTCATCGGCGGCACTACCATAGCCAGGAACATCATGGAGCAATGCATACGAGCCGGGAAACATATCGTCACGGCAAACAAGGCACTTCTGGCGCACCATGGAGCGGAGCTTATGTCGATGGCCAGAAAGTCATCGGTGTCTATAGCATTTGAGGCGAGTTGCGGCGGTGGAATCCCCATTATCCGGGCGCTGTATGACGGGCTTATCTCCAATCAGATCGATGCGCTGTACGGCATCGTGAACGGCACCTGTAACTATATTCTTACCTCGATGATAAAAACAGGCAGCACGTACGCAAACGCCTTGCGGAGCGCCCAGGAGAAAGGACTCGCTGAGGCGGATCCAACACTGGATGTCTCGGGTGGCGATTCGGCGCATAAGCTTGCGATTATGGCCGCCATGGCTTTCGGAAGACGAATTTCCTTTGATGATATTCCGGTCGAAGGAATAGACACATTGAAATCCATCGATGTGGCGTTTGGCCAGGAGCTTGGATATGTCATGAAGTTGTTGGCCATTGCCCAGAGAACGAAAGAGGGCCTATTTCTCAGAGTTCGTCCATCCTTTATCAGCTCCGACCATCCCTTGGCCTGGATATCGGGTCCGTTCAATGCCGTGAGTGTATATGGACATTGTGTGGGACATACCATGTATTACGGCCGCGGTGCCGGCGGATCCCCCACATCATCGGCAGTGGTGGCCGATGTAATTTCGATAGCAATAGGCTCATATAGGCATCAATTCAACCAGCTCAACACTTGGCAAGACGGCGACGTTGATGCGGTGCAACTTCCAATAGATCAGCTCACCAGCAGGCACTATCTGCGGGTGAATGTAATCGATCGTCCCGGGGTGTTTGCCCGGCTCGCCGCAATTTTAGGCGATCACCGTATCAGCCTGTCATCGGTCCTCCAGAAGGAACCACCAGAAGACGCCCAATCGGCCGCCGTCCCGGTGGTCATAACTACCCATTCGGCAAACGAGGGGAATGTAAGAAAAGCGCTGAGTGAAATCGACCGGCTCGATGTATGTCTTCAGCCGAGCGTGTGTATCAACATCATAGATGAGCATGAAGAGAAATTGTAGCTCAGCCTGAAATCCAACTCAGGATCTTCGGTTCTAACATGGCGAACACGATTATAATAGCCAGGGCAGGCAAAAAATCTCCTGTTTTAAGCTCTTTGAGCTTGAGCAGGTTGAGACCGATCATCATGAGCAAGATTCCTCCGGTCCCAGAAAGCTCGGATAGAACAAGAGGGCTGATGTAGGGCGAAAGTAACCCTGCAAGGAGGGTCAATCCTCCCTGATATATCAGTATCGTGATAATCGAAAAAGCCACGCCGATTCCCATGGCCGCGGTCAGGAGAATCGCCATAAAGCCGTCCATCACTGATTTTGTATAGATAATATCGTAGCTACCCTCCGCTCCCGCCTTAAAAGATCCCACGATGGTCATTGCGCCTACGCAGAAAAGGATCGAAGCACTCAAATATCCAAATGCAAAAGACCCGGACTCGCCCTTTTGGCTACCACCAAACTTCCGCTCGAGAAGGTGCCCAAGGCCGAGGATGCGTCTTTCGATACTCCACCACGTTCCGAGTAGCCCGCCAATTACGACACTCAATGCGACAAAGAGGATTCTCGTTGTTTCTAGGGCCATCATGATTCCAATAACCATGGTGAACATGCCGATTCCGGTATAAATAACGTCTCTGAACCGATCGGTGACTCTTCTGTTGAATAATAGGCCGATAATTGACCCGATGAGCACCGTGGCACAGTTGATAAATGTAGCAATCATGGAAGTGCCGATTATACTCGCCTGAAAGACTGGTGTTAAGCAGCCGATATCGATAAAAGCCCCGACTCTTGAGCCACGCCTGCAAAGTGGACAAATCGAAATTTTGGGCCTATAGTGAGTGCTGTCCCTCGCCGCCGTCGCATTTCCTTTGAACGCACTGTTTTGCGATGCACCTTAATGATTGACCGAAAAAAGTCGATTATGTTAGTATGAACCCCGTCGTACAAGGAGGACCCTATGGCTGACAGCCAAGGCGCCCTAACAAGAACATCTATCGCACAGACTGAAAAGATTTACTGCGCGAATTGCATCAACTGTAAGCTGGTACGGACGTCTAATGGAAGTGGAAATCAGTATTACCTGCGGGTACGTTGCTCGGCAGGCAAATGGAAAAAGAAGTTGGGAGAAGAGAAAATCTACAAGTATTTTACCGTTGCCCGCCGCAGTATCGACTCTTGTGAATCCTATGAGCCTATGGGAGAACCAAGAGAGTTTATGCGGGAGCTGAAAAAAAGCCTTCCTATACGAGACGAATTATACACCTAGTCTGCTAGAGCGAGATTTAAAATCGATGATACCAAAGACATTTTCCGCGCTTCCCCTGGTCGCTATCATGGTCGGCACCCTAGCGGGTGCCCTGCTGGGGTGCCAATCGACACCGGAAACCATTCCTGACGATTTGGCTCCGCGTGAATTTTTCCAGCTTGCCCAAGAAGCGGTAGTCGAGAGATCTGATCATAAAACGGCGTTGTTTTATTACGAGAAATTCCTAGAGAGATACCCGGATGATGTGCAGCGCTCGGTTGAAGCCGAATATGAGATTGCCTTCATTTACTACAAACTCAATGATATAGAGAGATCCCAGCAACTGCTTGAGAACCTGTTGGAAAAGTATGAAAGCCCGGGGGCCGAGGTGCTGCCTCAATGGCCTCGCACGCTCGCGGACAAAATCCTCACCAAAATCACTACTGAGGAAGAATAATCGTGTGGAGCTCCACGCCGAGCTCCTTTGCGTCGTCATAAACCATATCTTTTGTAATTCTTCCCCGTGGCTTTGGATGCGGAGGCGCGTCCCCCACCAGAATAATCATTTTCACCGCCGCCCCCCATGGATAGCCGTGAATCCCTGCGTAGAGCGCCTCGTACACAGCTTCCGGGATATCCCTGCCGCCAAATACACGGATGCTATCGAGAACGGTCTGGGCTTTTGATAGATCCGGTTCAAAAGGCATGATTCTTGTAACATACTGCTCCATATAGTCCTTATAAAAAACGATTCCAAATCTCAGGTTCTCATATCCTTCCGCCAGCTGTGTCAGATATGGTACTAAAGATCCCCTGAGATGCGGCATATCATTCTTCATACTCTCGGTGGTATCTAGGGCGAGCACTAAATCGAGGCTTTCACCCTCGGATTCGTCGATGATTCGCTCAATTTTTACGAGAATATCGTCCTCCCCGCTCGACAAAATGGCCTCTCCGCCACCTTCCTCGGCTATGGCCCGATACTCCTCCAAAGTTTCCGCCATATAATTCTCTTCCGGCGGCCCCTCAAGAGGTCGTTGCACTACGCGCAACACAAACGGATTGTCTTGAAATCCTCCAGCGTAGTCACCAAACGGCATTACAAACGTGCGAATGTTTAGATATGTTCCGTCCAGTACCTGGATCTCACCGGATCTGCCCCACGAATAGCCAAATACCACAATGTATGGAATATAGATATGGAAGGCCTTACCAAACGTTTCGTGGTCTTCAGTGGTAGAATCGATAAGCGAATACAATCCTGTAGAATTATCAAGGACCTCGCCATTGAGCATTCGTTTCTCATCACCATTGATTTGGTGGTAGGCCGGATTTCGCAACGCATACACTGCGGCTTGCTTTTCTGGATCCGCCGTTGATTCGGTCAGGAGGACACTCGAAATGTCAGTGTTCCACCGAATCCACAGATGATAGCCGCCGTCGGCCCCCTGCTCGATGATGAGGTCGTCGGCTCCCACATTCAAGATCTGAGCTTGAATCGAAGCGCATATGACGATAAAGGTGAAGAAAAGGAATAACTTTCTCATATCTTCATAATCGGAATCATAAACACTGCGGTTAAGCGCCACGTTGCTAAATCCGCAGCTATTGTATTGTATCCATGCTGTCGGACCCTATTGGCCGAATGGAGCTTTTGCGATATGTTTTGCTGCATGCACGAGCAGGACAGGACCGTGGTAGTTGGCTCCGATCATGGGGGCACAAAAACCAAAGAAGACATCAAGACATACTTCAAAACAAACGGGTATGCGATCCATGATTGTGGTGTGTTCTCAGAAGATTCTGTAGACTATCCTGACACCACCAAGTCCGTCTGCCGGGAGTATCTGGGTGGACAATACACGTTCGGCGTTGTGGTATGCGGAACCGGCATTGGAGCGTCTATTGCCGCCAACAAGGTGCCGGGAATACGCTGTGCCCTTATCCATGACCTCTATACCGCGGAAATGGCAAAAGCCCATAATAATGCCAACATTTTGGCTTTTGGAGGCAGGGTGAAATACTCGGTATCCATCACCGATATGCTCGATAGGTTTGTTGAGACCGAATTCTTAGAAGGCCGGCACTTGCGGCGCGTAAAGAAACTCTCGGATATGGATAAAAGATGATTTGTGCGGCACGACCGCCGGTGATATTATGACTCACTTTTCTTTCGATTCTACGATGCGATCTCCACCACAGCGGGCAACGGCACGATACCGGGCTCGCCGGCGGCACTTTGAAAGAACCGGAGCCGTTGGAGAAACCTCGCTATAAACGCACACCCTTTATCGTATTGAGCAGAAAAGCTAAAAAAAACCGACCAATCTTGATCCGAGTCGTAGAAATATCTCACCAACTCGCCTTCCTTAATGAGGAGCACTTTGGCAGATCCGCATCGGCCAGGAATCCAGCGGTCTGAAAGGAATATCTCGGTCTCAATGTAGGAAACCTCGATTGTCCAAAACTGGTCTACATATTCACCCCGAAAAAACGGGATGGCATTTGGCGGCAGAAATCGGAGACCCGTTTCGTGATCGGGGCCCCGCTCCAGTACCGCGACCCCTTCGGGTCCTGATGCCACAGACGAGTCATTTTCCTGCGTGGTAGATTCTGTTTGGTCGGAACCGGTAGTGTCGGTTTCGCGCTGCCCGGAGGCGCAAGCCGGCTCCACAAAAAGCACGAGCATGAGCGCCCACGCAAACTTTGTCACTCAACCGTCACACTCTTGGCGAGATTTCTCGGTTGATCGACGTTTCGGCCAAGCTCCCTGGCGCAAAAGTAAGCAAACAACTGAAGCGGAACGGCCATCAGGAACGGGTACATCAGCTCGTGGGTCCGAGGTACAAAAATCACATCATCGCTAATATCCGCCACTTCCTCATCGCCGATAACCGCGAGTGAGATCACCGGGCCGCCCCGAGCCTTGACCTCCTTCATGTTCGATATGACTTTGGCTCGGAGTCTATCATCGGGCACGAGAAAAACACTTGGTGTTTCTGCATTTATGAGGGCGATGGGACCGTGCTTTATCTCAGCCGCGCTGTATCCTTCCGCGTGGATATACGAGATTTCCTTCAGTTTGAGGGCGCCTTCCATCGCGACGGGGTAGTTGATCCCCCTGCCAAGGAAAAGGCAGCTACTTACCTCGCAGTATTTCCGAGCGATTGCCTGTATGGAATCAGCCGTTGATAAGGCTTGAGATACCAAACCCGGCAAAGCCTCCAAGTTCTCCAAGAGGTTCATGCCTGCCTCAAATGACAGATGCCGCATCCGTGCCATGAGCAAAGTAAAGAGATACAAAACCGCCAGTTGTGAGGTAAACGCTTTCGTCGAGGCCACCGCAATCTCAGGCCCTGAATGAATGTAAACTCCTCCGTCGGATTCTCGGGGAATTGTGGAGCCAACAACATTGCAGATCCCGAGCACCGTTGCGCCTTTCCTCTGGAGCTCTCGCATAGCATAGAGGGTGTCCGCTGTTTCACCGGATTGAGAAATCACAAAATGGAGGGCATTTCTCTCCACGATGGGATTCTTGTACCGCACCTCTGAAGACAACTCGGGCACACAGGGGATTCTGGCTATGCTTTCCAGAAGGTAGCTTCCAACTATAGCGGCATGATACGACGTGCCTGTCGCTACAATCTTTATTCGTTCTATATTCAATAGCTCTTTGCTCGAGAGGTTTAGCCCTCCCAAATGGCCGGTCGCGAGCTCCCTGTCCAACCTACCTTGAATTGCTCGTTCTGTGGATTGGGGCTGCTCAAAAATCTCTTTTTCCATAAAATTGGCGAACCCGCCCTTTTCGATCTCCTGGAGCTCCCAATCGATATTCTCTATGGTCTTTTCAATGGTCCTGTCGGCGACATCGGACATGAGATAGCCGTCGGGATCTATAGTCGCGATTTCACCGTCCTCCAGATACACCACCTGACGCGTATACGCCATCATGGCCGTCACGTCCGATGCGAGAAACATTTCGTCGTTGCCAATGCCAAGGACAAGGGGAGACCCGTTACGGGCGCCCACAATCCGATTTGGCTCATCTACATGCATACAGACGATACCGTAGGTGCCCTTGAGGAGCGGCGCGGCCTGCTTAACGGCCTTTTCCAAATCATCCTCATAGAATGACGATATCAAATGCGCGATTACTTCCGAATCCGTGCTGCTGAGGAACTCATGTCCTTCAGTCTCGAGCTTTGCTTTGAGAGCCACGTGATTTTCTATAATTCCGTTATGCACGATTGAAAGCTTCCCCTCACAGTCGGTATGGGGATGCGCGTTGAGATCGTTGACTTCTCCGTGGGTAGCCCATCTTGTGTGCCCAATGCCGTAGCTGCCGGGTAGATCGTAGGGAACGGATTCTTTAAGGTTCTTTATCTTGCCTTTTTTTTTGATAAGCTGCATTGAGTTGCCATGGGCAACACATATCCCGGCACTGTCATAGCCGCGATATTCAAGCCGCTTAAGCCCCTCGAGGAGAATATCCTTTGCCATCCTCATACCACAGTAGCCCACAATTCCACACATTTATCAGCTCCAAAAGTTTTTAGCCGCGCTCGCCGGTTGCTCCCGCACTTTCTGCCATCGCGATGAGGGTTGCACCGTTTGCCAGTTCTAGTATCCCTTCACGATATTCTATGACGCCGGCCTCTTGCAGCTCATGTATATACTCTATCACCTTTTCTTGCGGCAACTCGAGGCTTAGGGATATTTCCCGTGATGTTTTATGTATCTCCAAATGGGCTTGTTCCATTCCATGCTCCGCAAAGGCATAGTAGAGATTCAGCACAACCAATCCCTTTTCATTTCTCCTCACCAAGTGCTGTATCTGGGCGTTGGCGGCCTGCAGGCGTCTGCAGAGCTTATCGATGATGCTAAGGGCGATCCGAGCATTATTTGATACCATGCTCACAAACCCTGTCCGATCAAATGATAGCAATCGAATGGTACCCGCCGCCGTGGCCGTTGCGGTTCGCTTTACCTGGTTGACAATTGCCATTTCGCCAAAGAACTCACCCTTCCCCAGCACTGCAAAGATGTGAGACTTGCCGTCAATCATCTTGCTGATCCTCACACTGCCTTCTTGAATGATGTACATCCGGTCACCGACCTGGTTTTCCTCAAAGATAATCTTGCCGGAATCGACTACCATCCCAAACTTATCGAATAATGGATTTGCATCGGACATACCGTTTCTCCATGATTAATTGAATCAATTTGCCACTTTCAGGCGTATTCACAGACAAAAGTGCTCGTTCCTACCATCGGAGCACATCCTCAACAGCAAGTCTTATGACTGAATTTTTGGAGCACAGTATGACTAACCTTCAGGTAAAAACACTCGTTCTTGCCGCTGGGATCGCGAGCTCAGGATGCGGCCCGTTTCCCGACGTGCGGGCGATAGCGGCCGGAGACATCGAACCTCCAATACTTCTCGTTACCGAGGCTGTAGGTCCACGATCTGTTGAATTAATCTTTGATGAGCCCATTGTCCTCATAGAAAAGAGCACACTTCTGGCGCCAACTATACCGGTTTCTTCCGTGCTATGTACAGAGACCGTTATACGGTACGATTTTGCCACTGATCTAATGCCCGGGGCTCGTTATCTCCTCGAGTCGATTGTAAAAGACTCGAAACACAATCAGATGAAATTTATCACCGTGTTTTACGGCTACAACGGGCGGGCTCCCGACCTGGTCATTAATGAGTTTATCACCCAAGGATCTAAATCGCATCCTGACCTTGTTGAGCTGTTTGTCCTTTCTGATGGCAATCTTGCGGGTCTGTGCCTATTCGAGGGTACGCCCGAGCGTTTTACGGATCGGTTCATCTTTCCGTCTGTCGAGGTGAAGCGCGGCGACTACATTCTGGTGCATTTCAAACCGGCGGGGGAGGAAGATGAGCTTGACGAGACCCACAAAAGAGAGACATCCGGGGGCACAGACGCCCATCCTGGTGCTTGGGATTTTTGGGTTCCGGCGGGCAATGGGCTTTCAGGCAATAACGGAGTAATCAGCCTGTACACAAGTCCAAATGGCAATCTCATAGACGGCGTGCTCTACAGCAATCGAACTTCCGCATCGGATGATAAATATCGGGGGTTCGGCACAAAAGCCACCATGCAAAATGCCGATCGACTCTTCTCCGACGGCGGCTGGAAGGCAGCCGGTGAATTGGTGACGCCGGAAGATGCGATCAACCCGGACGATTCTACGGCAACCAGATCGATTTGCCGGTCAAGTAATTCTGATGACACTGACTCGCGTTGGGACTGGCATACTGTTCCCACACGAGGCTCGACATTTGGATCCGGAAACAACAACGAGGTGCACGAATAGTCGGCAACGGAAAAAAAAACCCGCTACTTTGCCGCCTATTCCATGGCAGACCGGGAGCGGGTGTACTGTTGTACCGGCTGAGTTTCTCTACTGAACGTGATTTTTAAGCATCCCTTCTATCATAACCTTTGATCCGGCGCCGACTTGCTTGTTTACTACCTCTCCGCCTTTGAAGAGTAGGAGCGTAGGTATACTCACTACGCTGAACTTCATCGCAAGATCGCCTTCATCATCAACGTTGACCTTACCAATTTTAAGCTTTCCTTTGTATTCCTCGCTTATCTCCTCGAGAACCGGTGCTATCATTTTGCAGGGCACACACCAATCGGCCCAAAAATCGGTCAGCACGGGCACATCGGATTTAAGCACTTCTTCTTCAAAATTGTCGTTGGTTACAGTGATTTCTTCACTCATAAAGTACTCCTTATTGTCGCAATGATCGGAACTCCCGCATACGAAAATCCTCGATTACAGTATGCACATATCTTCTCATTTTTTCCACACTTTCGTGCTCCCACGGTTCCAGATTGGGCGAATTAAGCATTTCGGCAAAAACATCCGTGAGATCGTAGAGAAAAAAAGCGGCGTCCAAAAGTACCTTTCGTTCTTCTTTGACAATCTCAGGGCTATCGGGCGCCTTCCAATCAAAGAGGGATTTATATCGGGACACACGGGTGGGCAGTCCACCATGCATGGTGTCACATAGGGCCAAAATCCGCTCCTCGAGTCTGCGCCGGGGATTATTGATGGCGGAAGGATAGGATTTTCTGATGAAGCTTTCGATATCGGCCCAAAACTGTGATGAAATGGCGCTAAGGGTTCCGTAGAGCCGTTCGACGTCCTCTGAGGCATGTTTATGGATATGAATAGGAGGATATTTTGCTATCCGCCGGCGATTCTCTTCAATGACTCTATCGGCAAAATCTTTCTTTTCCTCTTGTTTCTCCTTAGTTTTGATTTCCCGATTCGCGGCCTTAATGAGTTTTTCTTTTTCCGTCTTGATCAGATCCTCAACGACCGTCATTTCAACGTGGAGGAACGTAGCCATATCCATCCGCCGGCGCAAGGCCTGAATATACCGATCCTCAAATGCCCGGAGTGCGTGGGTCCCTTTAGTGAATTCCACCGAAAAATCGGCATACCTTTTTCTAATCTTATCTATATAACCGCGCATAATTAAAAGGAAATAAGGATTATAAAAAAGGATATAGATAGCCTTTGATTTGATCTGGATTCCGCTGAATACTTTTGA
>NZCE01000004.1 GCA_002688185.1 Spirochaetales bacterium
CTTACGAAATCAATAGACTTGCTGCCGATTACCTTTATGCAGTTCTTAGTGAAGCATGAAGAATTTTGCCTTGCGCAAATACGCGAACTTGATTGCTTCAATTCAAAGGTTGATTATATACATTGTGTAGTGTACACAAAACGTCCGGAATTGGGGTTATAGACTTTCCCAATGGTTATCGACATACTACTTGGTCAATGGAAAAGAACGGCTTTCGTTTTGGGATAGTCAGTGGCAAGTTGGGAGACGTAGACGGCGTTTCGTTGGAAACCGCAAAATGGATAGATGTGCTCATAAAGCAGGGCCATGAGATATTTACCATCGCGGGGAGATATGCCAGCGAGTTAAAGAACGTACCGTCGGAAAACCAGATACCGTGCGAGGAAATTCAGTTTGGCAGCCCGGAACAAATATATTATGAAAAGCTCGTGTTCCCCCATCTTTATCGGCGGTCTCCCCACATAAGTGAAGATCGCAGGAAAGAGATAACCGACCAGCTCGAAATCGAGGGGAATGAGGTATCTAACACCCTCCTGGAAATTGTCCAAGGGTATGATATAGATGCAATCATTGCGCAGAATACCAATGCCATGCCTATGACATTGTTGGGAGGGATCGGCGTTTACAAACTCGCTACCGAGCGGAGAATCGCGACGATTTTTCACCACCATGATTTTTGGTGGGAACGGAGTAGGTTTAGCAACAATCATATAGAGTCCCTGCTTTCACGAATCATGCCTCCGTCGGATCCAGGCTTGGAGCACGTGGTCCTTTCTTCGTACGCTGCTCATATTCTACGGTCGATAAAGCGTGTTCAGCCGTGGGTAATTCCTAACTGTGAGGATTTTACTCATGCGGTTGCGCTGGACGACTACAATAGAACCTTTCGTTCTGAGTTTGGTTTTAGCAACGACGATCTACTTATTGTGCAGCCGACCCGCATCGTCCGCAGAAAGCGCATTGAGGACGCTCTTCACCTGGTAGAGGAGCTTATAAAGGCGTACCCTGAGTTGGGGAAGAAGATTCACGTGATAATCTCCCTCTATCAGGGCGATGAACCGGATGAGAACTACCTGGAGGAAATTCTTGATCTGTCTCGAAAACTGGGCATTGCCCTCCATCTGATATCGGATCGAGTGTCGGCCCGGCGGGGAGTTGATGCTGAGGGCAGAATGCTTTTCACAAACCGCGACGTATTGGCCAACGCCGATTTGGTCACGTATCTTCCCCTTTGGGAAGGCTTTGGCAACGCATATCTTGAAGCGGTGGCCGCCCGGGCCCCCGTAGCGATCAGCACGTATCTTGTATATAAAACCGATCTAAAAATCATGGGTTTTCAAAACCTCGAGATCCTTGACTCATACGATGATCGCGGAAATCTCATCATCTCAGACCACGTGGTACATCAGGCACACGCAATTCTTACTGACTCGAAGGCGAGAAAGACCATGACTGACACCAATTTCGATATTGGTAGGCGTTTGTTTGGATTCCAAACTCTGTACCGTCTTCTCGAGGGTGTGGTTGACGATTACAGCGATGAAATCAGGGCATCGAGGAAGCGAATCAGAAAGAGCAAAGCATCCTATTCGGTGTAGAGCAATTTTCCTATCCGACTCCAAATGCAATTGACGGGTTTTTCCGAGTCATGAGCTCTATAGTATTCTCAGCCACGCCTTTCTTTCTCATAAACGGTATAAAGTCATCAAAGAGAAAAGTGAAGGGCCGCACCGTTCCACCGTTCGGTTCTCCAACATGGTACCAGCCGGCATCATGGGATAGCATTACTTTATGCTCGAGTCCTGCCTCCAGAAGTACCGCAAAAGAATCATAATGTTTGTCTTGCGATTGCGGCCCTAGGCCGTCGAGGCTGATCCAAACGCCCCTTTTCGCTAGTTCGACAAGCTTATGCGGATCTTCTTCGTTCTGTGCGTGGACAAAAATCCATTTCTCGGGGCCGACACCAGTTCTATATAATATATCCACTATCTCAAAAGCTGCCGCAGCCACCCCCGTATGGGTAGCAATGGCGAGACCAGTTTGTTTACTTGTGATCGCCGCGGCCTTTATCACCTTTATCTGAGTAGGTGCCAAAGTGTCGTTCGCCACGGCAGTTTTAATAAAGCCCGGCCGAATATCAGTGCCGTCGATGCCTTCCTCAGACTCACGTATCCAATCCGCCGCCAATTCCTCGGCTGTGATTTCAAAGGTCCGCTTTGGCAGAAACGGCTCTTTATATTGGCCTGTGTTGGTAATAATATGAAGATCTGTCTCCTGAGAGAGATCTCGAAACAATTGAACATCCCGGGCAAGGAACATTGGTGTGCATTCTATGAGTGTTTGCACACCTCGCAGTTTGATATCTTCAAGATAGGGCCTCATTACAAGTTTCACCTCGTCGTCGACATATCTGTGTGTTCCCGTTTCCTCCGCGCCCACAAAATCAACTAAAATATGCTCATGGGGTAGTGTAAGTCCCATCTCTTTGGGAGAAATGGGCCCACGAACAGTGATAATATGCATAGGTTGCCCTCCAATTCACTTTTGTGCCAAGTATTTTTGTTTTTTGAAGGATAGCTCTATTTCATTGAATTGGACAGCGTTTTGGCGTATATATGTGTAAGCACGATGAGCACAACGATTGAGAAAAACCAAATAGCAGTAAACAGAATGTGCGCCGTACTCTCGGCACATGAATCGGTTTCGGAAATATTCGGAGTTCCCGTTGAATCACTAACCGGCAAAAACCTGATGTCGTATATCCCCGAGCATGCCCATGATAGTTTTCAGACCGAATGGGCAAATATCGTTGCCGGCATTTCCAGGTCCGTGTACGCAAATGTGATGCATTTATCCGGCTATGTCGTGCCCCTCGAGGTAGTAGCGAGGATAGTATCGGAGGATGTTCTCCATCTTTCACTCCTCGACCTCTCCCACCGTACGGCATTGCAGGACGAGCTAAATGCGGTCCGGGAAAACTATATGCTGCTGTCCGAGACCACAACGGATGGGATTCTTCAGATAAATAATGATCTTCAGATTATATTTGCAAATAATGCGGCCGAGAAAATGCTTGATTTTGAGCACGGCTCACTGGTCGAGAAGAATCTATCTTTACTTTTTCCGTCTCCCCAGTATAAACGCTACAAAAAATTGATAATGCGTTATTTTGTCATCGACGACCAGGATAGACATTCAACAGGCATGCAAAATGTAATGGAGGCGCTGGCACAAAAGAAAGGCGGAGACATGGTTGCCGTCGAACTTTCCATGGGCAACTCAAAAGGGGTCGGCGACAGTAGGCTCCTGACCTGCATTATCAGAGACATAACCCTTAGAAAAAAAGCCGACAGACGGCTTCGGTATCTCGCATATCATGACAAACTTACGTCTCTTGGAAACAGGGACCGGTTTTCTGAAACATTGAATCGAACGTTGAAAGGCATGAGAGATAAACCTAATCATCATGCGGCTTTGCTCTATCTCGATCTCGATGGGTTTAAAAAAATTAACGATAGTCTCGGCCACGAGATGGGGGATGCAATCCTCAAAGCGTGTGCAAAGCGTCTCGGCAACTGTTTACGAGAAGGGGACGAAGTGTACCGTTTTGATTTTGAGGAGATATTCCGTCTTGGAGGTGATGAGTTTACCATTCTCCTTCCCTACATCAACAAGCCGGAGGACGCCGCCATCGTGGCCGGGCGGGTGATTGATAAGCTGACGCAGCCATACAACATCGAGGGCTGGGAAGCAATAAAAAATATCCGACTAGGTGTGAGCATAGGAATTGCTATCATTCCCCGCGACGGGCGCGATAGGACCACCTTGCTCAGAAACGCCGACGCCGCCATGTATCGCGCCAAGGAAAAAGGCAATAACTTCGAGTTTTTTACTGAAGAGATGAATAATATGGCTATGGAACGGCTGCTCATGGAGGAGGGCATCCGGCAGGCATTGAGCGAGAATGAGTTTGAGCTTTACTACCAACCTATAGTAGATGCGGACAAAAATATCGTTTCAGCCGAGGCTCTGATTCGTTGGAATCATCCCAAGCGTGGAGTTTTACCCCCAAAAAAATTCATTTCTCTGGCAGAGGAAACCGACCTAATCAAGCCTCTTGGAACTTGGGTGCTGTCTACTGCGTGTACCCAACTCAAGGAGCTTCATGAGGCGGGGTGGCCTGATATTCCTATCTCGATTAATCTTGCACCGGCACAGCTCGACCAGAGAGACATTGCAGACACAGTTGGCAGGATCGTCGCGCGGAGTGGCCTGGAGCCAAGACACTTACACATTGAGATTACCGAGACAACGGTTATGCAAAACCCCGAGCTCTCACGACAGAAAATCGATCTTATAAAAGGGATGAACGACGGTGTAAAAATATCCATTGACGACTTTGGCATCGGATATTCGTCATTGGCTTACCTCACCCGATATTCCGTGGATTACCTGAAAATCGACCGGTCATTTGTTATGGGGATAGAGAAGAACGAAAACGCTAAGGTGATCAAGACGATAATCGATCTCGCTACAAGTCTTGGCCTCGAGGTCGTGGCCGAGGGTGTCGAAACCGAGGAGCAATTTAGTCAGCTTTTGGAAAATGAATGCCACTATTTTCAGGGGTATTTATTCTCAAAGCCCCAGCCGTTGGAAAAGATTCGGGAATTGGTAAAAGGGAAGTCAGTCGGTCGTATGATCGTCTAGCTGATTATCCCCATTCTCTTGAACTTCCAATTTCTCTTTTAAGTAATCGTTAATTGTTTCCGTCTCGCTCAGGGCAACGTCTTCAAGGGCTGTTTTTTTTCTCATTTCATCAACAAGGTTTGCAAAGCCCTCGTATTCATTGGGCACCGTCAGAAGTTTATCCTCCTGCTCCTGGTACACGTACAGAAACGGTCTCCCTCTTCTTTGAGTGCAGTATCCGGCAAAGTCTATTTCATCCCAGGCCATTTCAGTGGCATCATTTTTTCCCAAGACAAACTGAATCGATTCCTCGTTGGTTTCTATCTTTGACCGTATGATATTGAGGATGTACTTAAACAGATGATAGGCAAAGTATGATGCAACAATGGTAACGATAATTGCTAGGAAAATGGGAAAAATAAAAAAACATGCTATGCCGGCCGCAGGCAGCAGCACAATAATTGCTATGATGACAACCATACGCGGATTTGAGGATAACGTGATGCGATATATCATATGGGATCGTATGGATATGTACCTTTACTGTCAATGATCCTGTGTCCTCTCAAGGCTAGGCGTGAAGAGCCGCTTGTCGTTTGTATTGATTTTCCAGAACAATCGCCGTCATTGCTTCAATCACCGGCACGACACGTGGACATATGCAGGGATCGTGACGACCTTCTGTGACGATTTCCCGTTCGTTGCCTTGAGTATCAATGGTTTTTTGTGGGATGGATATTGACGATGTCGGTTTCACGGCTACACGAAAGACAATTTCCTGGCCTGAGCTGATTCCGCCGAGAACTCCACCGGCGTTGTTGCTGAGATATCCGGTTGCATCTCGCCAGTCATTGTGTTCATCTCCGTGCATATCCGCGGAGGCGAATCCCCGGCCGAACTCTATTCCTTTTATTGCGCCGACGGATATAACCGCGTGGGCAATTTCGGCATCCAGTTTGTCAAAAACCGGATCTCCAATGCCGGGATCGACACCACGGACAACACACTCGATAATCCCGCCTGTACTGTTGCCCTCTTCGGCAAGCTGAATTACGCGCTTAACCATTTCGGCGGCCGCGTCGGCATCCGGCGCCCGCATGGGGTTGTTTTCAATTTCTCCTAGGTCGATTGATTCGCACTGCACTCCCGCCGCACGAAGTGTATACGCATGGATACTCACGCCGCGTCTTGCGAGCATTTTTTTTGCTATAGCGCCTGCGGCAACCCTGGCCGCGGTCTCTCGCCCGGACGCTCTTCCGCTGCCCCGGTAATCCCTTATCCCGTATTTTTTGAAATAGGTATAGTCGGCATGACCCGGTCTAAAAAGATCTTTAATTGCCTCGTATGCCTCGGGGATCATATCCTGGTTCTTGAGAATCATCATTACCGGTGTTCCCGTTGCTTTTCCTTCAAAAACACCTGAGAGAATCTGAACCGTGTCGGTCTCTCTTCTTGGCGTTGTCACCGACGATTGACCAGGCTTCCTCCTGTCCAGTTCCTTTTGAATATCCGATGTCTCCAACGCCAAGCCGGGGGTGACGCCGTCGACGACCACACCAACCGCCCCGCCGTGGGATTCTCCAAAAGTTGTCACTTTGAAAAACGAACCAAACGAATTACCAGACATAATGATTCTCCTCGAGGGTTTTAATCAGGAGTGCAAAAGAGGCTTCCGTTCCGCCGCCGTCAAGCCGCACAATGATCTCAGATAGCTCTTCGTACCGCGGCGTTCTTCGATTGTAGAGTAGAATGAAGTCTTCATATGGATTCTCATTATCCAGAAAAGCCGGCACACCGCCTTTGGCAATCCGTTCATACAGCACGTCCGCGGTCTCTTGGAGGTACACAAATACACCCAACCCGGAGAGTGGCCGTAATGCCCGCTCATTATCGATAGTCCCCCCCCCGAGAGCCGCGGCGACATTACCTCGAGAAAGATCCTCGGCCAATCGCTCCGCCGCCAATTGTTCGAGCCCCTGGAAAAACTCCCTGCCGTGCTGCCGGTAGATCTCTCTGCACGTGAGTGTCCTGTCAGACCTATATTCGGCCTCTACCAGGGTGTCAAGATCCCGATATTTGCCTTTCATATGCCATGCGAGCATGCGAGACAGGGTTGACTTACCTGAATGTTTCATTCCCATGAGTATGAAGTTCGTCAAAAGGAACTCCTGTTCGCTAATCCGGCGGGTGTGAGAGTGTCCAAGAAGCTGCGGGTACTTAAAATCATATACACACTCAGATCCTTGGGAACGGAAAACAACGAAAGATTGGCCACGTCGACCCTGGCGACAACGCCGACACCTACCGGTATATGTGTAACCGTGCCGAAGTTCACAAGTATCTCTATACCCGGGTAGATGATGTTGCCGGTCCGAAATATTGCAGGGGAGATGTTATACGATGCGGCCTTTGCTATGTGGATGCCGCCCCCGATTTGATTGACGCTAAAACCATACGGCAGAGGAAGATCCAGAAGGGCTATGTGGAAATGATACTCGAGGCCGACTATGAGCACGCCCATTCCGCTACCATTCTGATTCAGAAAACTGCCGCGGATAGACGGTTCAAGGAACTCCATCCCGGCGCCGCCGTAATGGGACTTTATACCGATTCCTATTGTTTGATGCTTGATGAACGACGGAAATCGGAACAGGACATCGGCGTTTGCAGCACTTCTCACCGATAGGGTGTCCGCGATCGGCGCAAGAGCGGTAATAGAGAGTCTTCCGTCGATCAGAAGGGGTTCATAGAGATCCTTCCTTCCACCTTCCCGCGATCGGGCGAACTGAATATTTGCCGTTGAATATAGCCATTGCCGGATAATCCTACTTGGCGTGTTCTCAAAATAGCTAAATCTCTCCGGCGCCAGCAGCTCAATTTGATGCGCCAAACCCATGCCCGGTACCAATAACGTAGATATGGAACCTATCGATCTCGATATAATTGGATATTGATATGATATTTTCTGCTGCGAGCCTTGGGCGTAGCCGCCAGCGATACGGATAAAACTTTGGGAAATCTGCGTTGATAGTGTCCCTTTTCCTACTTGAGTCGATACGGCAAGTAAAGCTTGAGGTTGAAGAAACTCCAGATCAAACGCCAACTGCGCGTTTGCCGTGTTACGGCCCAGAATTGAAATTGACGAGATTTGCACCCCTATGCCAAACCTGTTCAATATCGAGTTTTCTCTCGGCGGAAAGCTCACCGGAACCGGCAACCACCAAATTGGTCGCGGGATATCGACATAATGCTTTGCTGAAAGATCCATATTCCCCACGTTTGAGTCTTTCATCACTCTTATAAAAGGTTGGTCGGGAGGCCGTACATCTTCCTGCCGAGGAGGAAACGGCTTTGCACGGATGGTATACCCCTTTGACCTGATCGTAGCGTATACGATGGATTTGCCAACTTTCAGGCCTGCATAGGCTCCGACAGGATCCTCGACCACCCGGGTGTATGGCCCTGTTCCTGACACATGTCTGGAGTAGAGCTCCATGCGGCCCGAGAGGTCTGAGGAGAATATTATCGTGTCTCCGGAAAATGCGGGGTAATATTCACCGCTCGCATCCGGACCGGTAACCGCCCAAGCCGCTACCTTATTAAAAGTGCCGGGAGAATGGTCTTCGTCTACTGTTCGGGTAGGGGCGTTGCTATATATTGCCCAGATATCCTGCATTCCATCGGCGGAGACGCAAAAAGCTATAATCTTCCCGTCTTTTGAGAATGCCGGGTCAAAGACCGACGAATTCTCGATAGAGAACAGGAGCTCAAGATCACCGGTAGCTCGATCCACCTCCACGAGACAACTGTTGTTCCCCTTCTGCAGAATAGCAACTAGTCTGGAACCGTCCGGAGAAAGCGCCGGATGCCATAGGTTGCCTTGATTCGAAATACGGCGTGTGGACGCATCATCGACTTGTAGCTCATACAGCTCGGAATAATCGATCCGGCCCGCTGCATGCGCCTCAGCATGCTTGACTGCGTATATTATTGTATTCCCGCTCTTATCCGCGGTGAAACTTGATCGCTCGCTAAATGGGCCGTTTACCAGTATCTCTTCCCGGTTGTCTTTCGGATTATATAGAACAAGAGCCGACTTCCTGTCGTGTGTCGACCGGTGAAGAATCCAGCCGCGATCAGTCAATATCGGCAAAAAATAGTCACCGTATTCATTGGGTACTACCGATGATCCGGCGTCGATACCCATTTCGCCGTCGAACCTCTCCGCGAGCTCTTTCATCGCGAGAACGAGTAGATCGGCGCCCCTTCTTCCCGTAACGCTACGAATTGCGCCGTCCGGTCCAAAAAAAGGGAACCGCAGATAGTTAGAATGAATTTCTGCCAAAGCATCAGGGCCGTAATGTATTTGTATGTAGGAAGCCAGCAGGTAGCCTATTACGTACGGTCGGCCAGGAGGAAAAAACTGTGTTGTCGACCCGATCCTTCCGTACCTTGGCTCAACTGATTCGTATACCATTGCTCTTTGGATCATTTCAAAAAGAGGGCTGTCTCCGCGTCCGCCGTTAGTTAGCTGAGTCTCGGCAATTACGGCTGTACCTTCGGTCACCCAATCCGGCAATAACAGTCCGTTTTGCGCGCGCGCGCCATCGCCAAAAATCCTCCCTAGAAATGCAAAAAACCCCCGGTCATGGACGAGCTGGATATAGTGGGTCAACTCATGGGTAAATACAAGCTTAAGCCAACCGTCGGTGCGAGGACTGTAGGGCCGCAGCGGCCCTGCGACGGTGATGCTGATATGAGCAGGCTGCGGCCGAAAGAAATTGTTACGTATATCTCCCCTGCCGTCGATGACACAGTAGATCTTGTCGGGATACGAATCATAAAAACCGGTGATATCAGCATAGACATCCTCGGCAAAACCGGCCAATTGTTCTGCTGCCGTGCGGTCTTTTGGCTCATAAATAAATACAAAATGTTCGGTATCGGCCCGATGCCAGCCCGCAAATCCGTCGCCATCGGACGCGTAGGAGGAACTTATAACTGAAATGAGAAAAATGAGCCAAATGCCGGGTCTCATATATCTCTGCTAACATACACCTTTTCCTCGACGTCCGACACCCCGAGTCAGCAATTCTGAATGTAGTATTGCTGACTCCGAGTAGCGTACAGCCTTTCCTCGCGATCGGCCAAGGACAGTTAGCTTGTCGTTGCATCGTGGCATGATTAGTATACTTACTCCTATCTTATGCTAAGGAGACCTTCATGGCAGATAACGCCACCAGATATGAATCCGATTCTATGGGGCAGATAGCTTTGCCGGCAGACGCCTATTGGGGGGCCCAGGCGCAGAGGGCTTGCCTCAATTTCGCTGTATCACCGCTGCGGATTCCTGTACCGATGCTCCGTAGCCTGGCACGAATAAAAAAGGCAGCGGCGGCCGCCAACGTAAAGCTTGGGCTTCTTGAACAGCGGTTTGGAGATGCCATTATTGTCGCCTGTACGGAAATCCTGGATGGCAAATTCGATGGACACTTTCCCGTGGATGTGTTCCAAACCGGCTCCGGCACTTCATGGAACATGAATATAAATGAAGTCGTGGCAAACAGGGCAAATGAGATTCTGGGAGGAGAAAAGGGCTCGCGGAGCCCGGTGCACCCGAATGACCATGTCAATAAGGGCCAATCTTCAAACGACGTTATTCCGACTGCGATCAGCATGGCCACAAGACTCGGGGCCGCAGAGCTTACCGACTCTATCATTCATCTTCAGAAAACCCTCGCGCGAAAGGCCGAGGAGTTTTCCCATATCATAAAGCTCGGGAGGACCCATCTTCAGGATGCCGTACCCATTACCCTTGGTCAGGAGTTTTCCGCATATGCCGAGCAGATGAAAAAGGGAGAGGATCGAATTAGATCTTGTTTTCCCAGGCTCGAGGAGCTTGCTTTGGGTGGCACGGCCGTGGGAACGGGGCTGAATACCCATCCAGACTTTGCCGACTTAGCGACGGGCATAATCGCCGATGATACCGGGGTGCTGTTCCGTGGGGCCGTAAATCGGTTTGAAGCTATTGCCGCTCGGGATGCCCAGCTTGAGCTCATGGGGGCGGTAAATACCGTCGCCGCCGGATTTATGAAGATTGCACAGGATCTCCGGCTTCTATCGAGCGGGCCGAGGGCCGCCATTGGGGAAATAAAGCTCCCTTCGCTTCAGCCCGGTAGCTCAATTATGCCGGGAAAGATAAATCCGGTAATCCCGGAGATGGTAATTCAGGTAGTAGCCCATATCATGGGAAAGCATCTGTCGGTATCCGTCGCCTGCCAGAACGCGCCGTTTGAGTTGAATATTATGCAGCCGCTGATTGCATATGAAACTATTTCCGCCCTGGAGCTTCTCAAAAACGCCTCCGTGGCTTTCGCCGATCGCTGCATTCAGGGAATCACCGCCGATGCGGAACAGTGTCGATCTCTGATTGATCTCTCATTGGCAATAGTAACGCCTTTAGCCCTTGAGATCGGCTATGATAGGGCGGCACAAATCGCCCACAAAGCCTATAGAGAAAAAAAACGAGTAATCGAAGTAGTCGTGGAGGAAGGAGTGCTGTCTCAAGAAGAAGCCGAGCGTGTTTTAGATCCTGCCGCTATGCTGTAGCTCGTCCCTTCGAGACAAGATCGCCGTACAGCTCAGGTTTTCGGTCCCTTAGCAGCGGGAGTCGAGAACGCTGTGACTCCATGATGGCCGGGTCGAGTTTGGCATCAATCACCACATCGGAGCCGGCCTCCGCCTGTGCAAGGATATGGCCTTTTGGATCTACGATTACACTATGCCCGGCACATTCCAGCCCCGGCACGCGGTTGATCAGGTCCGATCCTGCAACAAAAAACATATTATCTACCGCGCGTGCTCGGGTTGCCAGCAGCCACTCGTCTCCGGGACCGAGCCAAGCCGTCGGCACAAGACAGAGCTCCGCTCCACGCAAATAGGCGAGCCGGCCCATCTCCGGGAAACGGGTGTCATAACAGATCCAGCCGCTCATCACTACGCCTGCTACGCGCGCTATGAGAACTTCAGAGCCGGGCTTGGCCCACAACGCCTCGGTATCCCAGAGATGGATCTTGCGGTACACACCTGCTATTTGGCCGCTTTCATCGGCCAATACGAAGGAGTTGTACCTTGTGTTTTTATCATCAGCGAGCTCGGGATATCCGAATGCCACGGCTATCGAATGTTGCTGAGCACACTCTCGTATTCGAGAGACTGAATCCCCATCAAGGCTTTCAGCAAGTTCCGGCATCTCATGCTCCGGCAGATATCCAGTGAGGACCATTTCCGGAAACACGATAATATCGCAGCCGCGCTCCGCCGCCTCAGATGCCTGATCTTGTATCCTACCAATGTTGTACCCTTTGTCCCCGGGCTTGGTCTCAAACTGACCGCAGGCAACATGAATATTATTCATAGCCCCTCCTGGTGTTGTACGGTTTTGACATAGTACCAACGGTGACGACTGGCGAGCTCCACCCTCGCGCCCCGTGAGCACAAACAGCATGATTATAGTGGGGATCTTAGGAAATGACCAATGGGAAAACAAGTTTGGGAAACAAGATGTATCGGTACACGGCCTCCCGGGGAAGCTATCGGGAGCTTTCGCTGCAAATCTACTTGTCCCCTCCTGCCAGTTCTTGTATGTTTCGATTTAAGCTCATGGCCGGAAAATACATCACAGTTGAAGGCGCCCGCCAAAACAATTTGAAGGGCGTGTCAGTCAAAATCCCGCTCAATAAAATGACGGTGGTCACCGGTGTGAGCGGATCCGGCAAGTCATCCCTCGTTTTTGATACCATCTACGCGGAGGGCCAACGCAGGTATGTAGAGACATTTTCAGCGTACACCCGCCAATTTTTGGACAGAATGGATAAACCCAAAGTTGACGAGGTTGATGGCATACCGCCTGCTATTGCAGTCGATCAGACAAATCCCGTCAGAACCTCACGTTCGACCGTGGGCACGATGACGGAAATCAACGACTATCTCAAGCTGCTGTTCGCCCGGACCGCCTTCTTGTTCTGCAGATCGTGTGGAAACCGGGTGCAGAGGGACAGTCCGGAATCCGTTTGGGATCGACTCGCGAACCATTTTTCAGAGCGAGAAAATATCCGTTTGATGATAACGTTTGCCGTCGAAATCCCTAAAAATCTAAATAAGACCGAAGTCGCAGAGTTGCTCAAGCGGGGAGGGTATGAGCGATTCAGACGGCAGACGAGGAACTCTATTGAAGTAGTCCAGGATAGAGTGAGCTTTTCTGAGGCAAACCGCGGCCGCATAGTCGAGGATCTGGAGGCTGCTTTTGCCTTTGGCGGCGGCAGATTATCAGTCATAGAGTTTGATAGATCCGGCGAAGATTCACAAGGGTTAAGGTTTTCCAACGATCTTCACTGTCCTGAGTGTGATATACACTATGGCGATCCGACTCCGAACATGTTCTCATTCAACTCACCCCTCGGTGCGTGCGATGCCTGCAAAGGTTTTGGGAGGGTAATTGGAATCGATTATGGATTGGTAATTCCCGACGGTGCGTTGAGCCTCGAGGATGGCGCAATAAAACCGTGGCGTACCGGCTCGTACCTCGAATGCAAATCTGACCTGCTTTCCTTTGCCCGCCCTGCCGGCGTACCAACGGATATTCCGTGGCACGATCTTTCGAACGAATATCGACGGTGGATCATAGACGGTGACAGCGATTGGGCTGAAGGACGGTGGTACGGAGTAAAAAGATTTTTCGCATGGCTTGAAACAAAGAGTTATAGGATGCACATCCGCGTGTTGCTTTCCCGGTATCGATCCTATGATACGTGCCCTGAGTGCAACGGAACACGGTTGAAATCCGAGGCCCTCAACTGGCGCATCGGTAAAGGCCGAACTATTCGACAAATCATGACGATGCCCCTTTTCGATGGATTTGCTCTGTTTTCAAACGGCGAGCTGAGCGATCTTGATGAAGCAGGAACAATACTCGTTCAGGAGATACGATCGCGGCTCCACTTCCTTGTGGATGTTGGGCTCGGATATCTAACCCTTGATAGACAATCGCGAACATTGAGCGGCGGAGAGGTGCAGCGAATCAATTTGACTACGGCACTGGGAACGTCGCTGGTAAACACCCTGTTTGTTCTTGATGAGCCGAGCATCGGTCTACACTCCCGGGATATTCGGAGACTGATATCTGTACTACACCGGCTCCGGGATGCCGGGAACACGCTGCTCGTGGTTGAGCACGATCCCGAGGTCATTCGTGCTGCCGACAATATTATAGACTTAGGGCCCGGACCAGGAGAGCTGGGTGGAAACGTGGTGTTCCGTGGAACTCTTGCAGGACTTATCAAAAAAAGATCCTCCCTTACTTCCCGATATTTACGGGGAGACCGGTCGGTGGCAACTTCTCAGGCCTTACCAACCTCCGAAGGCGAGCCCGCGTTTGTCGTGTCCGGAGCCGGTGAGAACAATCTTAAGGGCATAGATGTGCATGTTCCCCTGAACCGTCTTGTGTGCCTTACCGGCGTAAGCGGCTCAGGCAAATCTACGCTTCTCGAAAGAACGATTTATAACGGTATCGGTCGACTCCTTTCAAAACCCGTTGAAAGACCGGGTAAACATTCCGGCATAACCGGCGCCGACGAGTTTCAAGACGTGGTGCTCGTTGACCAAACCGCCATAGGGAAAACCGCCCGTTCAAACCCCGTCAGCTACGTCGGCGCATTTGACGGTATCAGAAAAGTGTTTGCCGCCGAGCCACTCGCAAAGGAACGGGGCTACACTTTGGGAACCTTTAGTTTTAATTCGCCAAAAGGTCAGTGCCCCGCATGCTCGGGCTCCGGATTCGAGCGCATAGAAATGCAGTTTTTGAGTGACGTGTATATTAGGTGCCCGGAATGTGATGGGAAGCGGTATAGAGCCGACATCCTCGATGTCAAAGTGTTGACCGCTCGGGATAGCAATCCCTACTCGATCAGCGACGTTCTCGAGTTGACGGTGGACAAGGCCCATTGGTTGTTCTTCGACAGTTCGGACATCGTGAGCCGACTAAAGCCCCTCCTGAATGTGGGGCTTGGCTACCTGAGACTTGGACAACCCGTGCCGACGTTGAGCGGAGGTGAAGCGCAGCGGCTCAAGCTTGCCGGCCACCTCGCGACGGCGGCGGGCTCCGGGCGCACGTTGTTTCTCTTTGATGAACCAACCACGGGTCTTCATTTTGAAGATGTTTCCAAGCTACTCAGTGCCCTGCGGCAATTGGTAAAATCTGGACATTCGATCCTGATTATAGAGCACAATCTGGATGTAATTGGCGCAAGCGATTGGATCATAGACTTGGGTCCTGAGGGCGGAGACGGCGGCGGTGGGATAGTGGTAGCGGGTCCACCCGGCCTGGTGAGAAAGCATAAAAAAAGTCACACTGGGCATGCCCTCGAGCTCTATCTGGAACATGGTATGGTGGCCGAGACTGCGGAGTCCAAGTACGGCGGTCCGCGCACAGGAAAGACCAGGGCAATTACGATTAAGAACGCAAGGGAGCACAACCTAGCCGGAATAAGCCTTACTATCCCTCGAGATAAGCTCACCGTCATAACCGGGGTGAGCGGCAGCGGCAAAAGCACTTTGGCGTTTGATATACTCTTTGCAGAAGGGCAGCGACGGTATCTCGAGTCCCTCAATGCCTATGCGCGTCAATTCGCGCAGCCGGCCGGCTGGCCCGATGTAGATGGAATTTACGGCGTACCACCAACGGTCGCAATAGAGCAGAGAACCAGTAGGGGAGGGCACAAGAGTACCGTAGGCACCGTGACCGAGGTGTATCATTACCTCAGGTTGCTTTTTGTGCGTCTGGGTATCCAGTATTGTCCCAAATGCAACGTACCAATTCAGCCTCAGACAAAAGAGGCGATTCTCTCTACTCTCCTCGCGTCCCGGGCCGGTCAGCAGGTATCAATCCTTGCACCGCTTATCGTATCCCGCAAGGGCTATTACACTGATTTGGCCCGGTGGGCGTTGTCGAAAGGATACGATTTTCTTAAGGTCGATGGATCACTCTTGAGCACCACCGATTGGCCGCGATTGGATCGATATCGGGAACACTCGATAGAGCTTCCCGTTGGAACAGTAAGGGTCAGCCCGAAAAACGCCGATGAGTTGTTGCAACTCATCCGGATTGGTTTGGCAATGGGGAATCGGATGGTAGTAGTCGCCTCCGAAGAGGATGAGGATGAGCTTTTTTCGGCGGAAAGAGCGTGCCCAGTCTGTAGCAGAAGCTTCCCCGATCTCGATCCAAGATTGTTTTCTTTTAACTCATCCCACGGATGGTGCGGTAAATGTGAGGGATCGGGGCGTGTGGGATCAGAAGTCTGCCCCGAGTGCGGTGGAACAAGACTGCGATCGGAGGCGTTGTCCGTCCGGTTTCATGACATTACGATTAACGAGATTTCGTCATGGGCGGTTTCTTCTGTCCTTGAATGGGTGGAGTTGCTGGACCTCGGCGGTAGGGAGGCGGCGGTAGGAGAGGGCATCACGCACGAGCTCGTATCCAGGCTAAAGTTTCTCTGCGACGTGGGATTGCGTTATCTCTCTCTGGATCGCGGAGCACCAACATTGAGCGGTGGAGAGGCGCAACGTATCCGGCTCGCCGCGCAGCTCGGTACAAACTTACGCGGCGCTTGCTACGTCCTCGATGAACCAACGATTGGATTGCATCCCAGGGATAACCATCGTCTCCTCTCAGCCCTAAAAACTCTAAAAGATAAGGGGAATACGGTGGTAGTCGTCGAGCACGATGAAGAGACAATCCGGAGCGCGGACTTTTTAATCGACCTCGGTCCCGGCGGAGGCGACAGAGGTGGACAATTGGTCGCGGCCGGATCGGTTAACCGAGTCATGAGATCCAAAAAATCCATTACCGGCCGGCTGCTCGTCTCGCCTTTGAAGCATCCATTCACCTCACAGCCCGAAAAATCTCCCAAAATATCTCGGGATATGTTGCGGATAAGCCGAGTAACGAAACATAATTTTGTGGATTTCTCTGTAGATATACCACTCGGTACCCTCGTGTGCATCACCGGTGTTAGCGGCAGCGGGAAAAGTACGCTGCTTCACGAAGTTGTGTATGCCCAACTTCACCGGCAGCTATCCAAGAAAAGAAAAAATACTAAAAAGTCAGCCGGTTCGGGCCAGATGGGCATGATAATAAAGGGAATCGAGCATATCGACCGGGTTTTGGAGGTGAACCAAACTCCCATCGGAAAGACACCTCGTTCTTGCCCTGCCACCTATATCGGATTTTGGGAAAGAGTGAGGAGAATGTATGCCTCGCTTCCCGAGTCCAGGCTAAGAGGGTATACGGCAAGCCGCTTCTCGTACAACGTCGCCGGGGGGCGTTGTGAGGGCTGCAAAGGTCAGGGGCTCAAGAAAATAGAGATGAGCTTTTTGCCTAATGTGCATATTCGGTGCGAGGAATGCGGGGGAGCGCGGTTTCACGATGAAACGTTGGCCGTAACTTACCGCGGGAAATCCATCGCCGACGTGTTGTCGATGAGCATTGATGAAGCGGTAGAGTTTTTCTCCTTCTACCCGGAAGTGTATAACTCCCTCAAGCTGCTCCAAGACATCGGTCTTGGTTATATCCGTCTAGGCCAGCAGAGCCCGACATTAAGCGGAGGTGAGGCTCAGAGGATCAAGATCGTTGCCGAACTGTCAAAAACGGCCCTGTACGTCCCAAATCGCGCTTCTTCACGCTCAAAACCCGCACGAACTCTCTACGTCCTCGATGAGCCCACAATCGGGTTGCATATGGCCGACGTGGAGCGCCTGGTGCGGGTACTCAAGCTCCTCGTAAGGGCGGGCAATTCAGTGATCGTTATCGAACATAATCTCGATGTAATAGCCGAGTCAGATTGGATTATCGATCTGGGGCCGGAGGGCGGAGACAATGGAGGAAAACTGGTAGCGGAAGGGTCTCCTCGCGAAGTCTCAGAGCAAGAGGGCCACACCGCATCATACCTGCGTCATTTCCTCGACCAGCGGTGGGAGGAGGCGCGACCTGCGTCTATGAGAGAGCCCGTGCAATGACCGGCGACTACGCGGAAAAAACTACACGGTATATGTCGACGCCGAGGTGTCACCCCCACTCCCGGTCCAATTGGTGTGAAAAAACTCACCCCTTGGTTTATCGAGTCGTTCATAGGTGTGCGCGCCAAAATAGTCACGTTGGGCCTGCAGCAAATTTGCCGGCAGACGCTCATTCCGATAACCGTCATAGAAACAGAGGGCCGTTGAAAAAGCCGGAATCGGTATACCCATCTCGACTGCCTTAGAAACCACCCTCCGCCAGGATGGCTGGCTTCTGTCGATCACACTTTTGAAATAATCATCCAACAGCAGGTTATGAAGATTCTTATCTTTGTCAAATGCCTCTTTAATTTTCCCGAGAAAGGCGCTACGGATGATACAGCCTCCCCGCCACATCAGAGCTACACCGCCAAAGTTGAGGTCCCAGCCGTGCTCGCGAGCGGCCTCACGCATGAGCATAAATCCTTGAGCGTACGACACGATTTTTGATGCGAGGAGTGCCTGCCTAATGTCTTCAACAAACGACGCCCTATCACCGGTAAACTCGGGTACCGGCCCTTTGAGGATTTTTGATGCCGCCACCCGCTCTTCTTTGAGTGCCGAAAGACAACGGGCAAATACTGCCTCGCCGATAAGGGTTACTGGTATGCCAAGATCAAGGGCGCTGATTCCGGTCCATTTTCCCGTCCCTTTCTGACCCGCCGTGTCGAGAATTTTATCGACAAGGGGTGTTCCGTCTTCATCCTTGAATTTCATGATCTCGGAGGTAATCTCTATCAGATAGCTGTCCAACTCACCTCGGTTCCACTCGGCGAACACCTCGTGGATTTCATCCGGGTTCATGGCGAGCACGTCCTTCATGAGACTGTATGCCTCGCAGATAAGTTGCATATCACCGTATTCAATGCCGTTATGCACCATCTTGACGTAATGACCTGCACCGTCCTCTCCGACCCAATCGCAACAGGCCTCGCCGTCGTCGGTTTTTGCGGCAATTGCCTGGAACAGGTCTTTCACCAGCGGCCATGCTTTTGGATTTCCGCCCGGCATAATGGACGGGCCGTGACGCGCACCTTCTTCGCCTCCTGACACACCCGTACCGATATAGAGAATTCCCTTCTTTTCCAAAGACTTCGTTCTCCGTATGGTATCGGGAAAGTGGGAGTTGCCGCCGTCGATGATAAGGTCGCCCTCATCAAGATGGGGTGCAACCAAGTCGATAAAGGTGTCCACCACATCCCCGGCCTTCACCATGAGCATGATTTTCCTCGGCTTTTCGAGTTTGTCCATGAGCTCCTCGATACTGTGAGCTCCCACAATGGATTCTCTCCCGGCAGCCGGGCCCTGCAAAAACTCGTCAACCTTAGAAACGGTTCTGTTGAATACGGCAACTCCAAACCCCTTGTCGTTCATATTTAAAACAAGGTTTTGGCCCATTACCGCCAATCCAACGAGTCCCACGTCTGCTTTTTTAGCCATGCTAATATCCTCCCGTAACATTCAGGTTAGCCCGCGAAGTCGCGTAACGGCCCGGCTAGGCAAACCTCTCTCGATAAGCCCAAAGACCAATTGCAGGATTTGAAATGTAATATACCTGCTCGCCATCGGCCAGGGTGTTAAAGCCGTCCTTGAGCTCATTTGGATCGTACCGTTTCTGCATTTCACTCAGATCGGCGAAGCGGTAGTTGACCCCTTCAATTTCTTCCCGGCTCACGTGACCGGGGCAATATGTGATAGAAAACCTATTTTCGCTTGAGCCATGGATGAGGTGCGCCGCGGCGCTGAGATTCGCCTTGAGATCGTCATTTTTATCAACGTTGGCCAGTATTTCATCGGTTGTCAGATATCCGTATTTGCGGATAAGCCGATCGATCTCGCCGTCTTCACCAAACTCCTTGAGCCCGGGGGCAAGTACGATCAACTCGCCGTTGTCCGAAATCGCCATTCTGGTGCGGTAAACGCTCTTATTTCCAAGCCAGGTGCTCTTGAACTCAGACGGATCGAGATACACAACCACCCGTTCAAGTGGATGCTCGAGCATGGTGAAATTCACCTTGAGGGATAACTCCGCGGCAAGATTGAATGCTTCAATATCGTCGCCGACAAAAAGCCCTCGAGTTACCAGCTCACCGTCATCGGCCCGTCCAACGACGGTTTGCACATACACAATAGGAAGGTGACGAGCGAAGTTGTCCGATGCATAATTGAGCACGCGGCGGACGGGAGTGTCCGCCCGACCCATCATCCGCTCCATTCCATATACGGCTCCTAGAAAATGGCTCTTGTTTATTCCTTCACTCCCGCCGGTCCCCACAAATATGTTCTTATTATAATTCGCCATCCCGATCACTTCATGGGGAACCACCTGCCCTATTGAGAGAATCAAGTCTCTATTTTGGGTCAGTGTCTTGTTGACTTGAGCCGGCCATTCATAGTCGAGCTTTCCCTCGGAAACCTCATGAATATATGACCCCGGCACGGTGCCGAGGGTAACGAGATCCTCTCTGAATCGGTGGCTTCGGACGAGCCCGGCGGGCAATGAGCCGAACATAGTTTTTATCTGCTTTGGGCTCATGGGCGAATGTGTGCCCAAGGCCGGCAAGACGTCTCTAAGGCTTTCTCCGTAATACTGCCAAACGTATTCGGTTAACAATCCCGCCTTTGAATGAAATCGTGTAAAATCCGGGGGGATTGCCAAAACGTTACTGCGCGCACCCAGTTTTTTTAAGGCCTCGTACAGACCGTTCTTCATGTCATCATGAGATAAAATGTCTGAATCCGAGCCGCGAGCGTAATAGATCATGTCGCACTCCTTTGCGGTTTAATGTTTTTCCTTATTTGAGGGAAACTATCCAGCAAAGATGCGGAGAGCCTTCTACACACAAAAAGTACCGGTCATTACCTACCAGGAGGGAGACTCCGGGAGAAAAGTGTTAAACTCGCCTATGAGTCCTTGCTCAAAGGCTCCCTGGTACGTGCCGGCAAAAAAGCGATCCAAACCTTCTCCGTAGAATCGCTCCCATGAAGCTTCCTCGTGTCCCGGATTTACCGGGAAAAAGAGCGCGCCGTTGTCCCTCGCCGCTTTGAGATCTCCCGGTGCATCACCAACCATGAGCATTTTTTCCTTTGGATATTTCCCGCCCGCGGCAAAGGCGATATGCTCCGATTTTGTGCCGAGCTCCTGGCCCGCTATGCATCGGGCATACCGCTCGATATCATGTTCTTTCCATTCTCTCACGAGCGCCTCAAGCGGAGTTTGAGAAACCACGACTACATCCGCCGTCTGACCCATCTTTACGAGGCTTTCTCGTACAAACGGGAAAGGCGGAACGTTCATGACCGTGTCAGCGATTCTGCGGTTCACGTCGAGAGACCACGCGTAGCACAGATTCAGGTCATCATTTAAGTTACTCTCCAACGCGGCCTTGAGAGCGGGATTTCCGAGCTTGCTCTCTCGTTTGATCCACGCGCGCAGGCCCGAAAGGGCAGGGACACTGACTTTACGCGCCTTCGTCTCTTTTCTGTCGGCAAGCAGCTCGAGAGCCCTTGGAACCGCTAAAAAGCGGTTACACCCACGGGTCTTTGAATACAGGTTAACAAACTCCCACACTTCCCGGGCGTATTTAGATACAGCTTGGAGATTAAAATGCTTGATGTATGCCGGGCAGAAGCACTCTTTATGCTTTATTTCCATGCTGTCAAAGGCGCATCCGTCAGAATCAATGCCAATAAAAAATTCATGCTCGGGTTTCAAATCTCTTAGTTGCTGAACCAGGTCACTCATCGCTATTTCCTTTCCGTGCATTGTACTATACTATGCGAAAACACTTATCACGAATGACAATCGAGGGTCAATGAAAAGCACCGCGGAATTACGTAGGTGTGCTCCGAACGTGCTTATTATCGGAGCGGGAATGATAACCTATGACCTTATCCTGCCGTCGGTCTATCACCTGCAGCGCGTTGGGGTGGTGGGTAATATCACCGTCTGCGCCACGAGCAGCCGCAACATTATGCTTCTCAAAAACAGCGGGGAAATTGCAAATTCTTTTCCGGGTCAAGATTTTGTCGCGATGCCGTCAGAGGATTTACCGCCTGAGCAAAGTTATCCGGACCTTTACCGAGAGGCGTTGGCCGATCTATCCCCAAAGCAGATTGTAATCATCGCAATTCCGGATCAACTGCATTACCGTGCCCTCATGGACAGCCTCGACGCAGATCAGCACATACTCTGCGTGAAGCCGCTGGTGCTGACGTTTGCCCAGGCCGAGGAAATACGAGCTCGAGCATACGATAAAGGGCTCTTTGTTGGTGTGGAGTATCATAAGAGATTTGATAGGCGCGCTCTTCATGCCCGGAAAAAATATCGGGAAGGCGCCTTTGGTGAGTTTGTGATGGGAGAGGCAAAGCTCATAGAGCCGTATTTTTACCGGCGCTCGAATTTCCAGAACTGGTTTACGGTGGAGAACAGCGATCCGTTTGTGTACATCGGGTGCCACTACGTAGACCAGGTATCGTTTATCACGGGGCTTTTGCCCTCATCGGTTTCAGTGTCGGGAGTAAAAAGGCAGTTTCCAAACGGTAATAACGCCTACATGTGGGCAAACGGTCGAGTAGGCTTTGAAAATGGCGGATACCTTTCGGTGATTAATGGTCTCGGATATCCCGACGATGGCGCCGGTAGCAATGAGCAGTGTATATCTCTGTTTTGCGAGGGCGACGGTAGGACAGGAATGATTAAGCACAACGATCAGTTCCGGGGGGTTACTCACTCATATACGGATGCGACGGGCCCCGGCGGCACTCGATTTAATTTTGTTAGTCCCGATTTTTTCCGTTTGGTGCCGTGGGATGGAGACGGCGCCATGCCCGTTGGATACGGCTATGACTCAATCGCGGCCAATTTAAACACTATTATTGACATAGAACGCAAAAGCGCAACGGTAGCGACGGAAAACACTCTTGCGGTCAGACAGGACCGTCTTGCGGAAGTCGATTCGAAAGGTCTATTGGCGACACCGGCAAACAGCTCATATAACGAGCTCGTTACTGAAGCCGCCCGTGTATCCATTGCTACCGAAGGCGCATGGGTGGATATACACTACGATGAACATCCTCATATTGAGGTGCGATAACTCTCCACCAGATCAAAGGAGCTTTTAGATGGCGGATTATAGTTTAGTGCCTCAAAAAGTGCCCCTAGTGTCCACGGCACATAGAACGATTTGTACTTCCCTTCCGGTCCCGGAGTCCATCGACATCTTCCGGTCCCTCGAGCAATCGGAACCTCGTTCGATGATGGGCCAGCCACCGGTTGTTTGGGACCGAGCCGTTGGATGTTCTGTGTACGATCGATGGGGCAATCGCTGGATCGACTGGTCTTCTGGCGTGCTGATCACCAATGCGGGCCATGGACGACCGGAAATCCAGACAGCCCTCCGCGAGATCATTGATAAGCCGCTTCTCTCATCATACGTGTTTGTCCATGAAAAGCGTGCGGAGCTATGCGGCATGCTGCAAAGTCTCGCTCCGGAGCCTGACGGCTACAAAGTGTTTTTGCTCAGCACCGGGAGTGAGGCGATCGAAAATGCCATCAAGCTTGCCCGCACGTACGCCCTTGAGAAACATTCAGATAAGAAGCGATACATCGTCTCCTTTCATAACGCATTTCACGGGCGAACTCTCGGTGCGCAGTTGGCCGGCGGGATGGCAAAGCAAAAAACGTGGATTTACGGTGAAGGTGAAACCTTCAGACAAGTCCCGTTCCCCGACGGATACAAGACATTAGACACGTCATTCGACCTTTTTTTGCGAAGTATCAAAGAACAGGAAATAGATCCGTCCCATATTGCGGCCGTAATCACCGAGTCTTACCAAGGAGTCGGACCGGATTTTCTGCCTATCGAGTATGCCCAAATGCTCCAGGAATTTTGCAAGGAGCATGATATCCTCACCATATACGACGAGGTCCAAGCGGGATTTGGGAGAACGGGCAAAATGTTTACGTATGAACACTATGGCGTTACCCCGGATCTAATCACCTGCGGAAAAGGCATTTCGAGCTCTCTGCCAATTGCCGCGGTGATCGGCAGATCCGATATCATGGAGCTCTACTCGCCGGGCTCCATGACCTCCACCCATTCCGGCTCACCTCTGCCGGTGGTGGCGGCAATAGAGAACTTGAAAATCATAGTGAACGAGAAGCTTCCGGAGCGAGCCGCGGAGATGGAACAACTCCTCATGCCCAGATTATCGAAAATACATGCGCTCCATCCTGAAATACTCGGGTGTTTGCACGGAAAAGGGCTGGTGGCCGGATTCCAGGTGGTAAAGCCTGGAACCAAGGAGCCCGACGCAGAAACCGCCACGGCGGTCAGCGTGAAATGCTATCATAAAGGGTTATTGATGTTTGCACCCGTGGGTGTCGGAGGCGAGTGCCTTAAAATTTCGCCTCCGCTCATTATTGACAAAGACGTACTTGCGGAGTCAATTGAGGTTTTTGCCGAATCTTGCGATGAAGTGCTCACCTAGACCATAAACGCTTAATTCCCACTACGTGCCTTATACCTTTATAACATCGCAAATTGACATACTAGGATCATGAAGGGATACTGTGCAGAGTAAAAGCAAAAGGAGCGTGAGATGAGCTATCTGGACAAAATGTTTGGATTGGGGGGAAAAACCGTAGCAATAACCGGCGGGGGAGGAGTCATTGCCGGAGCAATGTCTGAGTCTTTGCTAAATGCCGGCGCAAATGTGGCCCTTTGGGACATAAAAAAGGAGTTTAGCGACGGTGCAGTGGCCCGGCTGACCGAATCAACCGGCGCGGCGGACAGATTGCTTTCCGTTGAGTCGGACGCCATGAACCATGAATCCGTCGGCGTCGCGATAAAGGAAACTGAGGGGAACTTCGGCGCTCTTGATATTCTGATTAACGCAGCGGGAGGCAACCGCGGTAAGAGCACGTTTCTCGAGACTGATATGGAGCAGTTTGAGTTTGTGCTGAAGCTGAATCTCATAGCTGGTCTTATGGTACCCACACAAGTCGTGGCCAAACACTGGATCGACCATGATGCAAACGGGGCAATAATTAATCTTGCATCCATGGCATCATATATACCGCTTTCCGGAGTTTGGGCATATGATGCCGCTAAATCGGCGGTTATGAATCTCACTATGGCGGCAGCCAAGGAGTTTGCCCCCCATGGGATTAGAGTCAACGCCTTGGCGCCAGGTTTTTTTATCGGGAAGCAAAATCGAGCTTTACTCATCGATGAGGAGAGCGGCGATCTTACTCCTCGGGGGCAGTCGGTGATTGACCATACCCCATTCGCCAGATTCGGCGAGGTAGCGGAGCTATCAGGCGCCACACTTTTCCTCTGCAGCAACAGCGCAGCGGGTTTCGTGACTGGCGTTACGATCCCCGTCGACGGCGGCTATCTCATTCAGAACATATAGCAGGATATAATTCCATGAGGCAGTTTCTCGACGAAAACTTTCTCCTTACTACCAACACCGCTATTGAGCTCTACCATTCGTGGGCGGCCTCAATGCCCATATTCGATTACCACTGTCACCTTCCGCCGGCGCAGATAGCGGAAAACCATCGGTTTGCCGGCATTACCGACATTTGGTTGGGCGGTGACCATTATAAATGGCGTGTTATGCGCGCCAACGGCGTGCCGGAAGAACTAATCACCGGAAACGGCGATGACTGGGACAAGTTTTCCGCCTGGGCCGCCACGGTGCCGAGAACCGTCGGCAATCCCCTCTATCAGTGGACCCATCTCGAGCTCAGGCGATACTTTGGGATCGATACGCTGGTAAATCCCGACACCAGCCGGGAAATTTATGACAAGTGCAATGCGCTACTCGCATCTGATGATTTCCGTGTCCGGCGGTTGATGAAAAAGATGAATGTTCGTGCGGTTTGTACGACTGATGATCCCGCTGATGATTTGGAGCATCATATTGCCGTGAGAGAAAGTGAGTTTGAAATTCGGGTATATCCGGCGTATCGACCCGATAAAGCATTTCAGGTAGACCGCCCCGACGCATTGAACCAGTGGCTGGACCGTCTTGAACGAGCTTCGGACGTTGATATCGGCACCATTCAGGACCTTCTCACGGCCCTGGAAAAACGGATGGATTTTTTCCATGAGATGGGATGTAGAATCTCAGACCACGGGATCAGCGTGCCGTTTGGCGAAGGATTTGATATGGCGGCCGTGAACCGTGTTTTTACCGCGGCACGTCGCGGGACGGTTGCATCACCCTCGGAGCATCTCGAATATGCAAGCGCGGTGATGTACGAGCTCGGGAAAATGTATGCCGCGCGTAATTGGACTTTTCAGCTTCATTTGGGCGCGCTACGCAATAATAACGCAAAAATGTTTAAAGCCGTTGGACCAGACACCGGATACGACAGTATAGGGGATTTTCAGATAGCGGCGCAGTTGACAAACCTCCTAGATCGTCTTGATGGCACAGACGAGCTGCCCCGTACCATTCTGTATAGCCTCAATCCCAATGACAATGAGGTTTTGGCCGCCGCATTGGGGAGCTTTCAGGGCGGAGTGCCGGGAAAAATGCAGCTGGGTACGGCATGGTGGTACAACGACCAACGTGACGGCATGGAAAAACAGATGACGGTATTGGCGAACATTGGACTGCTCAGCCGGTTTGTAGGTATGGTCACTGATTCACGGAGTTTTCTGTCGTATCCTCGGCATGAGTATTTTAGGCGTGTTCTCTGCGACTTGGTAGGATCATGGGTGGAAAGGGGAGAAGCGCCCAACGACATGAGCCTGGTCGGCCCTATGGTTCAGGATGTTAGCTACAACAACGCCGTAAACTACTTTGGCCTGGAGCAATAACAATGGATAGAATCGCCAACTTAATAAGAAAATATGAGTTACTCACCGGCCCATCGACACCCACGGGTGTCATAGATGAAAGCGGCGCAAGGATCTATCTGCAATCTTTAAAAAAACACGATGGTACCGCGTTTTGCATCGGCACGCTAAACGGTAAAAAAAGCCTCTATCTTTTCTCCGATAGGCCTCTACCGACCGATTTTGAAGGGGCTTTCCATGCTTCACAAGGCCTACACATGCTTGGATGCAAGCTTTCCTGGGAGAACTATCTCGTGCTCAAAGATATTTTTCCGTATCTGGAACCAAGGTCTCTCAGGGAGCGTCGCACCACTTTCGGCTGCGGAGATAGGCTTGGGTTGGCAACCCCGGGGCATTTGCGGGCAGTCAGGCAGTACGCAGCGTCTCCTGTGCTCGCACAGCAGTCGATTCGGGAGCTCACCCTCACAAACCGAAATTATCGGGGTGTTGTCGCCGATGCGGCCTTTCTGGTTTTTCAAGAGGACTACCAGGAGGGATACGGCGCCGACGGTGATCATCTGAAGACTATTGACGATATCGATATTGCTCTCGACGCCGGTATGCCGATGATTACTCTCGATCTCACGGAGGTTATGAGCCCTGCACCGGCCGAGTGGAGCGATGCGAAAATCGGCGAAGGTTTTGAAAAGCTTGAGACATCAATCAAAAACATCGTACTTGACGCCTATTCCGGCAAGAGTTTTCCCGCCGGGGATCATGTTATTAGTTTTAGCGAAACGGAGGTGAAAAGATGTGCTCTCATGTATTGGCGGGCTCTCGAGTTTTCTGAAGCGGTTGACCGTCATCTACAAGACAGACGGGGAGCTGCCTACGATCTGGAAATCAGTATCGATGAAACCACCGCGCCAACGGTCCCCGCGCATCACTTCTTTATCGCGAGAGAGCTCGGAAGACGTAACGTCGTGGTAAACTCCCTTGCGCCCAGGTTTATCGGTGAGTTCCAGAAGGGTATCGATTACATCGGCGATCTTTCGGATTTTGAGGACCAGTTTAAAGTCCACAGTGCCATTGCTCGGGAGAACGGAAATTACAAAATTTCGATTCATTCAGGAAGCGATAAATTTTCGGCATACCCCGCAATCGGCATCCATACCGCCCATCGGTTGCACCTAAAAACCGCCGGGACAAGCTGGCTTGAAGCTCTTAGGACTATCACGAAGGCCGACCCTTCTCTATATAGATTGATCCACACAAAGGCGTTCGAGCATTTTGGGGAAGCAACAAAGCTATACCATATCACCGCGGATCTCTCAAAAATTCCCCCGTTGGATGAAACCCCGGACTCTGAATTGGGAGAGTTCTTGAAACTCGTAGAATCAAGGCAGTTGCTACACATAACCTACGGAGGTCTGCTGAACGATCCTGACATTCGTGACCGTTTTTTTTCGACCCTCGCGCGTTTTGAGGAGCTCCATTATGAAACCGTGGCAACCCATATGCGTCGCCATCTCGAGCTTCTGGGTGTAGAGATGAGTGGCAGCCTATGAAGCGAGCTCACGCGCAGAACGCGGCGGATCTCCGCGTGAACTCCGTCCGGACTCTTCTCGAGTCGAAAGCGATCCCACCTACTCTTGACAGATCGCGGATTTCGGAAAACAATCTTTACTATAACATGAGAATAATGTAGCGCCACCGGGAGATTTTTCATAACCGCAAATCGGCCGGGAGGGTGATTACATATATATCACTATGGAGGAGTTTGCCATGCCTAATCTGAAAGGAACACAGACTGAAAAAAATCTAATTACGGCGTTTGCCGGGGAATCCCAGGCAAGAAATAGGTATACGTATGCCGCGTCCGCGGCAAAAGAAGAGGGTTTTGTGCAGATCGCTCTGATTTTTGAGGAGACTGCAAATCAGGAGAGGGAGCACGCAAAACGGCTGTTCAAAATGATGGACGGCGGCACGGCCCAAGTCAGCGCCGACTTTCCGTTCGGCGTCATCGGAACAACATCAGAGAACTTGCAGGCCGGTGCAGAGGGCGAGCATTTTGAGTGGACTGAAATGTATCCCGGATTTGCTAAGACCGCCCGGGAGGAGGGATTCAATGCCGTCGCTCTTGTCTTTGAGTCTATCGCTATTGCAGAAAAGCAGCATGAAAAACGCTATAATGAGCTCAAGGCGAATGTAGATACCGGATCCGTGTTCAAGAAGGATAAGAGCGTTGTATGGCGCTGCACTAATTGCGGCTGTGTTTTAGAGGGGCAAGAAGCGCCCGGTGCCTGCCCGGCCTGCGCCCACCCTCAAGCTTATTTTGAGTTGCTTGGAGAGAATTGGTAGACATCCCGAGAGTATAGACTACCCGGCCCGGCGTACATACGGTCTTGCTAAATGCTCCCATGCGAGCATGGCGTGTTTTCTGGCGATGCCGTATCGGTACCCGCCCAAGGCGCCCGTCTGTCGGATTACCCGATGGCAGGGAATCAACAATGCAATGGGATTAGCGCCCACGGCATTAGCGACCGCTCGATGCGCTTTGGGCGCTCCGATGGCGTTGGCAATTCTTGAGTACGTGGCGACCGATCCTTTTGGGATATTGAGAAGTGCTTCCCAGACTTTTACCTGGAAATTTGTGCCACGAACGACGCAGTTAAGGGCAGTGTCCTTCGAGGTTTTTACCGCTTTGCCCCGAACAAACATCTTTGCAATAAATCCGGCGGTAGCCGCAGTGTCTTCCACGAATTTTGCCTCCGGCCATAGCTTTTGAAACCTTGCAAGCTCATCAGCTTGCAAGGTCGCATACCGATCTAAAAACGCGAATCCGCATACCCCCCTTTCTGATGTGCAGATCAGACAACGTCCAAAGGGAGAGTCATGACAACCGTAGCGGAGCGTTAAATCCTTTCCCCGCCTCTGATGCTCTCCCGGGCTCATTGCATCTATAGCGACAAAAAGATCGTGGAGACGGCTTGTTCCCGAGAGCCCGGAACTGAACGCCGTGCTTAGGAGCGATTCGTCTGAAGTAGCCAAAAGCTCCTTGGCAAAGGAGATAGTTAGGTACTCGAGATAGCGTTTGGGGCTGATTCCCGCCCAGCGCGAAAACATGCGCTGAAAATGAAACTCGCTTATATGCACGTGCTTCGAGACCTCGGCCAACGTGGGCTGCGATCGCATATTCTCTCGAAGGTACTCGATCGCTTTTTCGATGCGAATGTAATCGTTGGTCATCTGCTGTGGCTTTTTTTCTTGATCCTTCATGAAATTATGGTATGCAATATCTGCGGTCAATTCGACCCGAATCTTGCTCAATTGCTAATTGATGACATCCGGCACCGAGATTGGTGTCCATCTTCGGTCTTTCAGGGCCATGCCGTACACCGATGTAAGGAGCGAAGTCAGGCCTTGATGGAGCCGCCGGCCAACCTTGTAAAGGTCTCTTCCCGGATCATCGCTCCTCGGAAATCCGCTTTCCGAGAGGCCGATTCCGCTGGTCATCATGCACTCAACAAACATTTTAGCCGCAAGAAATCGCTCGTATTTATCGACCCCAAAAATAATTGGGTCGTCGATCAGACTCAGCACCTCCCAAGTAATCTGCTCCGCCTGGGAATACTCTCCGGCGTCTTTTTTCTGGTGGCTGACGCGAAGTGGAATGCCACCGATTATCCTATCGATATGCTCAACAAGATAATCTAATGAAAATATCCCCGTTGCGCAGTTGAAGAGAATTTCGGCACCACCCGATTCCGCCGCTGCAACTTCATGAGATGAAATCGCCGGGCCGATATCCGCACAGTTCAACTTTCCCGCGTCGTCTCTGACCAGGATGCCGCCTTTTACGTCCACCGGAGTTTTGAATGCAAACTCGAATCCTGCCGGTTTCCGCGTCAAAGCGAGTATTGCTATAATGGACGGGTCAGGAGTGTTTCCGAGGTTGTCGACATTTCCAATTTGAACAAATCGTTTGCCCCTTTTGCGCAGGTCACGAAAAATCGAGTTAAGGGTAAAGAAGCACTGCCCATGACCACCCGGAAGAGGCAACACGGAATTCTTCTCTCCGTAAGCCTCCGAGAAGATTGACCACCGATCTCCTTCCCGTGAAAAGGCAGTTATGAGTGGCTGAATCCCGGTTTCTACGGCGGTGATGTCTATGCGGCTGTATCGAATCAATTGCTCGAGCATTGGCGACTCGCGATAGTTGCGGTATGCCGATTCAATATGTGAATTGGTGGAGGTGCTGGTCATTTGAAATAATGGAAACAATGCATCTTCCGGGCAATTAATAGATTTTTTTTTAGCTAATGCGCCTTTTATCAACAGGCCACGCATTTTTATCTCTATAAAGCTCGGACCCGGCGATTCGTCAGGCTGAATAAACCCCGGAGAGAGGCCCTTCGGCAGCTCAGAAAACTGACTAACCAGGCGGTGAAAACGATCTTCATATAGAGCAAAAAGCTCCACATTTATTGCCTGGTTTTTTAGCCGGTCAGCGTAGCTGGTTGCCGAACCTCCGTTGAGAATACCCGAGGAGACGAGAGGGAGCATATGCTGCCCCAGCCGCGCAAGGCCTTCTCTCGAAAATTGTACGACGCCGTTTTGCACCGTCCCGTAATCTGATATCCGGGCGGATATATTGAGATCTTCCAAAGCCTCTTGGGCGCCGCCACAAGAGATTTCCCAAGTGAAGTTCCCCCTACAGTCGACGACCGCCGGGTCTTCCGGGTCCGGTATCGAGTTGACGATAGCCGGCTCGCTCGTGTAGTCGTTACTGTTGAGTCTGTTGAGAACAGCCAGCGTCAGCTCAACATCCACTCCTTTGCGGAGCATATCTTGTTTCACCGCCGCATCAAAAGCTGGTAAATCCAAGCCGCGCCTCCCGGTTGAATTAGTCCGTCATATGCGTGACGGCAGCGTGGGCCGCCCCCCTGACGGAGATGGAATAATCATTCACTATGTAAACAGGAATATTTGCCAATACCGATTGCATAAGAGGATTGTAGCTATTTTCAAAGGCATCTATGAACAGATCGCCCTCCAAAAACCTCGCGGAATGTCGTATTGCTATACCACCGGCAATAAACATGCCGGCCGTGGGTAGAAAGAACAGAGCGACTCTCGAGGCAAAATTGCCATAGATCCTTATAAAAAGACGCATTATCTGTTTGCATACTTCATTTGTAGGCGTATGTTTTGTAATTAGCGGCGGTTTGTCCTGATCAGAGGCGGCCTGAATTTCTTCGAGAACGCCAACCATTTTTTGTCTCCGTATGTCTCTGAAAAAGTTAAAAATGACCGACATTCCTCTTCCTGAGAGAAAAAGCTCCGTGCCCGGCGTGGTATTGTACTTTTTCGCAACGTACCGATAGAGAGCCTCCGACTCCCCATCAAATGGCGAGAAACCGGTGTGTCCCCCTTCTGACGGTATGCTGTGATACTTTTCACCAATTCGTGTCAGATACCCTACGCCTAAGCCGGTTCCTGCGCCTGCGATTGCCCATGAGCCGCCCGAGGGCTCGGGTTTAAAGCCTCCCGGATGAGGGATCGGTATCACCATTTGCGGATCTTTGATATCCAGGAGTGGTACGCCATAACACACCGCTTGAAAATCATTCATGACGCGTGTTTTGAGGCCGAACAACTGTTGAATCTCATCCCCATCAATGGTCCACGGAAGATTGGTCGGCTTGCACGCGTTCGCGCGCACCGGCCCGGCGCCGCAGATGCAGCAAAACTGCGGTCTTCTTTCAGGCATGTGGCCGGTAACCTCATCGAGAACCTGAGATACAATGTCCGGGAAATTGGTTATCGCTCCGCTGCTCGTAACAAACGACGCGATAGTTTTAAAACGGGCATTTTTGTGACCGACAAACGCCATGTTGGTGTTGGTGCCACCGATGTCTCCGGCTAGTATATAATCTTCGAAATCGTCCTCTATTGCCAACCATGTTGCTTTCATCTAAATAATGACCGGTGTATAGTATACGCTATTGAGGTCGTTTCCCTAACCCGGCCCAAAACTTCATGATATAAAAAGGACTGCGTTGTATTGGAGAATCAACTCCTGCTTTTTCTCGATTTTGACGGCGTTATTTGCGATTCCATAGATGAATGCTTTGTAAGTTCTTGGTACGCCCTCTTTGGCGGTGCCACGGACTCCTCTCAGTCGGTAAGTCTGTCTGCTCACCGGCAGTTTGTCCGCTACCGCCCGTTTATTAGAAGAGGAGCCGATTATCTGCTGCTTCAGCACTGCATCGATGGCGGGATTGTGCTGGCAAGTCAGGCGGATTTTGATCGACAGGAGCGGCTAACCGGCACCGAGACCATGGATGCCTACCATCGAAAGTTTTATGCAGCCAGAGCGTATTTTCTGCAGAATTCTTCCGAATATTGGCTCGGTTTGAATAGAATATATCCCGGGCTCGCGGCCGTTTTGCCAGATGTTGCCAACGACGGGTGGATACTCACCACAAAAGAGGCCGACTTTGCCCATCGTATTCTCTGTTCGCAGGGACTGGCGTGGGATCGCGGGCGCATCATATGCACCGGAAAAGAACGAAAGCTCGATATAATTCAAAATATCATGGAATCCGAGAAAGCCGTTCATGGGATTTTTATAGACGATCAGATAGATCATTTTTCGGGGTTAGTCTATCCTAAAATCAGCTGTATGCTTGCATCGTGGGGCTACATTAAGACCGAGTGGCTAAATGGGAAGGTTGAAACGATATCCCTCAACTCATGTATTGATCTATTGCGCGGACTCTTCTGAATTGCCTTCCATCAACAAGTACCTGATTTCCTCTTGTGAAACCACATCTTCGCTCCCGTCGGCCGAACCCGGTGATGCCGAAAGCTGATTCCTGATCTCGGCGAGATGGTCCTGTTGTTCGCTGATAAGCTCATTGAATTTTGGATAAAACGGCACGAGATTCTCCGCCAACGGGACGCGGTGCTGCACAATGTCTTCTAGCAATTCAGAAAACTTGAGCTTAGATCGGACAAGCCTGCGTAGATGTTCGCTCCTCCGTATAAGCTTATTGTTTTCCTGAAGTGATCCATAGAGGCGGGACAAGGTCGATTCTACAAACAGAATATCCTCCACTAATTTGTCAAGATACAAACCGGTGTCGATGTCTAGACGTATGCCGTCATCAATATTGGAGATTATTTCATTTAAGAAGAAGATATTGTCGTCGTAGTAGATTTTCTCTGCCATAGGTGCCTATCTGATTAATCGGTCCGTACTACGTTTGACTTGACAATGGCTGAATTGTTGTGGTAGCTTTGGTCCGCCTCTTTATCCCGCCGGTCGTACTTTTATGCGGGATCATACAGTCCACAGGGAGGAATTATGCGAGATTATGAGGCCATTTTTGTCTTTCGTCCGGAAGACGAGCTTTACAACAAGGGAAAAGAGCTCATCAAGCAAGAGCTCGAGAATGCATCCGCAACAATCGTCAAAGAAGAGGATATGGGTGCGCGGGATCTTGCCTATGCGGTAAAAAAAGAGACGCGGGGCCACTATCATTTCTATGAGGCGCAGATCGAACCACAAAAACTAGAATCAATCACCAGCTCTATTAAACTCATGGATTCCGTGCTGAAATACTTATTTGTCCGGAAATAGGCACGATTGCCGAGAGCTGCGTTGTTTGGCTTCCCTGCAAAATTATTCTGACGATAATTACCGGGGTCAGACTTAAATCAGTTTTGGGAGAAAACCATGGCGGATATTAATCGAGTTATCCTTGTAGGTAGGCTGACGCGTGATGCGGAGCTGCGGTATACCGGAGGCGGAATCGCTGTTTGCAAGTTCTCACTGGCAATCAACCGGCGGCGGAAAAACGGTGATCAATGGGAAGATGAAGCTAACTTTTTTGATGTAGTGTTGTTCGGCAAACAGGGAGAGGCGATCAACCAGTATCTTGTAAAGGGTAAGCAGGTCGGTATAGACGGGGAGCTAAGGCAGAGCCGTTGGGAGAAAGACGGACAATCTAGGAGCCGGGTAGAAATTGCAGCGTTCAATGTGCAGCTACTTGGTGGTGGCCGCGGAAGCGCTCCGCCACGGGATCAGGGAGATACTGCTGATGCCAACTCCGGCTCTTATAATCCGCCAAGTGATGCCGGAGCCGAGTTTGAAGATGATATCCCTTTCTAGCGGCTAACAGGGTCAGAAGACACAAAAGGAGAAATGCATAGATGTCTAATGAGAATAGGGCTGAACAAAGCACCGGGAGACCGGTGGAAACAGGGAGAACCGGACCGCCTCGAGAAGATAGGCCACGCTACTCCGACTCATATAGAGGGAATAGGGACGAATCTTCCGGAGACGATGATCGCGGAAGAGGCCGGTCATCATATCGTTCGTCCAGAGGTGGAGGAGGTCGTTCCTTTTTCCGCAAAAAAGTATGCAGGTTTTGTACCCAAAACCTGGTGGCGGACTATAAAAATCCGGACGGGTTGCGCCGATTTGTTACCGAGCGGGGGAAAATACTTCCGCGGAGAATCACCGGCACGTGCGCCAAGCATCAGAGGGAATTGTCAACCCAGATCAAGCGCGCGCGAGTCCTAGCTTTTTTGCCCTTTAGTAAAAACTAGCTCGGGCCGGCCAACCGTAACGCGTAGCATGTATTTGCCCAGATTGAAGAACGAATGGACCGAGTTGGCGATTATTACGGTCGTATCCTTCTTTCTGTACCAGATGAATATGCTTATCCTTTTCTGCATTCCGCTGCAAATTCTCTTTGTGAGAAAGGGTGAGCGATTTTTCATGTATTCCGGGCTGTCGGTTTTGGCAGCACTTGCCGTTGCCGCCCTCCTGCGAACCGCGCAGGTAGCTGAACGCGGCTTGCGGTTAAACTTATTAGCAATCGATTTGCTATTACCTGCTTTTTTTCTTGTTGGGCTTGGCGCCACGAATATGCAGTGGAAAGTCCAACTCAGGCTGTTTTACAAGGTGATTTGCGTAACGCTTGTCGCCGGCGTGGCGAGCATTCCGGTTATTTATCTTTTGAGCCGTGATGAACAGATAACAGCCTTGATTAAGGCGCAGATTGAAGGAGTCTCACAGGTTTTTGCGGGCGTTGCTGCGGAAGGGGTGACAGGGACAGCGGCAACCGGCATATTATCAGACCCTGACGCCCTGGTGCAGCTGATTCAGAGCATCTTGTTGCGTAACTATCTGTTTATGTATTTTGCTATACTTTCTGGGAGTGTGTGGATGGGCATTTCCGTCGGTAATCGGACTGTCGGCAGAGCTCCGCGAAAATTCGCCGATTTCTTTTTGCCGGAGAAGATGATTTGGCCGCTGCTATTTTCTTGGGCCATCGTTCTGTTGGATACATTTTTTCCAGTAGGCAAACTGCGCTACGCTGCGTGGAATATCGGGCTGATTTTTTTATTGACATACGGTGTTCAGGGCATCGGAATTATTCAGACACTGTTTGACCGCAGGGGAGTCGGGCGCGGAATACGGGCCGCCCTTTTTGTGGGTGTGACATTGATGCTTTTTTGGCCCGGAGCAAATTTATTGATTATAGTTGGATTTCCTATACTCGGTATCTCCGAACTATGGATTCATTATAGAACATCTGAAAAAGGAGTAGATGAATCATGAGGACGACGAAGATTATATTAAATCAAGATGTATATAACCTAGGCGAGGAAGGCGATATATGTGAGGTGGCCCCCGGCTACGCCAGAAATTATCTTTTGCCAAGAGGATTTGCGGCGGCCTATAGTAAGAAGACTGTCGCGCTGTTATCCCAGAAACGTGAGATTATTGATAAGCGGAAACAGGAAAAGCAGGATGCCGCCAAAGGCTTAAAAGACCGATTGGAGTCGATGAAAATCGCTTTGGAGATGCCGAGTGGGGATACAGGCAGGCTGTTTGGCTCGGTAACTAACGCCACCCTTGCTGAATATTTCGCTGCTGAAGGCGAAACTATCGAAAGAAAAAAGATAATGATTCCCGATCATACTATTAAAATGGTCGGCACTTCCAAGGTCCAGGTACGGCTATACGCCGATGAGACTGCTGAAGTGACCGTTGAGGTCCTGCCCGTAGGCGGGAAAAAAGAGGCCGCTAAGAAAGCCTCGGCAAAAGCCGCTGCGGCCAAAAGCGAGGCGTCTGAAGAAACTCAATCAGAGATAGCTCCGGCGGCCGGCGAACCGCCGGCAGAAGATACGGCGGCCGGCGAACCGGCGGCCGGCGAACCGGCGGCACCGGTTCCGGAGGAACCAGATTCCGCCGCTGAGGCGCCGACACCAGAGGAGTAGCGCGGGAAAAATCGCAAGGGACAATGGAAGTCCAGCAGCTAAAAGACAGAGTTCCACCCCACAATGACGAGGCAGAACGGGCAACAATCGGCGCCCTGCTGCTGGATTCTGAAGCCCTCGCAACTGTGCTCCGCTTCCTCAGACCGGTGGATTTTTACCGGACTTCTCACCAGAAGATATTTCAAGCCATAATCAATCTTTTTCAAAAGGGAGAGGTAATAGATCTCATTACCCTGTCCGAAGAATTGCGGGGTAACGGGAATCTGGAATCTTGCGGTGGGTCGGCGTATGTATCAAGCCTTACTTCTGAGGTCCCGACAAGCGCCAACGTTGATTATTACGCACGCATCGTTCAAGGGTGCAGCATCCGTAGGGCCTTGCTCAAGATCTCCCATGAAGTAATCGCCGACGCGCATAATGACTCGATGGAGAGTCGGCAGATAATCGAAGAGGCCGAAAGGCGGATTTTTGAAATTGCAGACAAGCAGCAAACTGGAAGTTTTAAAACCGCGGGAGAAGTTGTTGCGAAAACTATAGAGGTAATTGAGAAACGTTATCATACCAAAGATAATTATACCGGCGTCCCATCTGGTTTTTCCGATCTGGACGACATGACCAGCGGTTTTCAGGACGCGGAGTTTATCGTCATAGGCGCAAGACCGTCGGTCGGGAAAACTGCGCTAGCCTGCACAATAGCGTCAAATATTTCGATCCGGTTCAAGATACCCGTTGGATTTTTCACTCTCGAAATGTCTGACATGGCACTCATGCAGAGAATCGTGGCTTCCGAGGCCCGGATCAGCTCACAGAAGATACGCACGGCACTCCTCACCCCTGCGGACTTTCATAGCCTTACAGACGCGGCCGCTCGCATCTATGAAGCACCTCTTTATATTGAAGACACACCAAACATGCGTCTTCTTGATTTGCGGGCGCAGGCTCGTAGAATGATTACCCAGCACGGGGTTCGAATCGTATTTGTGGATTATTTGACGCTCATCACCCCTGAGCGGGAAGGCAATGTACCACGACATGAACAAATAGCGGAAATATCTCGATCCCTAAAGGCGCTGGCGCGCGAGCTTGAGATTCCGGTCGTGGCTTTGTCTCAAGTGCGGCGTGAAACCGAGGGCAAACAGCCCTCGCTGGCGGATCTCCGTGAATCGGGTTCTATTGAGCAAGACGCGGATGTGGTGATATTCCTTCACAGGGAAAGAGGTTTTGACCGAAATGAGCAAGAGACCGCTCTCAACAATATAGAAACCCAGGTGATAGTGGCAAAACAGAGAAATGGACCCGTCGGGACAGTCAGGTTGGCGTTTCTCCCGGAATATACAAAATTCGAGTCACTTTCGAGGGATATGCCTTGAAAGATTATTTGCCGTATAACACCGTCCGGTCAGCAGTCGATGACCGGCCTTTTGAGCAAAGAGGAGTGAGAAATGGGGCTGAGGGATGATTACAACTTTGAGTATCTTGTGAATGAAGCAGAGCGATTAGTGCTTGATCAGCTCGAGGCTCAACTTTCAGAACAAGGTGAAGCGTGCAAATGTCAGGACTGTATTCTCGACATGGCGGCTTTTGCACTGAACAATATCAGGCCGCTCTACCGTGTCTCACTCATGGGCACTCTATACGCGAAGGCGTTGGAGGGATCTGAATATGAGGAGGAGGTGGGCAATGCTGTCGGCCAAGCAATTCGAAGAATTATGGCAAATCCTTCACATTGAGGCCTCAATACTTCGCTACGTAATCGGTCCAGCGACCCGATGAATGCACCTCGCCGCCTGACGTAACCACCGCCCACTTGAGGTCCTCAAATAGGTAAAAATCGAGAGCTTTCCTACCGGTGCTACTGTTCCAAATTGTTATCGACGAATCTCGATTAAGTGAGATAAACCAACTCTCTAACAAATCGACTGCGATTGGAATGTTGTTATTATCCCCGAGCTCCAGGAATCTTCTTGATCCCGGGAAGAGCGCTCTGTTTTGACCGTTAATCGAGAAAAACAGTATTCCGCGCCTAACGGCCATGGTGGCGTTCCGGTGCTCCCCTTCCAGAGAGTAGAGCACATTAGTTTTCTCAAAAATCGGTCCGGTATAGGCGGTGAGTACCGTTTTAGGCGAACTGGAAGTTCCCTCGATGCTGAGTGTATACAATGTTTGGCTCAAAGGTTCAAACTGAAGTTGAAACGTTATTAGGCTTTCGTCGGCAAACGGCACCGTCTCACCGGTCGTCGTATTAATCAAATATCGTGAAGTTCTTAACGTTTGTGAGCGCCTCCCCGCAGCTACCACGTTGTCGTCGTGTGCAAAAATCGCTGTTTCCAGGCCAAATGTACTGTAGGAAAACTCAAACTTCTTGGAAAATACATTGAAAATTTTCACAACGTCGCCGGTGTCGACTGTGAGGACGTGTGGATACCTCGTATCCATGGACACTATCGGATTTTCGTATTGCACATCCTCGACTTCTATCGCTCCCTCAATTGGGCTAAAAAGAACAAAGCGGCTCTTTTCATCTGAGGCGTCTTTTAACGCAAAAAGATTATCCGCAAAAGGATAAACTTTCGTAGGCGCCTGCAAAGGGTTATCCTGAAAAAACGTAACCAGATTCGTTGCATTTCCCAGAAAGCTGCTCGGGCGGTTTAGCAAATAGTCGGAATATACGGTAATAATCTTTTTCTCTGATGTAATAATAATGCTCGATGAAGGTACGATATCATAGAGGCGCAACAGACGGTTTTGGGAAAAGATTCTTGGAATGTTGCTGTAGCGCTGCTGATAATAAATCGTGCCTGATACCCCGCCGCAAAAGAGGGCGCCGCCCCTCAATACCAGGTTTGATGACAAGAGCTCAGGCGGGCGGTACATCGAATATCTGGCGATGAAGCCTCTTGCCGAAAAGGCGTAAAGCTTGAATTGGTCTCGCCCGTCGTCATCCTCATTGTTTTCAAGCCCGAAATCGGAAACCTGGTTGCTGAGATAGATGAGAGTGTCTCCAGTGGTTTCGTCTACTGATAAACGCTGAATCCCTTGAACGCTCACACTGTCAATGTCATCTCCGGACAACAGATCTATCGCAATAATCGATTCCTGCCACCGTCCAACCATGTATCGGTTACTCAATGTGTAAAATGTTTCCGTTAAATCTGGCAGCGTATCAAATTCTTGAATAAGATTACCGGATCTGAAAGATCGGTATTGCAGAGTTCCCGACGGTAGATAGGTCACAATCCGCTCTTCTGATCCCGAGATACGAAATGAGCCGACTATGCCAAAACCGTTGAGTAGATACGGCAGCTTTATGCCCGTCCTCGAGCTGAGAACCGTCACGCTCTGCCAGTCGGCCACAGAATAGGCAAGATAGGTGCCCTTAGGGGAATAATCGATATAGAGCGGCAACTCGCCAAGCTCCCGGGCAAACAGCCGCCGGTTTAGCTCCCAATCCCATACGCTCAGCTTGAATGTAGTCAGCCCGTCGCTCTCGATAATTGCAGCTTGAGGCTTTGAAGGGTGGAGTATCAGTTTTACCAGCGGAATTGATGAAACCTGAATGCGATGAAGCAATTTTCTGGTGCTATGGCTCCAGATCCGGAGCGTACCGTCAATGCTGATGGAAGCAAGTGTTCTTTTGTCCTTGGTAAAAGCAATTTCAGTGACCGAATCAGTGTGGCCGGACTGTATCACATACCTTTCCGTGGCACCCTGCAGCAAATGCGGTAAGAGCAACATAGCTATCAAAGCAGCGGCCCGTCTCACCTAATACCCCTCCAGCTCTACCTTTGTGAGAGACACATATGGAGGCGCAAGAATAGTATCGAACGGTTCCTCGGTTTCTCTCTTTGGTAACTCTTGGGACATTCTATCATAAAAATCCGCTGAAATCCGCGCTATGCCGATTTCCTGATCCCGGACGCCGTGAATCTCAAACAACAATTTCGATCCTTCTACGCCTCCAAACCGTATGGCTACAGAGGTGCCACCGCCGGATTTGGCATAGAGAAGATACTTTATGAGCTCAACGACCCGGTCGCTAAGGTCAGCTTTGTGCATCCGCATCTTTTCAACTAATTCTGGATAACCGATAGCTACGCGATTATGATCGCCAAATGAGCTCGGATCTAAAAAGTATTTACTCCGCTCTTTCTCTGGTACAACGAGAATATCCAAGCCAGTTTCTGAATCAAAAACAGTAATCTGGAGCTCAGGTTTTAGCTGTATTCCACAATAAGGACATTCAATCGTGAGAAACGTGCCGTCGAGTATTTCCTCGAGAATTTGCGGCTGCTCGGACAGATTGTACCGGTCCGGAATGTCGATCTCGATCGTTTTCTCGCATTTGCAGGTAATAACGTTCACTGATTCCGTATCTCCACCGCCAGCCGTGTTGCCGCCGATATGATGTCTCCCATGTCTGTGTTAACCGTGCTGCTACTGATTTATGAGAAAAAACACATCATTAAATAAGGTGAGAATAAGTATCGCAAAAATAATGGCAAAGCCAACAATCTGATATCGATAAAAAAACTTGGGACGAACCGGTTTGCGCGCAAGCATCTCAGAGACCGTAATGAGAATAAAACCACCGTCAAGAGCCGGTATCGGTAACAGATTCATAAAACAGAGGGCGACGCTCAGCATGCTGAGAAATCTAAATAGGATTATCAGCCCTCGGCCGATCCCTTGATTGAATCCTTGGCTCGCGACTTCACCCACCAGGTACGTTATGCGTATAGGACCCGAGACCGCGTTCCGGACGTTGACCCCACGGAACAGGAGCCCGATACTCCGCACGGTGAGGACAAGGGTGGAAAACGTTTCCTCGATGCCGCGAATAAATGCGGCAATGGGGTTTGCCTCGCGTTGGAGATACACCATTGTCTCAAAAGCAAATCCAAGATCCACGTTGCCGTCTTCCGAATATGTAACAGGAACGCGTATCTCTATCGACACGCCGGCCCGTTCAACGGTCATATATAAGCTGTCGGGCAATCCAGTCAAGATGTCATAGAGATCGAGGGAGTTTTGTATCTCGGTCCCGTTAATTTTGGTGACGTAATCGCCGGCTAGAATCCCGGCCTTTTGGGCCGCCGTCCCTTCGACGGCCGACGCTACGATTGGATCTACCCAAGCCCCTACTCCGATCCTTCCCGCGCCGGTTTCGGTGTCAAGTAGCGGAGTAATGGACATCTGCAGTAAACGGCCGTTTCGGCTCACCACGATCTGCAGCTCTCTTCCGCCGGACGGTGTGACGTGTTGCTCAATATCACGAAAGTTTTCGATAATATCCCCGTCGATTTCTACTATTATATCTCCGGTCTGTAAGCCCGCTTGATCTGCGGGATAAACCGATTGGTCGGCCAGTGCGGTTTCTGAAAGCAGAATAATTTTATTGCTAAAAGTGGTAACCGCAAAGCCGGCCATCCAGATTACCGACAACACAAGGATAGAGAACAGGAGATTTGCCAACGGCCCCGATAAATATGTTATTGCCCGCCTGATTGGCGCAACCGAAAAGAGCGAGCCGGGTTGGGCAACGGCGCTGATTCCGTCGTTTTCACCTGATGCCTGCTTAAAAAACTCCTCGCCTTTCATCTTGCAGTAGCCGCCGATGGGCAATAGCGAGAGTCTGTATTGTGTGCCCCGGAAAGTCTTGGCAAACAAGACTTTGCCCCAGCCGATAGAAAAGGCTTCGACCTGGATGCCCGACGCCTTAGCTGCGATAAAGTGGCCTAATTCATGAACAAGAATGACAATACCCAAGCCAAGAAGACCGAGTAGTATATTAACAATAATCATGGGTTACACCATTGCGAATGTTTTAGCGTATTTTCTAGCTTTTTGATCTTGATCCAGAACATGTTCGAATGAGACTAACAGATTATCCCAGGAGGCATCAAGGCAATTTTTGATGATGCTGGGTATGTCCAGAAAACCGATTTTCCCATTGATAAACGCCTGAACCGCAACTTCATTTGCGGCGTTATAAACTATCGAGTATGCTCCGCCGCTTCTTGCGGCTAAACGCGCCAGCCCAAGACACGGGTAGCGATTCGCATCAGGATTCTGAAAAGAGAGATTCATCCCCGCCAGATTCAGCCGATCAAACATGTAGTTAGCTGCGGCCGGGTAGGTGAGGGCATTTTGAATTGGGATGCGCATGTCAGGTTGAGAAAGCTGCGCATACATATTGCCGTCGATGGTGGACACCATGGCGTGCACGCAGCTCTGGGGGTGAATCAGCACGCGAACGCGGTCTTCAGTAATCTGGAATAATTCGCACGCCTCGATGATTTCCAGTCCCTTGTTCGCCATTGTCGCCGAGTCTATGGTTATTTTTGTGCCCATCTCCCACGTGGGGTGGGCGAGGGCATCCTGCCATTTAACCGTCGAGAGCCTTTTTATGGGCAGTTCTCGAAACGCGCCTCCACTTGCCGTGAGTACTACTTCAGTAATATTCTGCATTGGTATGCGTTCTCTCAAACTGAATACCGCCGCATGTTCGGAATCCACCGGAATGATTTCTACGTTTTTACGCGCACTTAACTCACGGATCAGTCCTCCTGCCATAACTATAGTTTCTTTATTTGCCAAGGCAAGATCCTTGCCGGACTCAATCGCCGCGACCGATGGCATCAGTCCTTTTGCTCCGGCAATACCGTTTACTACTATGTCCGCGTCCAGCTCACTAATCATTGACAACAATCCGTCTTCGCCGCAATACTGGACATCCTCGCATGGCCCCGGCAAGGCGGAGAGAGCCAGGTGTTTTACACCAAGAGATTTTCCAATACGTACAAGCTCATCCTTCTTTGTGTGTGCGTGGAGACCGACTACACGAAAAAGGTTTTGATGCGCCTCCACAACGCTGAGCGTGCTCGTACCGATTGATCCGGTGCTTCCAAGGATTATTAGTCGTTTTGCGGCCATGGTTAAACCACTTTTACCACGTAGTTCATAAGCAAAAAAAAGGCAGGACCACAGAATATTACTGAATCGATGGAATCGAGAATTCCTCCGCGTCCTGGGATGACATGGCCTGAGTCTTTTGTGCCTGCCGACCGTTTAAAAGCAGATTCAACTAGGTCGCCCAGAACTGCGACGATGCTCATGCATAAACCGACTATAATAGAGAATAATAGGCTGTGGCCAAATTGATCCGGATAGAAACGGAAAAAAACAAGGGCGGCTCCAACCGATAAGCCCATGCCGGCAATGAGGCCTGCCACGCTCTTCTTGGGACTGAGTGGAAAAATGCCCGCATTGCGTCTGCCAAATAACATACCAAAAACATATGCCCCGGTATCATTTACAAATACGATAATGATAAAAATGAGAAACATGGTGGAGGGGCTCGGTAAAGTGAGAATTTTCGCCACATAGGCCATCAGAAAACCGGGATAGACAACTACGAGCATGTCCGCGCATGTCCGCATTAAAATTCCCTGGGTTCCGGCCAATTTGATGCCAAAAAGCTGTCTTATAAGAATAGCGTGGAAAACGACGACCACAGCAATGAGAGTAGTTTCCACGGACGTAACTGCGATAATTTCCAGATATACGCTCAGGGGTAAAATGCCGGCGCAGGTGATTGCCAGGGACAAATCAACGGGTATGCCTTTTTGGTTGAGCAAGCCCGATATCTCGAGAGCTCCAATGACCGTAAATGTAATGAGTAAGATGTTTAGAGCCAGATGACCAGCCTGAGGCAGAAGCAGGATACATACAATAATCGGCGGGATACCAAAGAAGAACGTGAATAGACGTGAATATATGGATCTCAATGCGCACCACCGTACTTTCTTGTTCTGTGGCTGAAATCTTCAAGAGCCCTTAGCAAATCTTCTTCGCAAAAGTCCGGCCAGAGCTTGTCACTAAAATAATATTCAGAATATGCACTTTCCCATAAGAGGAAATTGCTAAGCCTTTGTTCGCCCCCCGTTCTGATAATGAGATCGGGATCCGGAATATCCGGACAGTCAAGGTGGGTCTTTACATCGTGCTCACTAATGCCTTCCGCCGAGCGATCATGATTTTCAGCCAACCATCTATTTACAGACCGGATTATTTCATCTCTGCCGCCATAGTTAATAGCAAGATTCACTACTATTCCGCCAAAATCGCGAGTGTCTTGGATCACCTCCTGCAATTCACGTTGGACAAATTTAGGCAGCAGCGAAATATCTCCGCTGTGGAGAACTCGGATACGATTATCACGGTAGAAATTATATTCTTTCTTAAGATACTGGCTAATCAGACGCATGAGGAAATTCACCTCATCTTCTGCCCTTTTCCAATTCTCGGTCGAAAATGTATAAAGGGTTATATATTTAATTCCAATTTCTGAAGCGGCTTTAACGATTTTTTTTGCAGTTTGGAGCCCTTCTCTATGCCCTGCAGATCGGATCGTATTGCGCCGCTGCGCCCAACGACCATTGCCATCCATAATAATTCCGATGTGAACAGGTAGCTCAGGTATGCTCCGCATGCGGTCATCCGAGCTTGACTCCATTAGATTTCCAGAATCTCCTGCTCTTTTACCTCTAGCAAACCACTAATTTCTTCTATATACTTGTCCGTCAGTTTCTGAGCCTCGTCTTGACCTCGTTTTTCATCGTCCTCACTTATGTCTCCGGATCTTTGCAGTTTTTTCAGATCATCAATGGCTTCTCGACGGATGTTCCTTATAGCCACGCGACTCTGCTCCGCCATGTTTTTTGCAACTTTAACATATTCTTTGCGGCGCTCCTCAGTAAGAGGCGGAATATTTATTCTGATTACTTTTCCGTCGTTGTTTGGATTTACCGAAAGCTCCGACATTTGAATCGCTTTTTCAATTTCTCCGGCCATCGATTTATCCCAAGGCTGAATTACTACTAGTCGTGATTCTGGTATGGATATCGTGGCAACCTGATTTAGGGGAGTTTTCTGGCCGTAGTAGTCCACTCGTATTTTGTCGAATAATGACGCCGACGCACGACCGGTCCGTATGGTGTTAAAATCATCAGCCAACGCCGATAGGCTTTTTTTCATTTTTTCCTCTGCTTGCGCATTTGATTTTGCCATTGCTTTCTCCGTTCGATTGTTTAAGGTTGGATTCCTCGATGCAGTTGCGCCCCGGCCGCGTTACGCGTGAAGACTCGAATCCGCGGCCACGGAGCGTCAAATTGGTTTTTTTATTCTTCCCCGACTCGGAAGCATAAATATTCAGAGATTTCCAGGGTACCGCCGGCGCTCTTTGCCACCGCATCCATCACGGCGGATACTTTCTTTTTCTCTTCCCGCACAAATCCCTGATCCATCATTACGATTTCCGATAAATGCTTATTAAGCTTTCCTTTTACGATCCCGGCGACAACGTTTTCCGGCTTGTCGAGGCTCATAGCCTGGGTAGTGAAAATGGCTTGTTGCTCTTCTATATAATTGGGATCTATCGCGTCGCGCGTGAGATACAGCGGGTTAAACGCCGCAATATGCAATGCACAATCAAACACAAAAGATTGTACTTCCTCATTTCCGACAAGGGCTGGATCGCCAACTTTTGCCTTTACCAGTACGCCGATTTTCCCTTCTCCGTGAATATAATCCTTTACTATTTCATTTTCGCCGATCGATAAGCTTGCCAGCCGTTTGAGATCAATATTCTCTTTTATTTTGCCCTTCATGTCGTCGACCACGACATTTACTTCTTCATTTTTCTTCGTGAGCCCTTTTTCAGTTGCTATGTCGGCTATTTTTTTTCCTGCATCGATAAAATCTCTATTTCTTGCAACAAAATCCGTCTCGCAAGAAATCTCAATCAATGATGCAATGGAGCCACCGACTTTTGAAAATACGCGACCTTCGGTCGCGGCCTTCCCGCTTCTCTTTGCAACGGCCGCCAAACCGAGTTCTTTGAGTATTTTTTCAGCTTTGGAAAAATCTCCTTCCGCTTCCACCAATGCATTTTTGCAGTCTAGCATGCCCGCCCCGGTCTTTTCCCGGAGCGCTTTTACATCCGTAGCCTTAACTTTCATTCTGCTACCCTTTACTCGTCGTACAACTTATCTTCATCCACGAGCACTTCCGCAGCTGGCGCTTGCTCCTCCTGTGCCTCGGGTTTATCCTCTGGGGTATAATCGGAGTAATCTTCTTCTGTAAAAGATTTCTGGTTTTCCGGTTCTTCAGAGGCCTGCAATGTTTCTCCAACCGATACCGTCTCAATTTCACCGGTTGCTGAAGGTGCTCCTTCGGCTTCCTCTTCAGAACGGCTTTTCCCTTCTTCATCTTCATCTTGGAGGGTTTCAATCACCTCCAGCCCAATCTCGTTATCAGCTTCTACCACCGCATTGGCAATAATCTGGGTGAAGAGAGTGATGGCGCGTATTGCATCGTCGTTCCCTGGAATTGGATAGTTTATATCACTCGGATCACAGTTTGTATCTACGACAGCGATGATGGGTACGCCGCACCGATTTGACTCCGCGACGGCAATAGCCTCCTTGCGCGTATCAATGATAAAAACCGCGCCGGGCAAATCCCGCATGTCTTTGATGCCGCCAAGGTTCTTCTCCAACCGGCTGCGTTCCTTGCGTAGACGAGCAATTTCCTTTTTGGTCAGGCCTTCAAAGGAGCCGTCGACTTCCATTTTTTCAATTTTTTTAAGCCGGAGAATGGAACGCTTAATAGTCGAAAAATTTGTGAGCATGCCGCCGAGCCAGCGGTTGTTGACATAGTACATACCGCACCGTTGAGCTTCCTGCTCTATCGCTTGCTGAGCTTGTTTTTTTGTCCCGATGAAGAGGATGCCCTTTCCGTCTAAAACGGTCTGGCGAACGATGTCGTACGCCTCTTTGATTGCAGCGATGGTTTTTTGCAGATCGATTATGTGGATACCATTACGTTCAGCAAAAATATACTTTTTCATTCTAGGATCCCACCTGCGGGTTTGATGCCCAAAGTGAACTCCAGATTCCAGCAGATTTTTCATAGTAACTACTGCCAAAATAGCCTCCTATGCCGCAGTTTACCTGCAGCTCCTTCTCTTTTTCTCGTCTGCCCTACACGGCAGCGGAATATATTTGCGATTACCGAAAACGGTAATCAAGCTCCCTTAACATGCCATATATTAATTCGAGTGGCAAGCCTACAACATTACTATACGAGCCATGAATGGCCCTCACCAGACACGCTCCCCTCCCCTGGATACGATATCCGCCGGCAGCATCCCGCCACTCTCCGGTAGAAACATACCAATTCACCGTGTCCTGGCTAAGATCAGAAAATTCCACTGTTGTTTCACATACCGCGGAAACTGTCCGGTCGGTAAAAAAATGCCGCACGCAGATGCCTGTCATAACGTCGTGTGTCTTTCCGGAATGCATTTTTATCATAGCGACAGCGTCTTCAGCGTTCTTTGGCTTGCCGTAGATTTGATGATCGTGCAGAATGACGGTATCAGCTCCTACAATCCAATGATCGCTTTTGGACAAATGCTTTTCTGCGCGTACCTTAGCGGCGACCGCATCAACTTTGCGCTCAGCGACTGTCTGTATTTCGGACGCGAGATCGATGCCGTCAAAATGCTCATCAATTGGTACCGAAAAGACATAGGGCTCTATACCAATTTGCGTGAGTAAACGACACCGCTGTTTTGAGGCCGATGCGAGGATAATCATATTCTGGAAAATAAAAACAGACCGAGGCAAATACCAAACAATGTACCGGGATTTACCTCTACAGAAAGGAAAACCGCCCCGAGATCCAGCACCACCGGTCCGGCTTTCAGCTCAAAGGATCCACCGGCAAGAACCACAATGCGCTCCACCACCTCCCATGCAAGGGATCCTACAATGAAACCGATGAAAATGAGGAGCACAAAAAGGCCACCGTGTTTTTTTGTGAGTTTCACGAAGTCGGCATTGTAGCATGACTTCGGCGAGCGTTCTATAGCATCCCCCCGGCGTTGACAGAGCCAACTTATACCCGCTACTCTCTCAAGGTGGTACACGCGTGAAAAGAAACGGGCAAGTAGCTCAGTTGGATAGAGCGTTGGCCTCCGGAGCCAAAGGTCGTGGGTTCGAATCCCGTCTTGCTCAAAGGTAATTCATTGTACGGAGATAAATTGCGTCGAATCCGTATGGTGCGACTCGTTGGGGAAACCTTAGTCCAATGTGCTAAAAATGGACTAAGGTTTTCTTGTTTATACGGCTGGAGTCGGCTGTGAAGCTTCCTTTCTACCTTAAAAAGCGGGGTGAATACTGGTATTACCGGCTGAATCCTGAATCTGGCCTTGTGGAAGGCGAAAACCTCAACTATTTGACCACAGGATGCCTAACCCGCGACGCTGCAGAGGCCTTTATGGCTGATTTGTTGGGAACTACACCCGTACTCCCCAGCTTTCGCGAATACGCTGAGCCCTTTTTCGTTTGGGGTAAGTGTCCGCACATTCGGCGAGTTCAGGAAGAACGGGGGCACTTTACCCAACGCCATGCGCGCATTCAGCGGGGAAGACTCATAAACCACATATTCAGCGATCCGTTTGCTGCTATACGTCTTGCCAAGGTCAAGCGTGCCGATCTTTTTGATTTGCGGTCACGATTACTTAAACGTTGTTCCCCTGCGACAACAAACAAAGTGATCGATGTGGTAAAGGTCGTCATCCGCGAGGCGGTGATTCGCGAGGAGCTCAAGCACGATCCTACTGATTTAGTAAACAGAGTTCGCCACAAAAAACGCTCACGCGGGATTTTTACCGTTGACGAGCTGAAGAATCTGTTCCCGGAGCATGGGCATGGCCCGTGGAAAGATCCGCAGGATTACACCTGTTTTTATCTCGCATCGGTGACCGGCGCACGGCGCGGTGAGCTCTTGGTGCTTCGATGGCGACACATTCACTTCGAACACCGGTATATTCTCATAGCCGAGGCTTGGAAGGGTCGGGATGAGATAGGCGATACGAAATCCGGCAACGATCGCATTGTGCCGCTCTCGGATCGGATGATCGAAAAACTGGAAGAGTTGAAGTTGTTCTCGCTCCACTTACAACCGGATGACTTTCTGTTCTGCTATGACGACGGGAAGCGAGTCGGCGAAACCTGGTGGCACGGACGATTCAAGGCGGCGCTGAAAAGAGCCGGAATCGAGCCGGGGGATCGATGGCTCACGCCGCATAGTTTTCGCCATACAATCAACACCATTGTGAGGAACTCAGGGCACGATCCGGCGAAAATCAGGGCAGTGCTCGGGTGGATGGATGAGGAGATCCAGGACAACTATACGCATTGGGAAGCGGAACATCTGCGCCGGTGGGCGGAAATCGTGGATGAGATCTGGGGATAGAGATTTCTTCCTCAAATCCTCGCTACGGGACGATCTTCGGCACTGCCCAGATAGGTGTGTACATTGGGGATTGCCTGAAGAAACTTGCATGCTAATGGCCGGTGAGAGATAATTATTGAGTGGTTTCGTTCTTGGAAACGGATATGCATCCGCCTGCAAAATGCCATTTTTGTTTGCTCATAATCGTCCTGTTAGTGGGATGTGTGGTCCAACTATCCGGCGAAGATGCTGTTGAGGGATATACGGTTGATGGGAAAGGTGTGATATTGCATGAGGATGGCACATGGGTATACTCGGGCAAGATAGGATTTTTCGACGTTGAAAGAAGTGGAATAACGAGAATCAATGAAATAGTGATTTCGGATCTGTTGCCTTGTACACTAATTGGGGTAATCGACGGAGACACCATAAAGGTCGTGTTTGTTGATCCGCCTCCGGGAATACAAGTAGCAGAATCGATTCGATTGCTTGGAATCGACGCACCTGAGCTGAGGGGCTCGACAGGACTCGAACCATTGGCAACGGAAGCACGAGAGTTTGTCATTGAGCATGTAGCCGATTCCACCGTGTATCTGGCGTTTGAATCCAGATGGCGTGGTGATTTTGGGCGGTTGCTGGCGTACGTGTTTACCCGCGAGGGATCTTTGCTTAATGCCGAGTTGCTATCCAATGGTCTTGCGTCAGTCTATAACGAGGAGCCCAGCCATTTTCATCAGTACTTCGTAACCCTTGAGGTCGATGCACGTTTGGAAACCAAAGGAATGTGGACGACTCCGATGAACGGTATCATCGTAATCAGGCAGATCTTCAATGACGGCAGGGGCGAATATGTAGAATTGTGGAACAGATCTGACCAAACAGTAGATCTTTCAGGCTGGTATTTTACTGATGAACAACGAAATGAGATTAATATTCCGCTTCACACTTTGATTCCGGCGAATGAGCGCTTGTATATCTTATCAGGCACCGGGATAACAGCTCCATCGTCCAATTACGTGCGTCCCACGAAAACGTCAATATGGAACAATGCTGGAGACACCGCACGGTTATATGATGAAGACGGCAAACTCGTCACAGAATATAGTTATTGATTATAAGCAAAAACGTGCTTTTCTGGGCTTATTGTATCGTCTGGACCACACGAACGTGGTTCAGGCGGGAACACCAATGAGGATTCGGTGGCAGCGAGACCGCTAAGAGAGGAGCTCCGCATTACCGTCACCTTTCCCGGACAAAACTGTGGCCCGGCACCCAAACTGACCCCTCTTCTCCCCCCCCCCCGAATTCGCGCCGCTACGCGGCGCTCTTGGGCGTGCCTACGGCACGCCGGTAGGAATGGCGATCTCACTTTCGGGCTCGACGTCCGGCGCTTTCCTGGGCGCCGGACCTGTGGCTGGTGCGATCCACAAGACGAACGGATTTCGGCGGTTGATCGGCGAGGGAAAGAGTATCTATCATCGGCACGTGATACGGGCATGCGATGTAGCGCATACGCTCAATACGCTACTGCGGGAACGTAGTTAAGATGCGGGCAAGATCCGCGCTTTAATGGGATGGTCCAGTACAGATGTCCAGGATGGCTACACCACTGGAATGCAGGCCGTTACGAAAGCGCCATGAAGATCAAGATCTTACTTTCAAGCAACGCATCCGTTCAAGTGTCGCCACTATCTCTTGTACAGGAGGGCTCAGAGATACGCTGAACGGATCGGGAAGCGATATTTCAACTGCGTGTCCATAATGCCCGCGAATCATTTCGATGATTCCATTTCTATCAATAAAACACGACTCATTCGGCCGCTTTACAACGCTTTCGAAGCGACTCGCAAAGGCTTATGTGCTGGTGGGAAAGGAGATAGAGTTCGAGCGATGCGTGGCAAGGACGGCAAGTAATGTATGGCATATGTAAGGTAATAAATGGCACCAATTGTGGAATTCAAGGTAATGATAGGCTAATATGTTGTTTAGGCAGCTCTTGTCAGCCTATTTTTAAGCTCATATGTCAATATGGCGGTAAATACTTGACATGTAATGTCGCCCCGATTATCGTGATCCCTATCGGGAGGGAATCGATGGATGAAAGAGACCGGAAACGCCACATCCTCAAAGAGGCACGAGCACTGAACGATCGTCCGGAACGGGTCCGCGCACCGCTGTTTTTGCGACACCCGTTCTTTGATCCGGAGGACAAGGTGCAGGTGAAATACGAACTGCTGCGAGCTCGTGAAGTCGAAAAGGTTTCGCTAACTGAAGCCTGTAGGCTCTATGGATTCACCCGGGAGAGCTACCGTCACATCCTGGCACGGTTCCGCGAGGAAGGGATCAAGGGGCTGTTTGAGCGTAAGCGAGGACGCCGAGGACCGGTGAAGGCGACCGACCGGGTACGGGCATTCATTCGCGCCGAACGGCAAGAACGGGAGGGGGTATCGGTACGGGAGTTGATCGAGCGCTGCCAACGCGAACTCGGAGTGAGCCTGAGTCGCAGAACTGTGTTCAGGATTCTGGATGCCGAAGAGGAAGAGTATAAAAAAAAACCGATCTCCGACGAAGAGGATCGGGGATGAAACACCAAGGTTTTTTGAGTCCGCCGGAGTCGCCGGTCGGCGGTATGAGCAATTGCGGATGGCTGCTCTCGACGGCAATGAGACCGATGATTCTTGGAGGTGGGGAATGATAATGGTGGTACCCGAATACGCACCTGCTGACGGTGAGCTGTGGACGGTCACTCGCGCGCGTGCCTCTATTCGTGCGGGCGAAGTCTCGGTGAAGGAATTATTCGATGAGCTTGGAGTACTTACGGGCCTTGCGGGTTCGGCGATCAATGTCGAATCGAGAACGGTGGTCGTCTCATGAGCCTGGCACTGTATGCGCGGGTCAGCAATGACCGACAGCGGGAGGAAGGAACCATCGCCAGCCAGGTGCAGGAGTTGCGCGAGTTTGCCGCCGCCGAGGGCTTCAGCGTTGAAGAGCGTCACGTCTATCTCGATGACGGGAAAAGCGGATATTATCTGGACCGACCTGGACTCGATGCGTTGCGGGACGCAGCTCGTGACGGACTGGTCGATACGGTGCTCGTGCATGATCCGGATCGGCTGTCACGCAAATATGCCTACCAGGTATTGCTGTTGGAGGAGTTTGCCCGGTGGCAAGTCACGGTGCGGTTTCTCAAGTCTCCACCGGCTGAAAGCCCTGAACAACGGCTCTTGGTGCAAATGCAGGGGGTGATCGCCGAGTACGAACGCGCGAGAATCACCGAACGTACCCGCAGAGGCAAGCTGTTCTGGGCGCGGCAGGGACGGCCGGGCGGTGGACGGGTACCCTACGGCTACACACGCGTTCGCCCCGAGCCGAGCCAACCGCCGTCGATGGAAGTAGATCCACAGACCGCACCGATCGTGCAACAGATGTTCCGCTGGTATGGGACCGATCGACTCAGTGATCGTCAGATCGCTATCCGCCTGACGAAATTGGGGACTCCGGCGCGCACCCGCAACGGTCACAGCTATTGGCATCCGGGCAGCGTACGAACGGTCCTGATGAACGATGCTTACCTTGGTATCTGGTATGCCAATCGCTATAAGAAAGAGGCCCGTGAAGGCCAGAGGCATCCACAGCAGGTCAGGAGACCGGCGGATCAGTGGATACCGATTCCCATCCCGGCGTTAATCAGCCCGGAGCTGTTCGCTGAAGCCCAACGGATCAGAGAGAGCGGAATTCACCGAGGACGCACTGCATTGAAACGGCCCGAGTCCCACCTGCTGAGACGGTTGGTGGTCTGTGGATACTGCCATCGAAAAGTAAACTCGGTGACCAGCCACGGTGGGCGCCACCGGTACTACTGGTGTCGCGGAACTGACCCGCATTTCGTCAGACCCCGCCGTACCTTTTGCCCTCACCCGACGACGGCCGCCGCGAACCTGGATGAGCTGGTCTGGTCGGATGTGGTTTCTCTGCTGCAGGACCCGCAGCTGCTGTTGGCCGCCTGGCGGGAACAACACCAGCTACCGGTCGACGGCACGCTCACCGCAGAACAGATCAAGACGCTCACCCGCCGGATTCGCGATGCCGAACGACAAAAGGAACGACTGCTTGATGCGTATCAACAGGAGTCGATCGAGCTTGAAGAACTCACCGTTCGTCGCCATAGTATCGAGCAGAGACTTCAGAGCGACCAACGAACGCTCAACGAGCTTTCCCGGCAAGCCGAATCCGGGTTCACGCTTAGCGATCTCGAAAAGCACGTGGAGGAGATCTGTGAACGGCTCGCAGGAAAACTGGACAGTATGAACATGAGCGGGAGAATCAAGCTTTGCCGAGACCTCATCGAAAAGGTCGAAGTGAAGAATCACGACGTGCAAATCTACTACAAACTGCCTGTGTCAGGTAATTATCGGAATAAACAAAATCATCTCTGCAAATGTATGGAGCGCTACCGCACCGGTGATGGTTTCCGGGAACACGACGGAGAATGTAGCTCCGAGTACTTCAGATGAAAACGCGGCCACATAGTGACCGGGATTATCATGAACCGGAGAGATCTTGATATGCGGCCTTTTACCTTTATACATCGACCGCTTCTTCCTGTACCGGAACACCGAGGGGAGCTACCCAGGAGCCGGAAACCACGCCAAAGAGAGATCCGGCGGTTACCCGGAGTTGCTTTGTACTTGACGGTGCAATGGCAGCGACAACAAATACTGGTTTATGCCGTTGGACCGCCGTGCCGAATGCAAGCCGCGAGCCTCTGCCCCAGGCACCGGTAGCCGGATCATCCGGGAACAGCACTAAAAAGGAGCTCTCCGAAATCATGGTAACAGTACGGCGGTGCAGGGCTGCACCTGGCGAGGGGGCGTCTGTTACCCTGCAGATTGCCGGTGATCCTGCCTTCTTGAATGCTTGAACGCGTGATTGGAAAGCGCAATGGACCGTCCAAAGTTCCGCTGGGATCAGATCTGAGAGTGCCTGACGGAAACATTGATCAACGCCGTGTGCACATCCGACAAGAAAACTGAAACCAAGCCTTTGAAAAGACTGAACGAGAGCGCAGCAGGCATTCTCATTTACCTTTCCACGCCGTGAGCCCGCAAAGCACACAATCCCTTGAGCGGCAGACCATCCACCATATTTATTGTATTTCATAACCGCACACCTCTACTGCATTTTTGAAGGTTGCGATCGTGAAAATAGCCTTGGGAGTCAAGGGAAATAGCTGCTTTTTTGTAGAGACCTTTGCTTGTTTAGCGACAATATCCAAGGTCCCTTTTTGATAAAAAGCTACAGCACGAGCTATGCCTACATATTTTTAATTATTGATTTTGGCTGCATAACGCTGCCCTATCTCGCCATATGGCAAGGGGGGTTAAAAGGCATATTCCAAAGATACATGCAGTTCTGGTAATGTAATATGCTATCTGATTGAAAGGAGAAATCTAAATTGTTTAGATACGACTCAGAAACGAACAGCTTAATTGAAATCAGAGAAACTACCTTCCGTGAAAAAAGCATACTGGAAAAGGATCACATCGAAGAATGGATCCGCAAACAGCCAGATTTGCTCGGAGAGGACCTTCTCGTAATCAGTCATGAATATGATAAATTTGATACAAGTGATCGCCTTGATTTGCTGGCTTTGGACAAAGATGGAAAACTTGTAATCATAGAACTCAAAAGAGACAAATCTGGAAGTAGCGTAGATTTTCAGTGTCTTAAGTATTGCTCATATTGCTCGCAGCTAAGCCCCCAGGACATAATAGAGTTGTTCTCTGATTATCTTGCGAAGGACAATATATCAAACGATCCTGTCGATCTCATTACGGACTTTCTTGAGATACCTCAAGGCAATGAGGATAGCCTTAACGACATCCTCAACAATTCTCAGCGCTTCATAATCGTTGGAAAGGAAATTAACAAACGCATTCTGTCGGTTTGCGCATGGTTGTATGAGAATAACATTGAAGCGAAATGCCTCAACATCGTCCCGTATGAAAATGAACGTGGGGAAATATACATAGACATCGATCAGATTATCCCTCCTTTTAAAATCGGAGATTTCTACATACAAAAGAAGGAGAGCCAGCTCAGGTCTAGCAAAATTCATCAACCAGACTACATAATTGCCTTTTTTGAATCGGTCCTCGAATTTGTAAGAAAAAATTCTAATTTCAAAATTCATTATTCCCCCCGAAAAGCATATTGTAATATCCGTTCAGGAGGGAAAATAAATTATGCGCTAAGGTACTTCAAGCGTAGCAAATCTTTCTCAATTCATGCCGTAACCAAAGATTCCGATCTCAAGGAAAGATTCGAAGCCTTTTACGGCCAGCATTCCGAAAATCTTGGCGAATTGCTTTCGTGCGAAATGCAGTATCAGCCCGAAGGAGAGAGAAATCCTAACTGGAGCTACATAAGGGCTTTAGTAGATGCTGATAAGAATACGGCTCTTCCTGAGCAAGCACCGGGAATCGGCGGAAAATTCGCAGATTTCTGTAAATACTTTGATGACAATTGGGTGTGAACCAGATAAATGCTGGAGTAGATTTGGCTATGTGACGGTTTTTGCGGGCGACATTCGGCTAATCACCTCACCCAAAAAAAGCGTCATGTGCGCCAAAGTACTCAACTCGACGTTAAATAGCCTGAACCTGTAGCTCTGACGGAGATATTAAAAAGAGAAGTTCATTGCCGCCTTCATTGACCGAGATGGAACTATATCCCACCAAGATCCCGAAATAATAATTGAACGTGATAAAACAGTCTCCGAAATCGCAGACCGGCCCATCTCGATAGATGAAGATCTCAACAGAAGCGCATTTTATGAAGCGTGGAAAATCTACTCGTCGTTGAACCTAGTGTCCCGTACGATAAATAGCTTGAATTTATTCGCCAAATGTATTATGTTTACTGTATGGCGCGACCGATATCAATATTGGATATAAC
>NZCE01000005.1 GCA_002688185.1 Spirochaetales bacterium
ATATCACAGGATATTAATTAGTCAATGTCTATGTAAAGTTTCTTGTGTAGGAATATGCGAAATTTACCGAGTTCTGAACTTGGAGAAATAGCTGCCGTCGCCGCACGCCGGCCGCCCAAATTTGACTTATGGCCCGAAACATATTAAGATTGCGTAGTTTGCATCATCCCACAAAATGCCCAAGATAGCTTCCCTGTATCATGCTTTGGCGGGAGTATAAACCGCTGGCGGGGCATTGTGCGATAAAGGAAGAACACCGGCGCAAGAGGTACTTCGTGGTCAAAAAGGGATTTCCTTCAGTACATTTTTATGATCAGGATTTTGTCGATATTTATGATAGAACATGGGCGTGGATCCAAGATTTCTGGCATAAAGGCTCGGAGAAAAACGGATTTCAAACAAGATATTTCACTTTTCCTGACAGCAAAAAGATAAACCAGTTTGAGAGCTGTCTTGCCACATTCTTTCTCGTGTACAGCAACAGAATTTACCCCGTTTCGCCCTTGCTCGATAATTTTTACGATCGTCAAGATGAGGACGGCGCAATTCACGGCGAATATCGTGAGGCCGACGGACGCGCGGTAAAATCGAGGAAAAATCCTAAAAGTGTTCATCCCCCCCTCTTCTCCTGGGCCGAGTTTAACCTTTATCACAAAATCGGGAACAAAAAGCGACTTCGTGACGTCGTGCCGATATTGGAACGATACTATATCTGGCTTGATGGCACTTTCAAGGACGAAACAGGACTCTATACGGTTCCGCCGGATGCTACTCGAATGGAGAACGCGCCACGAGAAGACGCCTATTATCCGGTTGATTTCAACGCCCAACAGGCGGCAAATGCCCTCTACATGTCCGCAATTGGGGATTTGCTCAATGACAAGGAGCTCAGCTTTCGGTATAAACGACAGTATTTCTCGTTAAAAACCAGGATCAACTCGCGTATGTGGGACGATGATCGAGGCATCTACTGTGATCTAAATGCGGATGGAAAAAGGCTTTCGGTGAAGACCATTGCCGCCTTTTGGACCCTGCTTGCTGAGATTCCGAATGAGGACAAGGCGAACCGCCTCATCGATCATTTGAAAAATCCAAAAACATTTGGTACCGAAAATCCTTTTCCAACCCTCGCGGCCGATGAGCCCGACTTCAGCGATGAGGGCACCGGTTGCCGGGGATCGGTTTACCCCCCGTTTACTTTTATGGTAATCAAAGGCCTCGAAAAATTTGGCCGGTATGATTTAGCCCGAGAATGTGCAATCAGGCATCTCTATTTTATGCTGGACACGCTACACCCCGAGGGGAAAGAACGGGGCAACTTGTATGAAGCGTATCTGCCCAACAGAGACGGTCCCGCAAAATGGCCGGAAAAACGCGGATGGCCGCGCAAGCTGTACTTACCGTATGCCGCGCTTTCTTCAATCACCCTTATTATTGAGAACGTCATAGGATTGTATATCAGCCTTCCCAGAAAAACCGTGGACTGGATAATCCCCACCATGGAAATTATGGGGATAGAAGATCTATCATTAAAACGAAACATGATAACGATTTTGAGCAACAAGAGCGGCAGAGGTTGGGAGATACGGTTGGAGTCTGAAAAGCTCTATTATTTCACCATCAACATTCTCGATGAGGGAAAGAAAAAGACCCTCCCGATCCCGTCCGGCAAGTGTTCGATGCTTATTGATAAATTATAGTTTACTCAGGTTTTAAACCGCATAACCAGCTCATGATCGCCGCAACGGTTCGATTTTATGAAGAGCTCAATTTCTTTCTCAAAGGTCATGAAAAAAAGCAAGACATACAGACCCGGTGTCTCCTCCCCAGATCGGTAAAAGACCTTATTGAGTCATTCGGTATTCCACATGTTGAGGTAGATCTGATACTCATCAACGGCTCGTCTCAGGGGTTCGACTATTTGGTCCAGGACGGCGACCGTATCAGCGTCTATCCGGTATTCGAGAGGCTCAACATCGCCGGAATCACCAAGCTCAGGCCGGAGCCATTGAGAAATCCCCGTTTTGTGGTCGACGTGCATCTCAAAACCCTCGCGAGGCGGCTGAGAATGCTTGGATTCGATGTTGTCTACGACCCCACCAAAAGCGACCGCGAGCTTGCCACTGCGTCTCAAGCAGACCGGAGGATTCTGCTCACCAGAGACCGGCAACTGCTCATGCGCTCAATCGTAACACGAGGACTCTATGTAAGAAGCACAGATCCGGCCGTTCAGACGCCGGAAATCATCGAGCGTCTCGATCTGTATAGCCTAGTCCAGCCGTTTGCTCGGTGTATCGACTGCAACGGCCTCATTGGTGCCGTGAAAGATGTTGATTGGGATTTATACAAAAGTAACGTCCCGGCCGGTGTGAAAGCCTGGTGTAGCGAGTTTTATGTCTGCGATTCTTGCGAAAAAGTCTATTGGAAGGGCGGGCATTACCAAAAAATGACAAAAATGGTGGAAAAAATTCTTGGTGCCCGTGAGGGAAACAATTCTAAGCCGACCTCAGGAGGAGAGCCGAGTTCTCCCGCGCAGAGATCTAGCCAAGGTTAGCCGGTCGGCGTATTCAAGGTCGCCGCCAACCGGTAAACCGGATGCGAGACGTGACAGACGTATCTCTTCCTCGGCAAACAGCCGGACCAGGTACATGGCCGTTGCGTCTCCTTCTACGGTTGGATTTGTCGCGATTATGATCTCCTTTACCTCGCCGTCTTTCACCCTTTTTACGAGCTTGCCTACAGTCAAATCATCGGGACCAATTCCGTCTATGGGCGAAATCACCCCATTCAATACGTGAAAAAGGCCGTCGTACTCCCGGGTCGCCTCAATGGTTTGAATATCGGTGGACTGCTCAACGAGACAGATAATCGATTTATCTCTCCTCGAATCAGTACAAATGTCACACGGTTCAATTTCGGTATAATTGCCGCAAATGCCACAGGCCCGGATGCGCTCCTGCAATTCTCCAATCTCTCGCGCGAGATTATTTGTATATCCGTGGTCGGTTCTGAGCAGGTAATACGCGATACGGGCGGCGCTCTTCCTGCCGATTCCGGGGAGTCTTGAGAGATCCTTAATGAGCTGATCGAGTGTTGTCATGCACCTAATCCCGCCGCCTAAGTCAGGACGATCGGACTACATTCCCAAGATTCCCGGCGGCAGATTCATCCCTCCGGTGATGGCGGACATCTCCTCGCGCATTTTTTCCTTTATTTTAGCAAATGCATCGGAAAAAGCCGCGAACACCAGATCTTCCAACATGCCGATATCTTCCGGGTCGACAGCTTCAGGTGAGATGGAGACTTTAGTGACTTCCATCTGACCATTCATTTCAATTCTCACCATGTCACCGCCCGAGGTGCCTGATACAGTGACTTCTTTGAGCTTTTCCTGCATTTCTCCGACACGCGATTGAATATTTTGAAAGTTTTTAATGAGATCCATCGGATTCATCGAATTCTACTCCTTGTCATCCTTCACTGTCTATTCGTTCACTATTTCACCGCGAAATACCCGCCGAATCATTTCGATTTTCTCATTAGAGTCAGTATCTGACTCAAGCCTGTCATTTTGCTCAGGGATTACTCGAATCGCATACGACTTCCCCAGAGCGCCATCCATCAGCTCAATCAACTTCTGTTGCTCACGGCGGATATTTACCGCATCATAGCTCGTCTGACAGGTAATTTCGATGGTGTTTCCACTTATTCGCCACGTAGACGACTTCTCCAGTGAAGAAGCGAGAGAAAGATGCTTTATTCTTAGAGGTTCCATAACGGATTCCTTTTCAGCATCCGTCAAATCTCTTAATACTTCTTTTTGCTCAGATTCGGANTCANAGCTCGATTGCCGAGGCATGTGACTCGAATCATNATCGGTCGNGTTGGGCATCTCGCTTTGGGGATTACCCGAAGGAGCTTTGGAATCNGATGAGAGTAGTTGTAAATCGTCGGCGCCGGATTGGTCATCTGCATCCAGTCTGGGCGGCNTCTTCGATCCGACNGCCTTGTCTCCACCAGCCAACATATCGAGTTGCGCCGATTGTGGTTCTTGAGCCGGCGCGGCGCTTGTTTGCAAACCTGTGGCGGACGTCTCCGCCCTTAGTTCGTCAATCTTCTTTAGAAGGTCCCTTGGATGGATATAGGATGAGAGTACCGAAAGCCTGCTCAGCGTCAGCTCCAACTCGTACCGTTGGTTGAGAGAATAGCGGAGCTCCCGGTAGAGGGAGAGCACAAGGTTAAGGGCCTTCTCNACCTGCACATCTGAAAAGCCTTCTAGAACTTTTTGAGAAAACTGATCCACNCCGTAGCCAATAAGGGATTCCTTGTGGACACCGTGTTTGATAAACAGCACACACCGAAAAAACTCGGCCAAATCGATTACAAACTGCTCAACGGAGACGCCATAGGTGAGTATTTCGTCGGCGAGCTCAATGGCGCTTTTTGCGTTATTCGAAACCAAAAACTCCGCCAGGCGATTTATTCGGTCGAGACCTACCAGACCGAGTTTTTCACCGATGAGATCCATCGTTATCCGTGAATCGGCAAATGAGGCAATTTGATCAAAAAGTGTGTATGCATCCCGCAGTGACCCCGTTGCCTCTTTGGCAATCCAAAATAGGGCATCATCTTCAGCCTCGAGATCCATCTCGGCAACCGCCTCGGAGAGGAGACCTTTTATAACATCCATAGAAATCAACCGAAAATTAAACTGTTGGCAACGGGAGCGGACTGTAGCTGGAACTTTGTGGATCTCGGTCGTAGCGAAAATAAACACTACATANGGCGGCGGTTCCTCGATAGTCTTGAGCAATGCGTTAAAGGCGCTGTTTGAGAGCATGTGCACTTCATCGATGATATAGATTTTATATCTCGATGCGTTCGGGGAGAACAGCACCTCGTCCTTAATTTCGCGGACGTCATTTACCGAGGTGTTCGAGGCTCCGTCGATCTCAATAACGTCAAGGGAGTTTCCCCGAGATATTTCGGTACAGTTCTCGCATTCACCGCATGGAATCTCAGACGGGCCTTTAATGCAATTCAAAGACCGCGCAAGAATGCGGGCGGCCGATGTCTTGCCGATTCCCCGCGGCCCTGAAAAAAGATATGCGTGGGCAATTCGACCGCTTTTGACCGACGCTTTGAGTGTCGTCACCACAAAATCTTGACCCGCCATTTGGTCAAACGTTTGAGGGCGCTTTCTTGTAGCTGTGACTTCGTATGCCATTTGATTCGTGCGTCTATTATCTAACGCAAGTGTATCGACTTTGATCGATTAGGGCCGATCGACGACGAGCTCCGATACGTTCACCTCCATGAAATCAAAAAACCCCTTTAGCTCCAGTCAAGATTACTACTGCACATCGGCCAATCACTTACCGCTGCTACCTCCCGGTCCTGACGGAGTTGGGCGACGGCCGGTAGCGTAGGTCCTGGCTTTCATCGCTAAAGGGGCAACGGAGAGAGAGGGATTCGAACCCTCGGTGCCCTGGTGGGGCACATACGCTTTCCAAGCGTACACCTTCGGCCTCTCGGTCATCTCTCCAATTGATTACATTTTTGCATCTTTCCCGCAGGTACCCCACTATACCCCGGCATTTTTGATGCATAAACTAATGGTTTTTTTTACCTCACGAAAAAGAGCTCAGAATGCCCGCCGTCGGAAAGAACTTTTTTAAAGTTGCTACTCCTTGCGGCGATCAGAAGGTTCGGAGAGAGAGGGATTCGAACCCTCGGTACTGACAAGCAGTACAACAGATTTCGAGTCTGCCCGATTCAACCGCTCTCGCATCTCTCCGTAAACCGTGCCCAAGAGGATTCGAACCTCCGGCCTTTAGATCCGCAATCTAACGCTCTATCCAGCTGAGCTATGGGCACATNAAAAAGCGGAGAGGGAGGGATTCGAACCCTCGGTACCAGTAATAGGTACAACTCCTTAGCAGGGAGCCCGATTCAACCGCTCTCGCACCTCTCCATACCCGTTTGGGNANCCGTNNGGGNACCCGTTCGGGNACCCGTTCGGACGTTCAACTTTGCNCCGGCGATATCTANTCTAAACCGGAGAAGGTGGGATTCGAACCCACGGAGCCTCTCGGCTCAACGGTTTTCAAGACCGCCTCCTTCAACCACTCGGACACCTCTCCTCATCAACCCGCCGGCGGCTTCCGCGGCACGTCGTTGGGGATAACACTATAGCTACAAGGCATTCCTTTTGTCAATCTCAGGCGAAAACTCAAAGGTTAGCCCTATTCTGCACTATAAGGAGGGATTCACCAGTGCCTCAGAAGGAATGACGATCCATCCCAACACCTATCAACGCCCAATGCAGGCAAATATACTCAATGCCAAGGACGAATGCCATGAACAACACAAAAACAGGTGCGCTGGCACAGCTCGGATTTAGCTTTATCCCTTCGGAATTTCTAAAGACCGATAGGGATGAATACCGTTTCAGGGACGAACGCGGCCAAGAGCCGACGAATTACAGAAGATTGACAAGAAAAGAGCGAAAAGTCCTTATTCGCAACGGNAATAACGCTGACGACTGGAATAATATTCTCGTGGCAGCTGGATTTAAGCCATCTTTAGTTAAGAGCTCATCATTTTTCGGGCTCGTGCGGATCGGTGCGCACTCGGAACAATATTTGGAGTTTCACGATCTCAGGCTGCCNNTCGGTATCTATAACAGCACGATTGTNTCGAGNGACATCGGNAACAATTCAGCGATCTCTCACGTACACTACCTTTCGCATTACATCATAGGAAATGAGGTTTTACTTTTTAANATTGATGAAATGCTCGTNACGAACCATGCGAAATTCGGCAACGGCATCACCAAAGANGGCGAAGATGAAGACGTGAGAATCTGGCTCGAGATTGGAAATGAAAACGCCGGNCGAAGCATTCTGCCATTTCAGGGTCTNATGCCCGCCGACGCCTACATCTGGTCACGATTTCGGGAAAACGACATATTGATACAAAAACTTAAAGGTATGACAAATCGTGTTGTTGACGGCCAGAGAGGTCATTATGGAGCCGTCGGCGAGGGATCGGTCATCAAAAGCTGTAGGATCATCAAGGATGTGTTGNTCGGGGAATGNGCATATATAAAGGGCGCAAATAAACTAAAAAATCTGACTATTATGAGCNAAAAGGATGCGGTCACNCAGATTGGCGAGGGCGTGGAGTTGGTGAACGGAATCGTCGATATTGGATGCAGAATATTCTACGGGGTGAAGGCCGTGCGATTCTACCTGAGGACCAATGCTTCACTGAAATACGGCGCAAGGCTGATTAACTCGATACTTGGTGACAACGGAACAATTTCCTGTTGTGAAGTNCTCAACTCCCTGGTGTACCCATCGCACGAACAACATCACAACAATTCGTTTCTCTGCGCTGCAACCGTGCTCGGCCAGAGCAATATTGCCGCCGGTGCGACCATAGGATCTAATCACAACTCCCGCGCAAATGACGGCGAACTAGTAGCGGGACGNGGGTTTTGGCCGGGACTCTGCGTGAGTCTGAAGCACCCCAGCAAATTCGCCTCATTCTGTCTNATTGTNAAGGGGAGTTATCCTGCAGAGCTTGAGATTCCTTTGCCTTTTACCCTTGTGGCAAATGATACGAAAGACGATCGNCTGGTTATTCTGCCCGGCTANTGGTTTCTCTACAACATGTATGCGCTCACCCGCAACAGCTGGAAGTGTGGAGACCGCGACCTGCAACTCTATAAATGGCAAACGTTCGAATACAACTATCTGGCACCGGACACGGCGGAAGAGCTCGCAATGGGGATAGAGATATTAGAGAAATGGGTGGCGTCGGCACAGTTTGAGGCGTCTCATCTTTCGGATGATGAGCTCATTCAGACCGGCCGCCGGTTGTTTCTCGATGGTGCGGTCCCTTCACAGATTGTTGCGCCAACCGGCGTGGTTGAGTCTGGCAGGCGTGAGATTGTAATCAGCAAGATAAACGAAGGATACCGGATCTATCGAGAGATGCTTCACTTTTACGGCATCGACACGCTGGTTCGATATATGCGCGAATCAGATTTATCAGATTATAGAAAGTTGTTTGACCAACTTGACGGCTCGCGTCGTCAAGAGTGGGTCAATATTGGAGGCCAGCTCATCACGAGGCTTCAGCTGAATACGCTGTTCGANGATATTATCACGGACAGAATCGACTCATGGGAAGGCGTTCACCGTACGTATGAGCAATTTGGGGAAGATTATTCTCGAGAGAAAGCGCGGCACGCTCTAGCGAGCCTTCTCTGGCTCCATGAGACTGCCGGCNATGATGTGGATAAGGAGACCTGGGANNNGTGGATAAGTCGCGCCGCACAAACTAAGAAAGATATACAACGCAAGACGCGGGAAAGCAGGCAGAAAGACTACGAGAGCCATTTTAGACAGATGATGTATGATTCGCCAAAGGATATGGATTCGGTACTCGGGAAGCTCGAGGACAACAGCTTTATAAGAGAGATGGAGTATCAGAGCGAGCCGTTCACCTAAGATTAGGTGCAATCTTTTTCGACACCAGAAGATCCAAGGCGGCGCCCAGTCGGAGTTCACGCAAGCAGACCGTGTGAAAACTGTGGCAGTGGGGAGGAAGAATTTCGCGCTGAGAACGCCCGCTCCCTTTGGTCGCTCGAGGTCACCCGAGAGAACAAGGAGGATTCAGAAAGGGTCTCGCAAATAGCCGATTCAAGTGGCGCATACCGGTTCGGCGGTTTGGGAGCAATTGTTCTCAATCCACTTTTGTGAGAAGATCAAACAACCGGTCAAGATCTTCCTTTGAGAAATATGAGATCTCGATTTTCCCTTTATTCAGATTTCCCTTCAGTTGGACTTTTGTACCTAATGATTCAATGAACCGTTGCTCCACTTCCTGTATCTCAGGCGCTACTCGCTTCTGTTGTGGCGAAGATAGGTTGCCGGCCCCACGTGAGCCCTTATTCATCTGATCGGCGCCGGCCTCCGCATCTCGGACGGAGATGCCCTGTTGGATAATTTGAGAAAACAGAATCTCCTGATCTGCCGGGTTTACCACGGACAAAATAGCTCTCGCATGGCCCGAGCTAATGTCGCCACGTTTTAGGGCGTTTTGCATTGCCTGGGGAAGCTTTAGTAATCTCAGGCAGTTGGCAACGGCTGGCCGGCTTTTCCCCACCTGTCGCGCGAGCTCATCCTGATTCATCCCGGTTTGCTTAATTATCGTTTCAAAGGCGGAAGCCTCTTCAATGGGATTCAGGTTTTCCCGCTGAATATTCTCGATGAGAGACACAATCAACTTGTCATCCCGGGAAAAGCTTCGGATTAACGCAGGGATTTCCGCGAGTCCCGCGAGCTGAGCGGCTCGAAATCTCCGTTCTCCGGCAATAATTGCGTAAGTATCACCGGTTTTCTCCAATATGATCGGCTGGATTACCCCCTTTTCACGAATAGATCCAGCAAGCTCGTTGAGCGCTGTTTCATCAATATGTTTCCTCGGCTGGTCTCGATTTGGCTGAATCTTATTCAACTGTATCGTTAAAACGAGGTCTTTTTCCTCTGGTGCTCCGGCAGGCGCCTGAATAAGGGCATCCAGGCCCTTCCCCAACGCTCGTTTAGACACGGCCCATCACCTCTTCTGAAATTTTTTTGTAGCTCAACGCGCCCAGGCATTCCGGATCGTATCTGTTGATCGNCGTTGAATGTGAAGGTGCTTCAGAGAGACGTACATTTCGNGGAATAATAGTTCTAAAAACCTTCTCTTTGAAATAACCNGTNACTTCCTCTACNACTTCTTTCGAGAGCCTCGTACGAGTATCAAACATGGTAAAAATNATCCCGGCAATGAGGAGATTTGGATTNACCCCATGTTGTACCTTTTGGATCGTCTGAAGAAGTAGACTCAATCCCTCCANCGCAAAATACTCGCATTGTAGGGGAATAATCACATACTGCCCCGCGGCAAGACCGTTCAAGGTAAGAATGCCCAATGACGGCGGGCAATCGACAAGAATNTAGTCCCATGAATCGGTGCTTTGCTCGATGGCACGTTTGAGAAAATACTCCCTGTCTTCTTGATCCACCAATTCGATATTTGCTCCCGATAGATTAACATTTGANGTTATGGCAAAAAGCTCCGCATGTTCTGCTTTCTGTATNGCCTGCTCCATCGATATTGAACCGGAAAGAACTTCGTAGATACCAGGCGCATCGGCATCGACTCCGATGCTGCTTGATAGGTTTCCCTGNGGATCAAAATCAATGAGGAGTACTTTTTTCCCCGCATCAGCCATATAGGCNCCAATATTTACGCACGATGTAGTTTTTCCNACCCCACCTTTTTGATTGGCAAATACTATTACTTTACCCATGGCGATTTGAGCTGCCCTCCATTATGATGCTAAACATGCAAGCCCGTGGCAAAGGCGCCGGATGTTCTGCGTCGGCGCTTCTTGATTCGGAGTGAAGTATAAAGGAATAAAGACTGAAGGAAAATGCTACTGGTCGGAAGCTTGGGGATGGACGATNANCGGTAGCNGAGACGTATTTATAAAAGCGCCGCCTCAGCTAATTGANCGGNGGGATGTGCTATCCCCAAGCTTCCTACCACATAAAAGATAACCGACAGCTTAACTATTGTCGGGACGAATTCATGANTGTTTTGACTTTCAGAACCACCCCTGGTAAAAAGTCTCAACAAATAGTAAAAAAACGGCTATACTGTGGCCAACGGCTAATCATATCGACATAAGAGGTTTAGAAATGGTAGAAAATCTGGAAGAAAAACCAACATTACGAACACAAGTTGAAGACGCAATTCAGGAAATTCGGCCTTCACTCCAAGCTGACGGTGGAGATATCTCTCTTGTAGCGGTTTCCGATGAGGGAACTGTCTCGGTGAAGCTTCAAGGCGCGTGTGCAGGTTGTCCCATGTCCCAGATGACCTTGACACACGGCGTTGAAAAGCATCTAAAGGACGTCATCCCGGAAGTTACTTCCGTGATTTCNGTCTAAGAAGCCNGNATAAATTTCTTTCCTTGAGATAAATTATTTGTGATTTATAGGCGTTGTTGCCGATATTTAGGAAAGATTTATAGCTACATGCCATTTTGGGGAGTTGGTACAATATTTAGGACTCAAGTNGNGCCGTCTATGGTTCTGCTTGGATTTCCTGAAATCAAGCTTCACGGTATGTGTCCTTGAGGAAGTCAATGAATGCCGGATCCAGGCAACCCGGTTCGCGAGCACGCGAAGTGCAAAAACTGAGAGCCCTTTTAACCGAGATCCCGAAAACGGAGATCCACCTGCATCTTGAAGCGCTCGCAACGGTGGATACCATTTGGGACTTGATGAAAACTCATAAAATCACGTATGACAAGGTCTCAACNAAAGGCGATCTNAAGAAGAAATTNCATATAACGAGTTTTGATGAGTTTATCGATCTTTTTATCAATGTGGTCCAGAACTGCTTCAAGTCCGAGGACGATTTCGATTATCTCATCAATGATGCCCTCGCGTACCTAAATAGAAACAATATTGTCTACGCCGAGATCTTTTTTGCGCCGTCAAAATTTCTNATCAATGGATTAAAATTCCCGGCAATGATTAACCGCTTAAACGATGGTGCTAACATGCTTAAGGAAAAGCATGGGAGAGAAGTCAAGTTTATAATCGATGTTTCCAGAAGCTTTGGAGTCAAGAACGCTGAGCATAATCTGAAATTAACTCTTGATAATCTGTCCGACAATATCATCGGGATAGGTCTNGGCGGGGCGGAAGAAATTGGTCCGGCAAAAGATTTTGTGGACGTGTTTGCCAAAGCGGCAGCAAAAGGTTTGCATATTGTTGCGCACGCCGGTGAAGTTGTGGGTCCTGAATCGATTTGGGATTCAATCAACTTACTAAAAGCCGAGCGTATTGGTCACGGTACCAGCGCGGTTCAAGATAATAAACTCATGGATGCCTTAGCGGAAAATCAGATTCCCATCGAGATCTGTCCTACAAGTAACGTNTATACACAAAAATATGTAAAGGTCCTGGAAGAGCATCCAATCAGANCTTATTTCGATCACAATCTCAATGTAACGGTAAATACCGACGATCCGACTTTATTTGGTGTCGATCTGGTGGATGAATACATGAGTTTGACAAACAAGAACTTNTTNGCGCCNGCGGAAATCATCAAACTCGTAAAAAACAATCTCTTTTCAACGTTTTTGCCCGATGATCGTAAGAAGAAGATCTGGCAGGATGTCAACGCTATTCTAAAATACTACGAGGATTCGCTCCCGCTTTCGTAGTTATTCAATTTTAATGCAAGAACACACAAACTATAATCCTCGCGGTCTGGTGGGTGCGCTTGCGAAATGTACNTGCAATCTTTTTCGACACCAGAATATCTAAGGCGGCGCCCGGGCGGAGTTCACGCAAAGCTCGCCGAGTGCGGATCGCCGAGTGCGGATCACCGGTACGCGGATCGCAGAGACATTGTATTTTTAGTCGAATTGAAATTTGCTACTTGCCCGAATTCCGGTTTGGCCAACTAAAGATAAGTAATCAGGGCGATTTCATACCCAAATTCCAGCAATCCTAGACCGAGAAGTTTATGGACGGTATTACAGCAACCAATGATGTTTTTGGTATAGCAGACTCTCCGGTGTTTAACTCAAGCGTTCTCTTAGAATTTTGCGTNCTTTGCGAGACTTCTTTATTCCTCGTTTCAGCCATCTACCTACTTTTGGAAATCGCTCCCCGGTTTGGTATCGCTCCTGTTATGTTTCACGTGGAACATTTCGCTACTGGTCCAAAGCTTGGTGATAGCGGCGGGTCATCTCACGCCCAAGCGTAGCCGGGGAAGGTCCCTCCCTCATGCATCGTCGGCGTGGCCAACCCGCGTAGCCAGATCAACGCGTCACTCCAGCTCAAGCTCACCCTCGTCAGAAACCGTCTCTCCGTGAAGATGCTCCCCATCTCTCCCTCGATCCGCTGTCTCTCTATCCCCGCTACTTCCCCGTGCAGTCTCTTCTCATCGGTCCGATCGGTGATCCGNTACGGCTTTACATAATTGTGGTACACCCGATANATCGCCATCCGTTCCATGCAGTTATTCACATTCCGCGAATATTGCACCGTCTCTCTCACGTGGTTCGCGTTGTCTTTNCGTATTTCCCTGTCGTAATANTTTACCGCAAACAGCTTGTTGTGCACNGTGCGTGGTTTNTTCGAGCTGATCCGCACATGACGAAAGCTCNCNTCGGTCTGTANCCTCATCAGATACTCATTTCGATTCACCGCCAGTCGATACGCATATTTCTCATCGCTGTACAACACAGTCGCTCCGGTGCTTCTGTCTTTCACCAACTGCTCTATCGCCTCCACGATGGCGGTGAATGACCGGCGAATCGACCGTTTCCCTGAGATCCACAATTCATCGAGCTCTGCTCTGCGTACCTTCTGTGCTTCAGTCATTCGTCCTTTTCTGCGCATGTGCGCATAATCGAGTGCGTAGAGATACTGCGATGTTGATCCAACCAGCAGGTGAATGTTGTTGGGATAGTACTGACTATAGACAAAGCTCTCGAATCCGTCGGTGACCAGGTCTTCAGCCAGAGAGATTGAAGAGGAAAGTGTGGCATGGACGGCGAGAGCCTGACGGGCGAGGCGGGTGCATCGATTGAGGATGATGGTGTGGCTGACACCAAGATCCCGAGCGATGTGACGGATACCAGAGGTGGATTTGAGACGATTGAAGATATCGGATAACGGAACCGGGACTTTGACGTAGTACTGTGTGGAGAAGGTCATGGAGGAAAAGCCGTGGGAGCAGGCGTTACACAGGAAACGTTGGATGCGGCCAAAGGCCTTTGACAGATAGGATCCGTTACGAACGAACCAGGAAGACCGGTCCGGTGGTTGCTGGTGGAAATCGCAGCCGGGATTGGGGCAGAACGGTGGGTATTTCATAGGCGGACACTCCAAACACAAGAAAGATGTCTACCAACAAATACCGCGCAAAACGCCTGGCTGATTCAAGCCGTCCCCAAGCTTTAGACCAGTAGGCAAGCTTTGGACCAGTACTATTCTGCAACCACCCGTGCCATTCCTACGACAAAATCAGGCGGTCTGATGTTTACTATACGAACACCCTGCGCGCTTTTGCCCAACGCGGGTACCTCTTTTAGCTTGAGCTTGACCGCATTGCCCTGGCTCGTAATACACACCAACTCATCCTGTTTGGTAACAGCCACCACTCCGGCCAGCTCGCCTGTTTTTTCCGACACCTTATACGCCATCTGTCCGCCGGTACCCCTTCCGTGAGGCGTGAAATTACTATACTCGATGCGCTTTCCATAGCCGTTCTCCGAAAGCAGCAGCATCTGCTCGTCATCGCGAACACAAAGTGCTCCCACCAGCTCGTCCACATTGGAAAGTCGCACTCCCCGTACCCCCCGCGTCGACCGGCCCATGGAACGAACGTGATCTTCATTAAATCGCAGGGCACTGCCTCCCCTCGTCACAAGTACGACCTCGTCACTCCCCGTAGTGAGATGAGCACTAATCAACCGATCATTGGCATCGAGCTTAATGGCGATTATTCCCCGCGTGCGAGCATTTGTAAAAGCGGCGGTATTTGCCTTTTTTACCACACCGCGCGCCGTTGCCATAAAGATAAACGTCTCCTCGCTGAACTCAGCAAGCGGCAGCACCGTGGTGATATCTTCGTCGGCGCCGATGGAAAGCAGCGCTTTTATGTGCTGCCCTCGTGCCGCCCGTCCGACCTCTGGTATTTCATGCACTTTCATCCAGTATGCTTTGCCGAGGCTTGAAATAAACAAAAAGTGATCGTGGGTGGATGCAACAAACAGATTTTCTATAAAATCGTCGTTTTTTAACGTTGCCGATGACGCACCTCTACCACCGCGACCTTGACTCCGATATGCACTCACCGGAACACGTTTGATAAAGCCCCTATTTGACATGACGATGACCATATCTTCTTTTTGAATAAGATCCTCATCATCAATCGCCTCAATCTCATCCGGTACGATTTGGGTCCGCCGCTCATCACCATATTTTTTGACAATTTCCAGGGTTTCGTCTTTTACAACGTTGAGGATTTTCTTCTCGCTTGAAAGCAAATCGTTGAGATATGCGATCAATGCCTCGATCTCCTTGAGCTCATCGAGGATCTTCTGCGTCTCGAGGCTAGTCAGCCGCTGAAGCCGCATATTTAGAATTGCCTGCGCCTGCGCCTCCGAAAGGCTAAACCGTTTCATTAGACCAGTACGGGCGACGTCGACATTATCGGAGGCCTTTATGATTTCCACTACCTCGTCGATATTCTGAAGAGCGATTTTTAAACCTTCAAGAATATGAGCCCGTTCCTCCGCTTTTCGCAGATCATATCGCGATCGCCTGGTAACTACTTCCTGCCGATGCTCCACAAAGCAGGTAATCGCTTCCTTGAGGTCGAGCAGTTTTGGTTTGCCGTCGACGAGGGCGAGAAAGTTAACGCTAAAGTTCTGCTGCAACTGCGTGTGCGAATAGAGTTGGTTGAGCACGACCCGGGGCGAAATACTTTTCTTGAGCTCAATCACGATCCTCATTCCGTCGCGGTCGGACTCATCGTTTAGATCCGTTATTCCGTCGATCTTCTTTTCACGCACGAGATCCGCAATTCGCATAATCAACGTGCTCTTGTTTACCGCGTAAGGTATTTCGGTGACGATAATCACGTCCCTGCCTTTGGCGGTGGTCTCCAAAACGCATTTTGAGCGTACGGTGATTTTGCCTCTGCCGGTTTTATAGGCTTCCGCAATGCCGGCCTTGCCATAGATAATCCCGCCGGTGGGAAAGTCCGGACCGGGAATTTTCTTTATAAGATCGTCAACCGTTACATCTGGATTGTCGATATACGCAATGATCGCGTCGCCAATTTCCCTCAGGTTCTGCGGCGGGATGTTCGTAGCCATACCGACGGCTATACCACTGCCCCCGTTGGCAAGAAGGAAGGGAAACGCGCCCGGAAGCACCTTGGGCTCGGTCATTGAGTCATCGTAATTGGGACCAAAATCGACCGTTTCCTTCCGAATATCTCTGAGCATCTCCTCGGAGATACTTGTCATCCGCGCTTCAGTGTATCGCTGTGCAGCAGGGGGATCACCATCAACGGAACCAAAATTGCCCTGACCCTGTACCGCCGGATAGCGCAGGGAAAAATCCTGAGCAAGACGAACCAGGGCATCATAAACCGACAAATCTCCATGGGGATGAAACTTTCCGAGCACATCGCCCACAATTCGCGCGGCCTTTTTGAAGGGTCGGTCTGATCGCAAACCCATCTCGCTCATAGCATAGAGAATACGCCGGTGAACCGGCTTTAAACCGTCACGGGCGTCCGGCAAGGCTCTTGCGACAATCACCGACATCGCGTAATTAAGGTAAGACACTTTGATTTCGTCTTCTATGGCTACAGGAATAGTCTTGCCGGTTGCCAAGCGCGTCTCCTTTCCATGGTATTTTTAGGTATCCCGGTCGTGGCTTTTGGGTCCAAACTACGATTGAGCTAAATATCTAGGTTTGTTACTTCAAGCGCATTTTCTTCAATGAACTTCCGCCGCGGCTCAACCTGCTCTCCCATGAGGGTTGTGAACATTTCATCGGCGCTTACGGCGTCTTCCAGTTTCACCTGTATGATGTTTCTCTGTTCAGGATCCATGGTGGTAAACCAGAGTTGATCGGGATTCATCTCACCAAGGCCCTTGTATCGTTGAATATTCGCCTTCTCACGATCCGATCCCAGGCCCTCGAGAATGCCGTCTCTCTCAGCGTCATCGTACGCGTAAGCTATACGCCGACCGTTGCTTACCTTATAGAGCGGCGGCATGGCGATGTATACATGCCCCCGCTCAACTAATTCAGACATATATCGAAAGAAGAACGTGAGGAGAAGCGTTCTAATGTGCGACCCGTCCACGTCGGCGTCGGCCATGATGATAACCTTGTGATACCGCAACCGCGCGATATCGAACTCCGATCCCGCGCCGGCGCCCAAGCATGCAATAAGGGGTTGCAGTTTTTCATTGGCGAGTACTCGATCGACCCGAGTCTTTTCAACGTTGAGCAGCTTTCCCCACATGGGTAAAATGGCCTGGAACTGTCGGTCCCTTCCCTGTTTGGCACTCCCGCCCGCGCTGTCACCCTCTACGATATACACCTCGCATTTGGCCGGATCTTTCTCACTGCAATCGGCGAGCTTTCCAGGCAGCCCGGTGCTGTCCATAAAGCTCTTTCTCCTCGTTAGCTCCCTGGCTTTCCGCGCCGCCGCCCTGGCCTTTGCCGCCGTAATAGTTTTTTCTAGAATACGGTCAATCTCTTTGGGATGTTCGTGAAAGTACCACGCTAGGTTTTCATTAACCGCGGATTCAACGATTCCTTTAACCTCGGAATTACCAAGCTTTGCCTTTGTTTGCCCTTCAAATTGCGGCTCGGGAACCTTTACGGAAATCACGCTCGTTAATCCTTCCCGCACATCGTCACCACTGAGGGACTCCTCGAGTTTTTTTGCGTGCTTTGAACGCTTTAGAAACTCATTCAACGTACGAGTCAGGGCCGACTTAAAGCCGGCGAGGTGGGTTCCGCCATCTCTGGTATTAATGTTATTTACATAGGTAAAAATACTCTCCGCGTATCCCTCGTTATATTCGATAGCTACTTCGACAACCACACCCTCACGAACGGCCTCAAAATAGATAGGGTTTTTATGGAGTGGTGTTTTATTTCGGTTAAGATGGGAGATGAAGGATACAATGCCGCCCTCAAATTGAAAAATCCGTTCCTTGTCCTGTCCAATCCGTTCATCACGAATCGCTATCTTAATACCTTTGTTGAGGAACGCGAGCTCCCGGAGGCGTTGGCTGAGGACATCAAAACTAAAAATGATAGAATCGAATACTTTGCTATCAGGAAAAAACCGTGTTCTGGTTCCGCCTTGATCCGTTTTCCCAACCGTATCCACGTCTCCATCCGGCACGCCGCGTCTATACTTTTGGTAAAAAATATCGCCGTCACGATGCACTCTTACCTCACACCATTCCGAAAGGGCGTTCACGACGGAGACACCCACACCATGCAAACCGCCGGAGACTTTGTAGGTGTTTTTATCGAACTTCCCCCCGGCGTGGAGCCTTGTCATTACAATTTCCAATGCCGAGATATTCTCCACTGGGTGCGGACCTACGGGGATGCCCCTGCCATTATCCTCCACGCGGATAATGTTTCCCTTCTCAATAGTGACATCGATATCCGTGCAGAAGCCGCCCATCGCCTCATCGACGCTGTTGTCGACTACCTCATACACCAAATGATGGAGACCATCGGGCCCGGTGGAACCAATGTACATTCCAGGACGTTTGCGAACCGCATCAAGCCCTTTGAGAATTTGAATATGCTCTGCTGAATATTCGTTTTGCATGTAATTACATCATTGTGGATAATCAACAATTAAAAGTGTCCCACAATCCACCGAAACACTAAAGGTTACGCTCTATATGGTATCGTTCCTCTACCCCTACAACTGGGGTTGTGGGACACCATAAACCAGCTTACGGGACACCCTCAATTTGGCACGCCGCGCAACCCCTTTTGGGCGGCATTTAGAACGTATTCTGAGCCGGTTTTTCAATTGCGCTTGGTACTTAGCCGACGTGCACAGCCCCTGGATCTCCTATCGATTGAACCGATCCCGAAGCATGCTGCATTGTAGCGATTAATGTGCGAAAAGTAAAGCTACTCATTTTACTTTACGGTAACGCATGTTTACTATTCGTGCGAAAATTATTGGTATTTCGGCCACAGTATTCGTTGTAATCAAACATCGAATATTATAGACTGAAATTCGTTGGCATTATCCACGGTTGTTAGTAGCTTGTGGATAAATTATGCTGGGTGTATGCATTTTGATACATATATACCAAATAGGTCGGTTTGCGCCGGCGATTTCAAAAATTCTCAAATTTATGAAAATAAATCTTTACATTGTAGAACTTTACTCACACTTTACCCGTGTTTCTACGTATATATGCGGCATTAGGGCGCACAGGATGAATCAACCAGGAATAGGTAAGTTGTGGATAACTTGTTAGCAAACTGGAGATAAGTTGGGTATATAGGGGACTGGCAATGGCGAATGAGAACTGGGACTATAATATCTTTTGGAACGAAGCAATGAGCGTCATCCGCTCAGAGGTTACCGACCAGGAATGGATGATGTGGTTCAATAATATCGAATACAATTCCTCTGAGCAATCAAAAATAGTGCTGAAGGTGCCTTCCTCATTCTACAGAGACCAGGTAAAGCAGCGGTATCTTCCGATAATGGAAGAACGCCTCTATGAGCTTGCCGGCACGAAGATTGCGGTAGATTTTATCGTTCATCAGGTACAGCGACCTTCACAGCAGTCGTCCCGTAAAAAATCCGCCAAGGTTGCACCACCGCCTTTGAAAAAACCACATCCACAGCTCCGTGTTGACTATGTTTTTGAAAACTTCGTTATTGGTGTAAACAACTCTTTTGCCGCGAACGCGGCGTACGCCATGGCAAAAAACCCGGGGACAGCCTATAATCCCTGTTTGATATACGGTGGCGTTGGTCTTGGCAAAACCCATTTAGTACAATCCATTGGCAATGCCGTCCACCGGGAGAGAGAAGACCGTGTTGTCTATGTCACCGCTGAGACGTTCACCAATGAGTTTATACAATCGATAAAGAATAAAACCACACATAGATTTAAGAACAAATATCGTTCGATAGATGTTTTACTGATAGACGATGTACATTTCCTTCAGAACAAGATTGAAACCCAAGAGGAACTATTCCACACATTTAACGCCCTTTATGACTCAAATAAGCAGATGGTGTTTACCTGTGATAGACCCGTATCGGAGCTAAAACATCTCTCGGACAGGCTTAGAAGCAGGTTCGAGCGTGGGCTCAATGTGGATCTGCAACCACCGGATTTTGAGACGAGATTCGCCATCCTCAAGCGAAAAGTAGAAGAAAAAGAGGTAAACATATCTGACGAGGTCATTGATCTTATATGCAGAAATATCACAACCAATGTCCGTGATCTGGAAGCATCACTCACAAAATTGGTTGCGTACGCGGATTTGGTGAATAAAAATATTTCTTTGGAAGTTGCCACGCAACAACTGAAGGACGTTTTTTCAAACCCCCGGCAAAGCAATATTACCATTGAGATGATTCAGCGTGTGGTTGCCGATTATTTTGCCCTTTCGCCGGGTGATCTCAAAGGTAAAAAGAGAACCAAAGCAATCGCCTTTCCCAGGCAAGTTGCCATGTATCTGACTCGGGAAATGACTGAATATTCAACAACAGAGGTAGGTCTCGAGTTTGGGGGTCGCGACCATACAACGGTTATGCATGGATGCCAACGGGTTGAGAGCCGTATGAAGACCGATCCTACACTCGAGCCCACGATCAACCATCTTATCAAAGCCACAAAAGAATATGGAACAAAGCCCTGATTTGGTCATTCGTCCTGAAATCGCTCGTGGATCTGTCGAAACTCATCGCGATGCTCCAACATTATATCTATAAGAGTCGGATCAAACTGGCCGCCTGAGTTTTTGCGTAATTCCCCGTATGCTGCGGTATAAGCCATCGGCTGTTTATATACCCTTTTTGAAAGCAAAACATCGTAGACATCCGCAATCGCCATAATCCTCGCTTCAACCGGTATATCCTTTCCTTTGAGTTGCTCCGGGTAACCCTTGCCGTCCCACCTTTCGTGATGATACAGGCAGATGTTATACGCCATGAGAAATATCCCCTCCGGACTTTGCTCCAGGACCAACTTCAAGGACCTGCCACCGGCGGTAGTATGCATCTTTACAATTTCATACTCGTCATCACTCAAACGCCCGGGTTTGAGCAGTATCGAATCCGGAATTGCCACCTTCCCAATGTCGTGCAACGGAGAAACGTGGTAGATGCCCTCGACAAATCCGTCGTAGAGATCATGTGCGTACTCTGGATGATCCGCTATCTTTTCTACCAAAAGCGCGCAGTAGCTTCTCGTTCTAAATAAATGTGCCCCTGTGTCAGGATCTCTTGTCTCTGCAAGATTTGCCAGTGAAAGAATGAGGGCCCGATGAGCGGCCATCAAATCATCGGCCGTTTGGCGATCGGTAGTAGTGAGGCGAACGGTGAGCAGCCTAGCTACGATCTGGGCCAAATGAGGATCTTCATCCAAGGCAGTGAGAAAGCTCTCTTTATCAAGTTGCAGACAAATGGCAGGCTCCAAGGCCTTGACGGTGGCCGACCGTTTTTCACCCGAAATGAGCGCCATCTCACCAAAAATATCACCGGTCTCTAATCTCTTGAGCTCCCGTTGTCCCCAGCCCATGTCTTGAAGCACCGTTGCATTACCGCTAATCATGACATACATTCTGTCGCCGGGATCGCCTTCCTTGCAGATTATTTCATCCTCTTTGAACTCAACTTCATCCACCTTTTCCGCTATACCTCTGAGTGATTCTGCGCTGAGCTCTCCAAAAACAACAGATTTTTTCAACAACTTTTCTATAGAGCTGACGCATAAACTAAATTTGAATGCGAAAAATTATGGCGGTAAGACGGAAATCGGCAGTGTGGAAAAGCGCATAGGC
>NZCE01000006.1 GCA_002688185.1 Spirochaetales bacterium
TTGGGCTGAAAACAGCCTATTGGGCGCAAAACATGGCTGCCAATTCCAAAATGCAGTCTGCGCCGGCAGCAAGTAGCAGTTTATGCGTCGGCTCTAAAATATATAAAACGTTTCCGGACATCAGCGGCTCTCCCGGATTGCTGCTGCGGGCAGATATCCCCACGGATATAAGTCGCCGGGGAAAAGCGGCATTAGGATTTGCGCTGATATCCATTCTCGTCGCCGGAGTCGCTGTGGCTACGGCCCTTCTGGTGCTCTCAAATGCTGCTATCGTTAAACCGATTCGGGAATTGACCGAGCATGCAATGAGGATAGGCAAGAGCGATGATCTGAAATCACTCCTCCAATTTAATCGCAATGATGAAATTGGCACTCTCGCCAGTGAGTTCAACGACATGGTTAGCAAACTTTCTGCTGCCAGGAATCAGCTCATAGAGGAATCTTATCGGTCCGGCAAGGCCGATATGGCGGCGGGAGTCATGCACAATGTGAGAAACGGCCTCAACTCAGTTCTCGGAAGCTTTTCGATGATCCGGGCCGAGTTTCGTGAAATTCCCGTAGATAGAATTGATCAGGCGTTGCGGGAACTGAAAAACGGTGTTTCCGATGAAAAACGCGCAGAAAATCTCAGGCAATATAGCTCACTGCATGTTGAGAAGATTCTTGCCCTGGTTGAATCCTCCGGCGGGAGAATGGATGAGCTTTTTCGGCGAGTCGAGCACATTGAGTTGATTCTCCGGGAACAAGAGGGACAGAGCAATGTCGCGCCGCCGAAGGAGCAGACGGAGCTAATAGATTTAGTCGAGAGTGCCAGAGATCTCTTGTCAGAGAACCAGAGGATAAATGTCTCTTTTGAAATCGATGCTTCGGTAGCGGGGACCGGCTCGCTTAAGATATCCCGAGTAATCCTACTGCAGGTACTTTCAAATATTTTTATCAACTCTGCGGATTCCTTTTCGCAGAACGCCACTGAGGGCGGGAGGATTACAATCTCGTCCGCAGTGGAGCAGGACCAAAATGCTGAGCGTATCCACATGCAGATCTGTGACAACGGTGTTGGAATCGCATCCGAGAACCTGATTCGGATCTTCGAGCGAGGGTATACCACAAAGGGTAGCGATCACGCCGGCATCGGGCTACATTGGTGCGCCAATACGATTATTGCCATGAATGGCCGCCTATATGCTGAAAGTGATGGTATTGGCGCGGGAGCTTGTTTTCATTTGATTATTCCGAAAGAATAGATTGAATTCATCGATTGAGGATACCGACGAATGGCGAGACGCAGTCAGACCGACTTCCGCATACTGGCAGTAGACGATGAAGCTGACACACTTCAGTTCTACCGAGATTTTTTTTCTTCCCTCGGTGATGCTCAAAAAAGCGATACCAGGCTGGATGCTCTCGAGATAGAGCTCTTTGGCCGACCCGAATCCAAGCTTCCGTCTCAACAATATAATGTTGAGTTTTGTTCGCAAGGTGATACTGCGGTGGAATTTGTGGAAAGAGCCAATGCCGAGAATAAACCGTTTGCTGTGTTGTTCCTCGATGTCAGAATGCCCCCCGGACCGGACGGCATTTGGACTGCACAAGAAATACGAAAAATCGATCCGCAGGTTAATATTGTTCTGGTTACCGGTTTTTCTGACATTGATCCTGTCGCGATCTTGGAAATGATTCCTCCGCCGGAAAAACTTCTCTACCTCAGGAAACCCCTTTATCCGGAGGAAATCCGCCATTTCGCAGCGTCTCTGACCGATAAGTGGAAAACGGAACGGGCACTCAAGGAAAGCGAGGAACGTTACGCGCTGGCAACACGGGGCACCAACGATGGGCTGTGGGATTGGGACTTGCGTTCTTCAAGTGTCTTTTATTCTCACCGATGGGCGGAAATAGTCGGGCGGGACCGGGATGTAATCACCGATGACCCTGAGGAATGGCGACGCCTGATCCACCCTGATGATATCGAGACGTTCGACGGCGATTTTCACAACCATTTGGGCAGCGATAGCGCGACCTTTGAGAATGAGCATCGTCTTCTTCACAAGAATAATTCCTACATTTATGTATTGTGCCGCGGCTTGGCTGTCCGCGATCAATCCGGCAAGCCGTATAGAGTGGCTGGGTCTATTACCGACATCACGGGCCGTAAAAGGGCTGAAGAGAAATTACTTCATGACGCATTATTTGATTCCCTTACGGGCTTGTACAATCGGGCGCATTTTATGCAGCGTTTGGAGAACACATTGGCATTTGCCCGGCGGCATGACGATTATTATTTTGCGGTTCTCTTCCTTGATCTGGACAGGTTCAAGCTGATAAACGACAGCCTCGGCCATCTGGCAGGAGATCGATTACTCACCGAGGTTGCCGGAAGGTTGAAAAAATGCTCCCGTAAATACGATACGGTAGCGAGATTAGAACAGACAAACGCGGTGGCGAGAATGGGCGGCGATGAGTTTATTATGCTGCTTCAGGACATCAAAGACAGCAGAAACGCCGTCCAAGTGGCCGAACGAGTTGCTGAAGAGTTTATTAAGCCGTTTACGATAGACGACCGCGAGTACTTCACTTCCGCGAGCATAGGCATTGTGATAGGCACAGATCGATACGCAAAACCGGTTGAGGTTTTGCGGGACGCTGATATAGCAATGTATCGCGCTAAGAATACGGGCACGGGAAATTATCGAGTTTTTGATGAATCGATGCACCACCGCGCCGTCAAGCTACTCAAAATGGAGACGGAGCTTAAAAAAGCCATTGAAAAACGGGAGTTTCGGCTTCATTATCAACCCATTGTAAGTTCGACTCAGAAAAGTATCGTGGGCTTTGAATCGCTGATTCGCTGGTACCATCCAAAACGCGGTATTGTCGGACCAAACGAGTTTATTGCACTGGCGGAGGAGAATGACATCATTTTGCCCTTGAGCAGGTGGGCTTTGGAGGAGGCCTGTATACAATTGAGGAGTTGGCAGGCCAAATTACCATCATCATCTCCGTACGTCAGCGTTAATATTTCAAGCAGCCAATTTTCCGACCCGGATATGGTACGAGAGATAAGTGACGTAGTCGAAAAATCAGACATCGAGGCATCTCGAGTAAAACTGGAGATTACTGAGAGTGTTTTAATGGCCGGCGGCAAAGCGACCAGCGACACGCTCGAAGGATTAAATTCTCTGGGCTTGGACATTTACATAGATGACTTTGGCACAGGCTATTCTTCATTGAGCTATCTTCTTCAATTCCCGGTGCATTCGCTAAAAATAGACCGGTCGTTCATAGAAAACATATACAAAACTAATCGAAGCCTCGAAATAATAAAAACAATCCTTGTCTTGGCGCAAAACCTCAATATTAAGGTGATAGCTGAAGGGGTTGAAACAGATACGCAAGCAGATTTATTGGCGGAACATGGTTGCGAGTATTTGCAGGGCTTTTTCTTTTCCAAACCGTTAAGCCCGGAAGACGCTTTTAAGCTGCTCGACGGCGATTTGCCCTGGTAATCCAATGTTTATATCCTGCAAGTCCGGCCTGTAATTTCGGCTCGCAGGTGGCTATTCTCGCCTCCGTTGTGCGGCCCGACGCGAAACGCGGTACTACTTTCAAGATAGCCGCGACATGACGAGTCGAAACTACATGCCTTTTATTTTTCTCGTATTGAGCCTGGGGGCGATGGTTGCCATTGGTGTAGGATTGTTTTTGTGGCTCAACGGAGAAATGGCGGCTGAAGCGCAACAGCTCCATGGCGATCTTGCCAATGGCGCCGGCCGAATACAGTCGGAGGCAGCCTTGGAGTTTGCCGTAGTAGCCGGGTTGCTGTCCTATGGAATCGAAGATGAGAAAAGCGAATGGTTTCCTCAGGCCGCCAAAAAATATATTCCCAGGTTTTACGAGAAATGGTCATTGGGCACCCGTTTTCCTGGCCTGATTGATACGGTGTATGTTGTAGAGGGAAAGAGCGGGAGCACCATTATTACATCGTACTCCGCCCCGGATTGGGAAGCCGTCACTACGACCGACACCCCACCGGATCCCGTAACGGATCTTGTCGCTCGAGAGGACGAATCCGGATTATACCGGATTGTCTCAGATGATGACGGTCTGGCCCTCGTGCTGCCGGTTCTGAGACTGGAGCGGAGACCAATTCTCTTGGGGTATATTGTGGTGGTATTCAATCTTGAATACTTTGCCGGAGAAGTCGTAACTCGCCTATTTGAGACTTATCTTGGCCCCGGACAGACGTATACGTTCAACATGGTTTTCACCAGGTCGGCAGAGGTACTTGCCTCTTCTCAAAGCCTCGATCAATTTCAAGTTGAAGATACGGAGTTACAAGCCGCGGACCATCGTGTCAAGCTCACAGCGTGGATAGGCGCGGAAAGTTCCTTGCTCACTGACGTATTATCGGCTGCCGGCGAGGAGACAGGGGCTATCTGGCAAAAGGGTCTTTCAGCATCGTTTAGGGATCTTTTCATCCGGCAGTGGTTTAGCCTCCCCCGATTCGTCAACGGCTCCCCTCTCGGAAAAGTCGCCGCCGATGATCTGCCACGGGATGAGCCTCAATTTGAAGGTCTCACGCTCAACATTCGGCATACCTCCGGTAGCATCGAAAAAGCGGTGCGAATCACAAGGAATCGCCGGCTCGCAATCGGCTATTCAATTCTGGCAAGTTTTGCAATTGTAGCAGTGGTATTATTCCTCCTGTATCGCAGGGCGAGGGACTTGAGCAATAGGGAGCACGAGTTTGTTGCCACGGTTACGCATGAGCTAAAGACTCCTATCTCCGGGGTAAGTGCGGTGGCAGACAATCTTGCCGCGGGGATTGTGACCGATCAATCACAGGTAAAAGAATATGGCAAAGCGATTCTCGATCACAGCCGGCGGCTAAAAGATCTCATCGACCAAGTGCTTCTCTATGCAGGGCTTTCAAAACCCGTGATTGGGGCTGCCGAGGACTCAATCGATTTCGACGAGGTTGTGCCTGCGATTATCTCGCGGGCCTCGCCGCTTCTGAAAGAGCGGCTGATAATTCATATCATGGAAAAACACTATACGGGCGATTTGATTGCAATTGAAACGATCTTGATGAATCTTCTCACCAACGCTGCAAAGCACGCCGGCGATAGTGCGACGATCACCGTAAACATCTATCGTGAAACGCAGCGGAATCGGGGTTGGCTTGTCATGCGAGTTTCCGACACCGGTACGGGAATATCAAAGAAAGAATTAAGTAGGATCTGCGAACCTTTTTACCGGGGTGAAATCAGTAGAGCGAATCAGACGCCGGGAGGCGGCCTGGGTTTGAGTCTCGTCAGCCGTATCGTTGGCACCTATAATGGGACGTTCAACATTGGCAGTCCCGGCGGCCGGGGTACGACGGCAATGGTCCGGCTGCCGATTTTGCAGCATGAAACAGAATCATCGTAGAATTCTTGTTGTGGAGGATGACGCTGTCATTTTGATGGCCCTCTGTGATCGCCTCCGCAGTGAAGGATACACAGTGGAATCCGCACGCGATGGCAAATCCGGAGCGGAGGCGGCTGCCGGATCGGGATGTGACCTAATTATTCTAGACATCATGCTACCCGAAAAAGACGGCCTCGAAGTATGCCGGTACCTTCGGTCCCGGGGAGTCGAAATCCCTGTCCTTATGCTCACCGCGCGTAATGCGACCTCTGACAAAGTGATTGGGCTTAGGACGGGAGCCGATGACTATCTGACAAAGCCTTTTGAGATGATGGAATTGCTTGCGCGGGTGGAGGCGCTTCTCCGCCGGCAAGACCGAATCGTAAATCCAAGAGATCGCTATGCCATAGGCCGGTACAGACTTGACGCCCGGGGCAGAGAGCTCCGCGTTGATCGAAAGGTGATTCCTCTGACGGCATATGAGTTTAAGTTGCTGAAATTTCTCTGCGAGCACCGAGGCGAGATTTTCGAGCGGGACACCCTGTTGGATCAGGTTTGGGGATATGAATCCGAAGTTTTTTCGCGGACAGTGGATGTTTATATTGCGTCATTGAGAAAAAAACTCAACGACAGCAAAAGACAGGAGCATATCGTCACCGTTCGAGGCCAGGGCTATAAATTGGCAGACTAATTCCTTGTCATTACAGGTCTTGATTAATATTACTACCTTCGTTACAGTCAACACAACTAAATCACTTTAGATTCATAAGTATAAAACACAGTGAATGTAGCAAAAAACATTACAGAACTCATCGGGAAAACTCCTATCGTGGATCTGTCTCAACTTTCAGAGGGCGGCGCCAGGATACTTGGAAAGCTCGAGTCATTTAACCCCTGTTCCAGCGTGAAAGATCGCATCGCATTGGCTATGATTTCAAAAGCCGAGTCTGAAGGAAAAATCAGTTCTTCTACTGTTGTTGTTGAGCCCACCAGCGGCAACACCGGCATAGGTCTCGCCTTCGTCTGCGCGCAGCGCGGCTACCGACTTATACTTACCATGCCGGAGAGCATGTCTATTGAACGCAGAAAGTTACTCACCCGTCTTGGTGCTGAGCTTGTACTCACAGCGCCTGAAGCGGGTATGCGCGGCGCCGTTGAGAAAGCAGAGAAAATTTGCGGGGAGAGTGCTGATGCGTTTATGCCCCAACAATTTCAAAACTCGGCAAATCCGCAGATACACTATGAGACAACAGGACCTGAGATTTGGGACGATACAGACGGCGAGGTTGACGTATTGGTAGCCGCTGTTGGCACGGGCGGCACGATCAGTGGTGTTGGGAAGTACTTGCGAGAAAAAAAACCGGACCTTCGGATTATAGCTGTTGAGCCCGTAGATTCCCCGGTAATCTCCGGCGGCGCACCGGGTCCTCATAGAATCCAGGGCATAGGCGCAGGTTTCATCCCGGACAATCTCGATCGCGATATCATTGATGAGGTACTGACTGTGGAAAATGAGGCGGCTTTTGAGACGTCTCGGATTTTGGCCGTAGAGTATGGCGTGCTTGCCGGCATTTCATCGGGGGCCAATGTCTGGGCAGCCGCATCAGTATCAAAACGGCAAGATCTGTCCGAAAAAACTATAGTTACTATAATTTGCGACACGGGCGAGCGATATCTGTCTGTCTGGGCGGATTGAAAAACATACAACTAGGAGATTATGATGAGCGACAATTACAAATTTGAGACTCTTGCGCTTCACGGCGGGCAGGAACCGGATCCGGCAACCACCGCGCGCGCGGTACCTATCTATCGTACTACCGCGTACCAGTTTAGAGATACAGATCATGCCGCCGATCTATTTGCTCTAAAGGAATTGGGCAATATCTACACCCGAATAATGAATCCCACTCAAGATGTTTTGGAGAAACGAGTTGCTTTGCTCGACGGTGGTGCGGCCGCCCTCGCATTGGCTTCCGGAACTTCCGCGGTATTCTACAGCATCATTAATATCGCGGGTGTGGGTGATGAAATAATTGCGGCTAAAAATCTGTACGGCGGTTCGTACACGATGTTTGATAATATCTTGCCGCAGTTTGGAATAACTGTAAAGCTGGTTGAACCGCTGGGACCGGAATCGTATAAAGCCGCAATTACTGAAAAAACCAAAGCCATCTATGTGGAAACTGTCGGCAATCCGGCACTCGAGGTGGTAGATCTGGAGGCAATTGCCAATGTAGCACATTCGGCCGGCTTGCCGCTCTTAGTCGATTCTACCTTCACTCCTCCTTGCCTTCTTAAGCCCATTGAATACGGCGCGGACGTAGTAATTCATTCCCTGACTAAATGGATGGGCGGCCATGGGATCGGAATTGGCGGTGTGGTGGTCGATGCCGGAAAGTTCGATTGGAACCAAGAGAAATTCCCAAAGTACAGCAAACCCGACAGCAGCTATCACGGCCTGGTATGGGCAACCGGTCTCGGCGATCTTAATCCTGTGGCATTTATCATGCGAATGCGAACGGTGCCTTTGAGGAATCTCGGCGCATGCATATCACCCGATAACGCATGGCAGTTTTTGCAGGGCATTGAGACTCTACCGTTACGGATGGAGCGGCACAGCAGCAATGCCGCAAAGGTTACCGACTATCTCGTATCACACGACAAGGTGGACTGGGTACTGTATCCGGGCCTTGAATCGCATCCGTCACATGCCAATGCGAAAAAATACCTAAAAAACGGTTTTGGGGGGATGGTTGTCTTTGGCATCAGGGGCGGTCTTGAATCTGGACGGAAGTTTATCAACTCCCTTGAGCTGTTTTCGCATTTGGCAAACGTGGGCGACGCCAAGAGCCTTGCCATTCATCCTGCGAGCACAACCCATTCTCAGCTCTCCGCTGAGCAGCAGCTGGAAAATGGATTCACACCCGAGCTCGTCAGATTGTCCGTCGGCATCGAACACATCGATGATATTATAGCCGATTTAGAGCGGGGACTCAGCTCCGTGTAGAGACGCGGGCACGGTTGCACGAAACCGGCGCCGGCGGCCCGCGCCCGGCGGCCCGCGCCCGGCATATTCTTAAGAAACCTCTAAGTCGATATAATTAAGACGGCTTGGAGGTTTTTAATGTCGGCATATATAGTTGCCCACGACTTGGGGACATCGGGTGACAAAGCAACCCTTTTTTCGGTGGACGGCGAGCTTATAAAGAGTGCCGTCTCGTCGTATGAGACCCGTTTTTTCAACGGTAATTGGGCGGAACAGAACCCCCTCGACTGGTGGAAAGCATTTTGCCGCGCGACGCGGGAAATAACGTCAGACATTGACATTCACGATATTGCCGTTGTTACGTTCAGTGGCCAGATGATGGGCTGTGTGTGCGTAGATAAACAGGGGAGACTCCTAAGGGACGCAATCATCTGGGCGGATCAGCGGAGTACTGCTGAAATGCAGTTTCTGAAAGAACGCATAGATGACGACGTATTTTACCGGATTACCGGCCATAGACCGAGCCCGGCCTACAGCCTTGAAAAACTAATGTGGCTGAAAACGCATGAGCCGGATGTTTATGCGAGCACCTATAGGATGCTGCATGCTAAGGACTATATGGTTTACCGGCTTACGGGTGCGTTTATTACGGACTATTCAGACGCATCAGGTACCCACGCGTTTGACCTGAATACTCTCTCATGGTCGGAAACCATAATCACTTTGGCTTTTGTCGATGAGAAGAAGTTGCCGGATTTAAAGCCCTCAACCCACATTGCCGGAGAGGTTACCGCACCGGCGGCAGAGGAAACCGGTCTTGCGCGGGGCACTCCAGTGGTATGCGGCGCGGGAGACGGCATTTCCGCCGCGGTTGGTGCCGGTTGTGTGGAAAACGGTGATGCTCACTGCTACGTGGGCTCCTCAGCATGGGTCGGCCTGACGACTGATGAATCAATTTATGATGATTATATGCGGACCATTAACTGGGCCCATGCAATACCCGGGCGGATCTCGCCGTGCGGCCCCATGCAAGCGGCCGGAGGATCTTTTTCCTGGATGCAGCGTGAACTGTGTGTTTATGAGTCGCTGGTTGCTGAAAGAGCCGGAGAAAATCCATTTTCCGTGATAAATGAAACCATCGCGGAATCACCTCCCGGGGCGAACGGTTTGTTTTTTTTGCCGTATCTGATGGGAGAGAGAAGTCCGCGGTGGAATCCTAACGCCCGTGGAGGTTTTTTCGGACTCAACATGGGGCATAGGCGCTCCGATGTGCTCCGATCCGTCATCGAAGGAGTTGCGCTTAACCTACGTCTGATTATCGATATTTTTCAGGAGGGAACTGAAATCAGTCGAATGGTGGTGATTGGTGGGGGGGGTCAGGGGTTGATTGAACGGCAGATCCTTGCGGATGCTTTTGGTTTTGAGGTTCAAATGCCCAGCTACCCCGAGGAAGCCACATCAATGGGCGCCGCTGTTATCGGGGGAGTTGGCGTCGGCGTCCTGAAGGATTTTGGTGAGATTCAGCGATTTATCCATATCGACTCGGTCCAAAAACCCGATTCCAGAAACGTCTGCGTTTATCAGAAAATGCTTCCGGTGGTTGACGAATGTTACCGGGCTCTCGAGCCGGTTTTTGAATCTTTGAGAAATCTCCGCGAGGAAAGCTTATGACACCCGGGACGTTGGTGCTGCATAGAAATACACGAAACCTGGCTCGCGATAGTAATAGCCGATACGTATGGATCGCAAAAAATGATGTGTGGGAAATACCCTTCCGAGAGACAGGTCTGGTGATATGCGATGTTTGGGACAGGCATTGGTGCCGCGGGGCGGCCGAACGTGAGGCCGACATGGTGGAAACCATGGATCGGGTGGCAGTGGGTTTGCGGCAAAAGGGCGTTCTAATAATTCATGCACCTTCAGACACAATGGACTTTTATGCGGACTCGCCGGCGCGCAAAAGAGCCCTTGAGGTACCGAGTATAGAGCCACCGGCCGAGCTGCATCATGAAGACCCGCCACTACCTGTCGATGCATCGGATGGTGGATGTGACTCAGACGATAATGAAGGTTCGAAAAACGAACGGGTTTGGACTCGTCAACACGCGTTAATACGTATCGACGAGGATCGGGATGTCATAAGCGACGACGGGCGGCAGATCTACAGCATCATGGCGAATGCGGGCGTTTCTCACCTGATAATAATAGGCGTACATACCAATATGTGCATTTTAGACAGATCTTTTGCTATAAAACAGATGGTGCGCTGGGGCGTGGATATCACGCTTTGCCGAGATTTGACCGATTCCATGTATAACCCGGCGTTACCGCCCTATGTCGATCATGATCGAGGAACTCAACTGATTATAGAATACATAGAAAAGTTCTGGTGCCCTACAATTCCTGCGCTGGATCTGCTTTGAGTAGAATAGTCACGGCATAAATTGCTGTTCTATTCCTCTCCGAGCTTTAGCGCTTGGTGTACCTTCATGCGAGAAACAAACACCCCGAGAAAGGCGAATGCGAAAATGAGCATAAGGATGACAAACACTATAAGGGTATAGTAATCTGTGGTATATGCGCCGATCTGCAGTGGTGGTACCTGGTCACTTGCTCCTAGATTTAAGTTGAGGATCGGCAAAAACAGCCGAGACACCGCACTTCCAATCAAGCTCCCTGAAAGAAGTGCGGTTCCCGATATTAGGAGCTGCTCCCATATAAGAACGCCGACAACTCCTCCATTTGACATGCCCAGAGAGCGAAAAAGAGCAAATTGCAGTGTCCGTTCATTGAGGGTAATTATCCAACATACAACGAATCCAGTTAGGCTGATGGATATAGTGACGAGAAAACTCAAGCTCAGGGCCCCGTTTATGCCCGCAAAAGACGGGGTATTTGTTTCCTCTCGCACTTCCATCGTTGAGTCCGATAACTCGAGCATGTCGATCCGGTTTTTTACCATATCGGCGTAAAACTCTGCGGGTTGGACCTTGGGATCTCGCGAAATCCATACCTCGATGTTTTGCAGCGCTGTCATTGCCTCCAAATATGGAAGGCTGCATATAACCATATATTTTTCTTCTTGAGCTACCTCAAATGGATTTACCGTCGGCCAATACTCGATGGAATCCACTGCGTATACCTCCATGGAGCCACCCTCTTGAAAAGTAATCCTAAACGGTTTGTCTCTGTCATAGTGGTATCTTTCGAGCAGCTCGCCTGCGATAAACACATGATTCGGATTCAGAACCATGGTTCTCAGGTAGCTTTCAAGGGCGTATTCATTCAAATCGGCACGGTGCCAGGCGGCTCTCCCGTAGCTCAGGGGATCTATTGCAAAAACCTGTATCCTCGAGCGCCTCCCTGTGGGTGCTATCAGCGTTGCGTTTTCAATTTTTGCTACTCGGGTGGCATCTATCACTCCATCGAGGTTTAGATAATCTTCGATGGGGCGGAACTGCCGGCGGCTGATTGTAGAGGTGGTTTCCGGCTCAACATGTTCCAGTTCAGGAAACTTATCGAATAACTCCCTCCGTACCGCCGCAACTTTGAGGAGATCTTCATCTTTCCATCGGTACCACGAAAAAGGTATGAATCGAACGTCTGCTCCGTTGCGGTAATAAATCTGATGCTCGGTCCCAAGGTTCATTGTCCTGGCGGCACTGCTGTAAAATATCCCGCTAGCGACGGTGAGAAGGAGAAAAAAGAACGCATAGCGCTCTCTGCCGAATGACCGGCTAATCTTCAGAAATGACGTGTAGGGTACCAGTGGCAACACGCGTCTTAGAGCAAGAAAAATCAGGGATGTGATTACCGGCAGGAACTTGAGGACTATCAGTCCTGCACCGAAAATAAAAAAAATCGCAGCAAGAAAATATATCGGGTCTAGGGGCAACTCGCTGCCCTGTGCTCCGGTAATTTCAAGTATCTGCCGGCGCACTCCAAAACTGTAGAGCGCGTACAGAGATACGGCCAGCAACGCCATACCAGGCGCAAAACCTTTCAAGAACCTCTGTTTTGCTCGTCCGGCTTTGCGGGCCTTATGCAAGACGATGGTCGTCCTTGATGCCCTGAAGGCGGGGACTAGAACCGTAGAGAAACAAAGTACAAGTGCAGTCGCCGCGTAGCCCCACGTGCGGATAGATATTCTACTCGCAATACCTACACCTTTGCCGAATTGCAGGAACCCATGAGCCAGTCCCAAAAGCCGCGAGATTACCCATCCAAAGAACGGCCCTGCAAAAAAGGCCGCGGCACAGGGAATGAGAAACATAATGGCGTATAGGGCTAGTACCTGACCGGTTCCTGAGCCGCGACTTTTCAACAGAGCGATTTCATTTGCTTCGCTATCGATTATCAGTTCCGCCAACATGTAGATAAAAAACGCCACAATGATAAAAACGGGAGTGATGAGAAACGTTAAGAGCGAATTGAGCTGCCGTTGTTTTTCAAGATAGATCTCGATGATGCCGGTAAGGGGCGTTTGCCCGGAGCCGCCGACACCTCTGATATAGTTGAGCTGCTTCTCGATGTTACGCTTGATAATCAGGCAGTCAGTAGTCTTAATATCGGAAACATCAAAACCGAAAAACCATTCTACATCTACGGCCCACATGGATTTAAGTGATTCCATGACACGCTGGTAGGATAGGTAAGGAATAAAAAACGTGCTATCAAAATCCTCCCGGTTGCTGTGCCAGAACTCCCGGCTCTGTTCATCGATCCGGAACGCTCCCGATATTCTGACTGAGCCTACGACGTTGAGCTGAATGTCTACCAAATGATAGGTGTGGCCGACCAGGAAATCCATCTCTTTCATGGCCTGCTCATGAACAATAACTTCATATACGTTTCCGCTGGATTGGGATGCCGGCAGACGACCTGAGATGAGCTTTATGTGATCTTCAAAGCCGGGAATCGCAGAAAGACGAGTAACTTTTTGTATATATTTATCATCTTCTTCCAGAGATGTGAGGGCAAAGAGGGATTTTAGGTTCACCCTGAAAGTTTTTATTATAACCGGGAGTGGCAGCGACTCGAGCAAGGACTTCTCTATTGCCGCGGTGTAATCGGGCAATCCCAGAAGATTCCCAATTGAATCTTCAGTTGAGCTCATGAGTGTACGAACGGTAAATCCTCCGGGATAGTATCCCGTGCGGTCCCGGTAATCGATGAGATCTTTACGCAATACACGCTGCAGCGCGCCTTCGGAATACATGGGTATACTCGTTACCAGGGCAACGGCGGCAAGTAGCCCGACGACAAGACAGAGGGACAGCCATTTATTGCGGATGAGTTTTCGGGCGGCAACGATAAACATAGCCGTCCTTTATCTTATAATCACGAGATCACCATCTTCAAGACCCTCGGTGACCTCTACCTTGGTTCGGGTTTGCAGGCCGACTGCTATGTCCTGCTCCACCTTTATCCCGTTTCTGAGAACGTAGACAAAAGTGCGTTGCCCGAATGTATGAACATCACTTTTCTGCACGGAAATTGTATCGTGCGATTCCTCGAGTATGATCTCCAGCCGACCCAGCTCCCCCCGTTCCATACTCTCTGGGACATCGAACACATCGATCTGAACTTTATTTTCTTTTAGCGCGTTCTCTCCAAGGAACAGAATGTCCTCATACGTCTGAACCACGACTCCGCGGTACTTTATATCGTCAACCTCTATCTCAACCTCCATGTCCTCGCGCAGGTGCCTGGCCCTTTCCGGATCGCACTCAAATATCAGCTCGTCATCGTTAACAATAGATAGTACCGGGACAAATGGCTCGACATAGTCTCCTTCCTCGGCCCCGACAAAAGTAATTTCGCCGTCGAAGGGTGCCTTAATACTGTTATTGTCGAGTTTTTCCTGGAGATCCGCAGATCGTATCTGTGCAGCTTCTACATCCAACCTAGCCATCTGCACCTCAAAGGCGTTTGCATTGGAGACGGTCAAGAGTTTTAGTCGCAACTCGGCCTTTTGCAGTGCGATCTCCTGCAGCTTAATCTGATTTTCCAGCCCGCTGATATTTAGCGTGGCTAAGGTTTGGCCCTTTGTCACCATATCGTCCTGTTCTACATACAGATCGGACAGCCGCCCACCTGCGTATTTAAAAAAAAGACGCTCCTTCACCGCCGGCTCAAAATACCCGTAGGTGATGACACTATTTACCAAATCCTCCCGTTTCACCTCTCGGACATCATACTTGATCTCACCGGTACTAATCTCCGGAAAGTCTATCTTTTCAGGCTCTTTCGGAACAACGAAACATGATATGAGAGACGTTACGGTGAACACTGTGATAGCGAGCATAAACCGTTGAGCAGTCAGCATTCTTTCCCTCGGTAATTTAGGCAGTTCCACGACATGGTTTTCAGCGTCTCACCTCCCCGGTATAAAGGGGAAGAATACCCTACGTGGTCATGACGGGCGGCGATACTCCCTCAATTGTTGATGGAGGACCCATTTTACTCGGTTTTGTGGAATATTCAAACTGCTCTTTGATTTTTTTCTCCTAAGCTTTTTTCCGATGCGCTTCGGCTACATTGAAGTTGATCGTGTGGCCGAGACCGCTGCCGGTAGGAACGGTAAGTATTCCATTTTCAATAGCTTCAGGCGGATCGAGCAACTCCTTGCGCCACGACACCTCGCCCCACGCATATTCGAGTATGAGGAAGTTAGTCATGGTGGAAATGATCTGAGCCGAAGCGGCGCTCGCCACCGGGCCCGATGGGTTGTGAGGCGCGATAAGCAACCTGTGCATCCTGGCAGCGTCGCCGATTGCTCGCATCTCCCTGATGCCACCGCAATGTTTTACGTCCGGCATAAGAACATCAACCGTCCGCCTGAGGAGGAATGGTGCAAATCCCTCGACGGAGAATACGCTTTCTGCTGAAGCCGTGGGCATCAATATGCTGCGGGATATCTCATGAAGCTCGGCCGGGGATCGGTGGGGCACCGGCTCTTCAAGCCACAATAAATCGTACGGTTCTAGCTCCCTCGCCACGACTAGGGCCTCTGTCGGATCAAATCTTCCGTGGCAATCAACGGCCAAATCGATGGAGCTTCCTACTGTGTCTCGGACGGCAGCTACTCGATCAACCCCGGATTTCCAGGCGCTATGAGGCCCGGTGCGGATGTGATTGGGCTCGTTGATCTCGTCGAAAGGGGCGAGTTTTACCGCAGTGAACCCATCGTTTACCGCCGACAGCGCCGCTTTTGCAAAACCCGCCGGCGACCGGTCCCGTACATGGCGATTGATATTTGCATAGAGGCGTATAGCTTTTCTGATCTTGCCGCCAAATAGTGCGTGAATCGGCAAATCGACATATTGACCGGTAATATCCCAGAGAGCTTGCTCTATCGCGCTCAAGGCCGTAGCGGTGATCCTGCCACCTCCCCATTTGGCAAGAAGATTCCATGTGGCGTTTATGTCGAGAGGGTCGGTCCCAATTAGCCGTTTTTTTATTTCCCATATGGTGTCTATCAACAGGGCGTCATTTGAGCTGTGACTCGCTTCCCCCAAACCCGTTATGCCTCCGTCTGTGTGGACCATTACGAAAATCCAGTCACCCCGGTGGTTCACTTCAATAGTCAGTATTTCTATGTCGGTAATTTTCAAGGACGGCCTCCAGATTTCAAGAGTTGCCAGATGGCGGTTTGCATTTCGTCCGCGCAGGTGTACAGAAAAAACTGTAATCTATAGAATATCACATATATCGAAAAGCCACTTAAGGCTTGTTAATTGGGGGAAAAATGGCAAAGCCAAAATCAGCGTATGAAGCGTCGGTAAACAGGACGAGACGTAAGAGAATGAAATGGTGGAATGAGGATCGTTACGGCATGTTTGTCCACTGGGGCCTATATGCCCAGCTCGGAAGAAATGAATGGGTGCAGGCCATCGAGTGTATTCCAATAAGTGAATATGAAAATTTAGCGGCTTCTTTTCACCCAAAGCCTAACGCAGCGCGGGAATGGGCAAAGCTCGCAAAAAACTCGGGCATGAAATACATGGTTATGACTACAAAACACCACGAAGGCTATTGCCTCTGGGACACCGCGCAGACTGATTACAATTCCGCAAAAACCGGACCCGGTCGGGACCTTGTTGCAGAATACGTGGATGCCTGCAGGGCTCAAGGGCTCAAAGTTGGATTTTACTACTCCCTTATGGACTGGCATCATCCAGACGGGGCGAAATGCGCATATGATCCTGATGCGAGAGCTCGATTTCTCGATTTCACCAAGGGGTGTGTAAGTGAGCTTCTGACCAACTACGGAAAGATCGATATCCTCTGGTATGATGTTGCACTTCCGTTTCAGAACCACGAGGGTTGGGAATCCGTATCGATGAATCAAATGGTACGACACCTGCAGCCTGATATTATTATAAATGATCGATCGCGGCTTGATGAGGATTTTTCCACGCCTGAAGGACATGTAACCGCCGCGGAGCTGAGTCGTGGATGGGAGGCGTGTATGACTTTTAATGATGTATCGTGGGGATATATGCCATCCGCTGCGACAGATGCCCATCGCGCAAGGGACATTTTACGCATGCTAAACTCCGCCAGTGAGGGATCGGGCAATTTGCTGCTCAACATAGGACCCGCGCCGGACGGATCGGTCCCGGACGAGTCGGTCGAGCCGTTGTTGACCGTGGGCAAATGGCTCAAAAAAAATGGAGAGGCAGTATACGGGCAGCTCGATCGAGCGCCGCGCGGTGCTAGCGCCTGTGGATCCATGTCTCAAAAAGGGAATACTGTCTACTTTTGGCTCCGATACATTGCCTCAAAAGAGATCGGTTTGGGCGGATTCAAGACCAAGCTCAAATCCGCTTCCTTTCTCGAGACAGGGAAAAAAATCAACTTTGAGCAAGTTGGCGCGCGAATAAGGCTCAAAGGCCTGCCTTCGACCAACCCGGACAAGCTTGCCGGCTACGCGATTATTAAGTTGGTCTTTGCCTCAAAACCTTCGTTCCAGGCTCGATCAACTACCCCGGCGCTGTGGGTCGGGCAGGATTAACTTTGGCGGGGGCGTGTGCAACGGCGTGTGCAACGGCGCGTGCAACGGCGCGCGCCGCGGCGCGCGCCGCGGCGCCGGACGTCTAATTCCAGGCGGCGATTCTTCTGATCAACGCATCCGCGGATTCGTCGTCGGTGACGCCTGATATGCCGGAAATATAAACGCCCTCAGGTCTCAGGTTCTCAAACATAAGCGCTATCTCGGATATTTGGAGACTCGTTATCTGCATGCTCTTGCCGGCAGCCTGGATTTTCTTATAAACGTCGATCCACCGGGAGAAGCCCTCGTTGCCGGCTCCAGGCACCCACTGGACCGCATCAAGTTCTTTTATGTCGAGGAGCGCATCGAGGTGGCGGAGAGCCCCCGGGCCATCGAGGTGATAGA
>NZCE01000007.1:0-8561 GCA_002688185.1 Spirochaetales bacterium
GCTGAAATCGGCCCTTACTCCCACGAAATAGGCCCCTCGATTTGTCTGTACTTGTTTCGTTCTTTTCTTGGTCGAATGGAGAATGGGAATCTCTAATTTAAGGAGATAGATGATGAGTGATTTACAAAAGATGGAGCAGGAAAAAAGTGTTCTGCGATGGGGTGGGCTGGCCGGTTTGCTGGGTGGCATCCTCCACATTCTCACTTTTGTCGTAGTACTCGCGGGTCCCGTGGGAATGGAGGAGCCCGTTGACCTCAAGGAGTGGGTCATAAGGTTCCCCGACATTAGAGCAGCCCGTATAGCAGAGAACGGCATATACCTGGTGGCTCTCATCTTGGGGATCGCTCTCATCATTGCCCTATATCGGGCTCTTCGAAGGACGAGCCTTGCGCCCGCTTTATTTGGGAGCGTTTTAAGCATTCTGGGTCTCGTTGTGCTCGTTGCCGGAGCTCTCCCGCATGTCGCTACTGCCCCGCTCTCCGACCTCTATCACGTTCCTGGGGCGACCCAAGTGGAGCAGGCGACACTCGCCCTCTTGTGGCAGGCGACATGGGGCATATTCGATGCGTTACTCGCTGTAGGTTTCTTTGTTGTGCCGACAGGTTTCATTGCCCTTGGAATAGCTATGCTCAAGGCACCGGCCTTTGGCAAGGGCTTCGGCGGGGTGAGCGTGGTGCTCGGGGTGATTGGTCTGGTAGCGGCAACTTACAATATAATCGATCCCTCCTCTATCATCGGCGTGGCCACCTTTTTCGCAATCCTCGTCTTCCATTTCCTCCTGGGATGGAAGCTCTACAATCTATCGAGGGGCTCGAAGATTGGGGAATAACACGGGCACTTTAAAGGCAATGGTGGAAGGGTGTGCGGATGCACTCGTGTCATCAGGGACTTATCCAGAATTTGCGTATTGAGGTAGTAGGTTCTGCCATTGCTCTCCCTTGACTGTGATCTGCTGTGTCACCGAGAAAATAGGTCCGCAAAAAAACTAAAGATCTACTGTGGATGTGCGATTATTTCACCATATTGATAGTGCCGTCTGCACTGATCGGCTATGCGTGCTTTGATAAACCTTTTTGAGGATTGCCCAGTGGAAACATCAGAAGAACTTCTGGTCGCGCGTGAAGTAAAAGCGCTTCGCATTACCATAATCGTAAGGATGGCCGCGGTGACCGGCCTGCCGGCTATGGAACCATTCATAAGCAAGAGCACACTCGAAACGGTTCTTTCGGCCATTCTCCTCGCGACGTTCGGTACTCCGACGCCAAGCCCGGATGATGCAGTGAACGCTGTGCGAGCTGCGATCGAAATGTGCAAAGCACTTACCGAGATCAACGATGAAAGAAGAGCCAACCGAGAAGCGCCTATGCGACACGGCATAGGCATCCACAAGGGATTAGTGATCGTGGGAAACGCAGGATCGGCCGAGCGCCTGGAGTATACTGTCATCGGCGATGCAGTGAATACAGCAAGCCGTCTCGAATCGAAGACTAAAGACGTTGAAGCCGAGATACTCCTTTCCGATACGGTGATGATGGAAGTAGCCGACGCGTTTCAAACGACGGCACTCGGCTCGATTCAGCTCGCGGGAAAGACAAAGCCGATAACAGTATTTACGCTCGAGGCAACGGCGGGTGTTTCCAGCCATTGAAAATCGTTGTTTGGCTTTTCTCTCTGCGGCAGACGACACCGCGCCTTAGAACGGGCCATTTTTGCCGCGGGTTTTTGGTTCCACGCTCTACTTCTTGTTAAAAGCGAGGCGGCGGAAACCAAGCAGTGCGCAGCCGAATCCACAGATTATGAAAAACATAATAGCCACGAGCTGACCAGTGATAAAAGACTGATTACTGAGTTTGACAGATAGCGCTGGCACCCCGGCAAATCCCGGAGCACCCACAAGGCCACATATTTGCCATGCAGCATTTAAGAAGCAAATCATGGCGCAGTATAACAGGTCGATGGATATCAGCTGAGTTGGTAATGCTTCACGGCGAGTGTGCCACCAATACCATGTCACGGCCCCAAACAATACGAGCACAATGAATCCGGCGAAAGTGAAGAGGAGAAATGGAGCTCGGATATAGCGGAATACAAAAATGCCATGCCAAGCAAAATAAATTAGATGGACGGCAAACAGAGGAACAAAAACCCAACCCCTACGGTGCTGCGAAAGACTGGAGCGGACAATCCCCGCCGCCAGGAGTATCGCACCGAGCGGCAAGGCCGTAGCGTAGAATAGCAACACTAAGCCACCAAGGCCCCACCATAATTCTACAAAAGATTCCACGCCATATCGGGCAAAAGTGTCTCGCGCTAAAAAAGCTGTTATCGGACCCGAGATAATTAGAAAAGCACCACTGCAGATAAACAGATAAGCGAGCTTTGAATGTTTTTGTGATCTCTCTGACATCCCCTATCCTTCCTTTATGCAGTCAAAACGTTGTCGTTTATTTCCTGTTAGTTTACCGTTGTCAGCTACTTGGCGCTACCGTCGCTCAATAGTCCGGTCTTTCCTCGGGCCGACAATAGGCATTGACTCCCCCAACAGGATTTCCGCCATGTCACCTGCAACTCAACCGATGCATCCGGATGCAAGAATAGATAACACCATGTAATGCGCTTCTACCTATCATGACGATCTGCGGCAGTGAGCTATTCAGGTGGGTAGAGGCCTATCGAGCCATTTCATAGCGGCGTCTATATTGCTAAAAGACTCTATCTGGATCTCAGTTTTTGCGGTGATGAGTAAGGACGAGTACTAATTCCATCATCTCACGATATAGACCGCCTTTCACCATAATAGCTGTCTTCGAGCAAAACACAGCCTGCTGTTTTTCAAACACCGGGGCGATTTTTAGAACCTCTCCGGAAGATCCGGTTCCAATCCTCGACCAACAAGGCAATATTTCCCGACAACACATGCGAGGCCAGCGTATACAAACGCACCCACGGCAGAATGAGGAATCTGCTGCCATTGGCTATCCGCCCAAGGTGCTCCTTNCGTTGATCCTCCGACCAGCCGATGAACGCATCACGNGCGGCAAGCCTCAGCGATGCGCCACGCCATCCCAATGCTGCTACCACCTGACCATGACTGTATGCCAGGCATTTCAGATTGCATCCGGGCAGTCCTTTACATCCCAGATGGTGATACTTATCCACCAGGCAATTCCACAACGGCCCCCGTTCACCTCGGGAAACTAATTCTATGGAAATCGGTTTCAGCTCCCTCAACTCTGCGACTATTGGCGACCGGTCTATATTCACCGTGCAGTTCCTCGATGGTATGGATGACCCTTGAGAAATGAGCAGAAACCCCGACCGCACCACACGCCGTCATTTTGGGCGGGTCTTGGATTGAGATACGCCCTTTATCAGTGCTGCCAAGTGATTGTATAATTTTTTCAGAAAAGATTTACCGGGCAAAGTATCGCTGTAGTGCTTGGGTCCTTGGAATCTGGGTATGAAACCGCGCTGCTTTATGAATTAACTTCAATGCGGGATACAGGTCTCTGCGATCTCTCTGCGTGAACTTCTTCCGGAATCTTTCGGAATCGAAAAAAGGCGCATCCGCCGTGGACTTGACTAAAGAATAAAAATCGATAAGGTAAGAGGCATAAATTTCCCAGAGGAGTCCTATAAAAAGCTATGATCGCACTCATTGTCGGTATCATCTGCGTAGTATTTGCTGTTTATTCTGTCCTTCCCATTGAAGGGTGGGGGTTGCGCTGGTGGGATGAAGTACTCTTGGTTCTAAAGGGCGGGGTGCCGCTCGTTGCACTCTTCATAGGCCTAATCGCCGTGCTTATTGGTGTTGCTGATATTAGAGATCGCATAGAGGCAAAAAAAGAGGAAGAGGAAGAGGAAAAAGCGGAGGAATCTGAGAGCTCGGAAGCTGATAGCCCCTCGCCTGAGAGCGCGGAACGCGATTCTTAAGAAGAGCGAATAACCGGATACCACTAGTTTCAATAATCCGGAATGGCTGGAAGCAGTCCTTCGGTGTATTCATGTCTGCCCAATCGCGGCCGGTCGGCGGACACCCTCTCTTCTAGAGGGTGTCTCTTTTTTTCTTGACATAACTCAATGATTATGCAAATATTTCTCCCCACGTTGCTTGAAATAAGGTAAGAGATTATACATGAAAACGATTTTTAAGAATCCGAGGGAAGTAACGCGCAGTTGGTATCTGATCGACGCGGAAGGAAAAACCCTTGGCAAAATCGCCGCAAAAGCGGCAGCGTTGTTGAGAGGGAAGCACAAAGCAGAGTACACTCCACATCAGGAAGTTGGGGATTACGTGATAATTGTTAATTCCGCTAAGGCCGTTTTGACGGGTCGAAAGGCGCAGCAGAAGATGTACCATAGACATTCGGGCTATCCGAGCGGACTAAGATCAGAAACATATGAGAAAGTGTTGGCACGCAAACCCGTGTTCCCCATGGAGCATGCGATCAGGGGCATGCTTCCTAAAGGCAGACTCGGTCGGAAGCTTTTTACCAATGTGAAGGTCTATGCGGATGCAAGGCACCCTCACGCGGCTCAACAGCCGGTAAAGATCGAGATATAGAGGACAAAGAGGAGAATATAGGTGGCAGATAATTTGGCAGTGAGCACTGGAAGACGAAAAACCGCGGTATCTCGCGTATTTCTCCGGTCAGGTAGCGGCGCTATCAAGGTCAATGGATTGAGTGCTGAAAAATACTTTGAGAATCCAAGCCTGTTGTACGTCGTAAAACAACCTTTGGACGTAACCGACGCCCTTGCAAAGTATGATATTTTAATAAATACGAGCGGCGGAGGATTGACCGGCCAGGCTGGCGCATGCCGCCACGGCATCGCGCGTGCTTTGGCAAGCGTTGATGAGGCAAATATCCGGCCTCTGCGGGCTAGCGGGTTTCTTACGCGGGACCCCAGAATGGTAGAGAGAAAAAAATATGGGCGCCGGGGTGCAAGAAGAAGATTCCAGTTTTCAAAGCGCTGATATCGTCGTAAACATTCAGATGGGGGTCGGAGGAAGGCGCAAAATAGTGCTTTCATCCGGCTCTTCTTTTTTTGTTCCAGTCGAAACTCTCGCCAAAATAGGGATTGTCATAGGATCAGAACTTTCTGAAGAGCAAATCCGCCTCCTCGAAATGTCCGACCAAATTAATGCCATCAGAATCAAGGCTTTCGATTATCTCGCGCGGCGGGATCACAGTGTCTGGGAGCTATCGAGGAAGCTCGACCGTCGCGGTTTCGGGCGAGATCTGGTCGCCAGGGCGTTGCGTGAGTTGCAGGACCGAGGGCATGTTGATGATGCCAGGTTTGCTGAACGCTGGGTAAAAGGTAGACTTTCCCGGCATCCTGAAGGCGCATCCCGGCTTAAAGCCGGACTGCGATCGCGGGGCGTGGACCGCAGAACGATTGATCAAGTTGTTGAGGAAATTTTCGATGAGGAGCTTGAGCAGAAGTCCCTATTTGAAGCGGCGGAAAAGATCCTCCGGAGAAAAAAGATGGACCGCGGAGACCTGCTGAAGGCCCTAGTTGCGAGGGGCTTTTCCTACAGAAAGACCGTTTTATACCTTGAGGACAACCATTTTGCGGGAAAAAAAGATAATTGACTATCACCTGGTGACGCGATACACTCTATGTTGAGTGGGCGAAATCTCACACCCCAAAACTTAAAAGGTCGGTAAATGGCTAAGCAGGGCAAGAAAGTTCGGATATTTTCGGCGTTGGAGGTTGCAAACATCTGCGGCGTTGTCAATCAAACTGCTATCAACTGGATTAAGAACGGCCACTTAAAGGCATTTACCACGCCTGGCGGTCAATATCGGGTTTATGCAGAGGATCTTCATGAATTCCTCAGCTCAAGGGGCATGCGAGTGCCTGATGAGATCGAGGAAATCGCCGGGGGTCGGTGTATCCTAATCGTTGAAGATGAGGAAAATCTGAATAATATGTTGAAGGAGCTATTTCTACGCACTTTGCCGGACTATGAAGTTTTTCAAGCTCTTGATGGCTATGAAGCCGGCAGACTGATATCCGAAAGGCGACCTTCGATCATCGTTCTTGATATGAGTCTTCCCGGTGTTGATGGTCACGAGCTAATCGGACGCATAAAGCAGGATGAAAACCTCAAAAATCCCCGGATTATCGCCATGAGCGGCATGAGCGGAGAAATTGCAGAACGGGAGAAAATCCTCGAGGAAGGCGCCGACTTGTTCCTGACTAAGCCTGTTAATTCTGATGAGCTCGTTGAATCGGTCAGAACCCTTCTGGAGGGAGGACAGGTGCGTGGCTGATGAGATTACGGTTCTCATCGTAGAGGACGAGGACGCAGTCCGCCTTACGCTTCGTGACTATCTCACAAAGTCCGGATTTCACGTATTTGTTGCCTCCGACGGTGCCGGAGCCATCGAGCAGATGCTTGATCACGACGTGGACGTAATTGTAAGCGATTATCGGATGAATATTCTTGGCGGACATTACTGGATTCGATTTCTGCAGAAATATTGCCCGGATCAAAGGGTCATAATTACCAGTGCGTACCTTGACGGGAATGTGGAGATCCCCTATCCAATCCTCCGCAAACCCTTTGATTTTGCGGAATTGGCACAGCGGATTAAGGCGTTGGTCACAAATTAACCGTTCCTGAACACTTGGCATTCAAAGCAACGAGTGCTCAGTGGTGGTCTTGAGCATTACCCCAAGTATGTCCAAAGATTCAGTCGTCGCCTACCACGTAATTTTATCCGGCCGCGTTCAAGGCGTCGGTTTCCGATATTCAACACGGCAGGTCGCCGTGAGATTGGGCGTGTGCGGCTGGGTGCGCAACACGCCCGACGGCTCGGTTGAGTTGGTCTGTGAAGGTAGCAAGGATCGGATCGAGAGGCTACTAAAATGGCTGAAAAGCGGCCCGCCGGGGTCATATGTTACTAATATAGATAAAAGACAAATTTCCGCCCAGAGGGCTTTCCATTCGTTTACCGTAGAGGTCTAAGCGGGGCAATTTCAATCACCTGGATATCGAGTAAAACGCCTCTATGCCCGGATACGACGCCGTGCTTTCCAGTGTATCTTCAATCCTCATCAATTGGTTGTACTTTGATAATCTGTCCGACCGTGACATGGATCCGGTCTTTATCTGACCGGTTTCCAGAGCAACGACCAAATCTGATATAAAATTATCGCTTGTTTCGCCACTCCTGTGGGACACGATAGCAGTATATTTTGCCTTTTTTGCCATTTCGACGGCTTCGTAGGTCTCCGTGAGGGTGCCTATCTGATTTACTTTAATCAGTATCGAGTTCCCGATGCCCAGCTGGATTCCTCGCGCCAATCGTTTTGTATTGGTTACAAAGAGGTCGTCGCCCACGAGCTGTACGCGCGCTCCGACTTTTTCAGTCAGTGTTTTCCACCCGTCCCAGTCATCCTCAGCCATTCCATCCTCAATAGATATAATCGGGAATTTCTGAGTCCATTCTGTCCAATAATCCGCCATCTCTTCACTTCCGAGCTCCCTTCCGTCGGATTTTTTGAATACATACTTTTGTTTATCTGAGTCGTAGAATTCGGAAGCTGCCGGGTCCAGGGCGATGAATACATTCTCGCCCGGTTTATACCCGGCCTTTTCAACGCTTTGAAGGATTACCTCACACGCTTCTTCGTTTGACTTGAGATTTGGTGCAAATCCCCCCTCATCACCCACCGAAGTGCTATAACTTTTATCCTTAAGAGTGGATTTTAGCGTATGAAAAATTTCGGCAATCATCCGCACAGCCTCTCGGATGGAACCCGCACCGGTCGGCATTACCATAAACTCCTGAAAATCCACGGAATTATCGGCATGCGATCCTCCGTTCAGGATGTTTGCCATAGGAACCGGGAGTAGGGAAGCGTGAAAAGAACCAAGGTATTTAAAAAGCGGCACCTCGAGAAAATCTGCAGCCGCGCGCGCGGTAGCCATCGATACTCCAAGAATCGCATTTGCGCCGAGCTTGCTTTTATTCTCCGTCCCGTCCAGCTCAATCATGGTTCTGTCTATATCGACTTGGTCCAGGGCGTCCAATCCCACTAATTCTGAAGCGATGGTATTATTCACGTTTTCCACCGCCTTTTGCACGCCTTTGCCTAGGTACCGGCTCTTATCACCGTCGCGGAGCTCAACGGCTTCATGTTCTCCGGTTGAGGCGCCGGAGGGGACCGCTGCCCGACCCAGGGAGCCGTCCTCCAATACCACATCCACCTCAACGGTCGGATTCCCTCGAGAATCGAGTATTTCCCGTGCCTCTATATATTCCACCGTACTCATCGATTTTCTCCTAAATAATTGCGCGGTTTTGACCCCAATATGCTCAGCAAGGAAAAGAATTGTCAACCCAAGCTACTAAATCGATTATATTTAGTGATTCAGTAGCTTGGGTTGACTGCATGCAAATGCAAGCCATACAATTACCCTCAAGATACCATGAAGTACTCGAGTCTGTTTGGAAAAACCTACCGTGAAGTGCCCCACGAGCTCCGAGCGAGGAGCCAGATACTCCTCGTGCAGGGAGGCTATGTCCGGTCCCTGGGGAAGGGGC
>NZCE01000007.1:8567-13799 GCA_002688185.1 Spirochaetales bacterium
CCTATCTCCCTTTGGGAATACGGGTAATCGAGAAACTCAAAGCTCTTATGAGACAGGAGATGGAGGGCATCGAAGGCCAAGAGGTGAGTGTTCCCCTGGTGAATCCGTATGAAATTTGGAAACGGGGTGGTCGCGAGGGGTTGATTAACAAGGGGATGATTCGATTTCAGGACCGTTCCTGTAGGGATCTTGTCCTTGCACCGAGCCATGAGGAAGCCATGGTCGAGCTTGTACGAAAAAGCTTGAGGTCCTACCGTGATCTGCCCATTTTTTTATACCAGTTTCAAGGGAAATTCCGGGACGAAGACAAAACGCGCTCGGGTTTGATCCGGGCGCAGGAGTTCACCATGAAGGATGCGTATTCGTTCCATCGCACCTACCACGAGCTCAACAATTTTTTTCCAAAGGTTTTTGCGGCCTATGAACGGATTTTTGCCCGTTGCGGTCTTTCCACAATATCAGCTGAAAGCGGGGTAGGCTTTATGGGTGGCGATAAGGCGTATGAGTTTCACCTCCCCATGGATGGCGGGGGTAATACGGTTATTGTTTGCGATTCCTGCGGATATCGGGCAAATCGGGAGATTGCTAAATCAATTAAAGAACCTAGAGAAGCCACGCCCCTGCCGGTCCGGGAATTGGAGACAGAGGGTTGTACGACTATGAGGCGTCTCGCCGCCCACCTCGATCTTCCCCTTTCAAATTTAGCAAAGGCAATTGTTTATGCCACGGAAAAGCGATTTATCATGGCCGTCGTCCGAGGGGATTTTGATATCTGCTATGATAAATTGACGGGATTGCTCCAAGAACCCGGACTGCATATTGCGACGGATGATGAATTATCCAGACTGGAGCTTATCCGGGGCCATTTGTCGCCAATTGGAAGGGATGATTTGTTAGTGGTCGCCGACGAGTCCGTGGTGAAAAGTGCAAACCTCGTATATGGATCAAATACTCAAGGGCGGCATTTCGCGAATATAAATCATGGCCGGGATTATACGGCCGACGTGGTTGGAGATATCGTGCAGGTGGGAGAGGGTCACAAATGCCTGCAATGCCACGCCCCTCTTCGGGAACTGAGGACCATGGAGCTTGGGAATATTTTCAAGCTCGCTGACTTCTATTCGCGGGCTATGGATCTCCATTTTCATGACGATGGAGGAAACGTAGTGTACCCGCAAATGGGTTCCTACGGGATCGGCCTTGGTCGGTTGCTGAGCGCCGTTGTTGAAAGCCACCACGATGATAGTGGCATTGCTTGGCCCACCCATCTTGCACCGTACACGGCATTCCTGATGGGAATCGGCAAATCTTTGGCAGTCAAGAGAACCCTCGAGCGGCTTCACGAAGAAATGCCGAATGAAATACTGTTTGATGAAAGACATGAGTCTCCCGGGGTAAAGTTTAAAGACGCCGATCTTATCGGTGTACCCTTAAGGATACTAGTTACCGGCAAGCTGCTTGAAACCGGCAAAGCCGAGGTTTATACGCGTAAGACGCGCACCGCTAGGGTTGTCGGGATAGAAAAGGTACCCGGAATCATCAGGGACTGCAGCGCGGGAAAGGCTTGGGATGGCACTAAGAATAAATCATGAAGTGATTGACCAAATTATTTTTGGGATGGAGAACCAAGATCAGCAGTTTATGTTCGATATCGAGTCCGGAGAAGTAGTAACGATAGATCCGGTCGAGGGTGAAGTCGGGAAGGATCATGTGGACCTCCCTGATTGGAACTCGAGTATGGGATTTCAACTCATGGAGAAATTCGTTGCTAATCTTCGCAACCCAATCTATCGCGATATCCTGCGTGAGGCCCTCTCCAGCGGCAAGGGTGTATTTCGTAAATTCAAAAACTCCCTCAAAGGGCGGCCGGATATTGAACAGCTTTGGTTTCAGTTTAAAGAACGAGAGATGAAACGGTATGTCATAGAATGGTTTGAAACCATCCAGGAGGCAAAACATCTCGAGCAGGTACAGGTTGAGGAAGAGGAAACTGAGGAGTTAGTGTTAAGTGATTTTTCTGTGTATTTCACCGATGATGAAGACCAATCGGTGTACCGTGAATACGATAGAAAGGCTTTTGCCGAAAATTATCCCGATTTACCGGCCAACGTTGTAAACGACTACTACTCGAGCATACGAATTGGTATAGAAACCATGCGCGTCGATATATTGCGCGCGGAGACTCCAGACGGTGACCTTGCGGCCTTTGTCTGGTTCCTCGAACACGGTGACAGTACCGGTGGGCCAAGCGAGGGGGGGGACGCCCGGTACGCGCGGATTATCCAACTCTATGTCTTGCCCGAATATCGTGGGCTTGGCCTGGCCCGAACCCTCCTTGAGTGTCTTCTCGAGGAGGCCAGTCAAAGAGGCATTGAATGGGTTTTTGCGGAGGCTCACGGAGAGGCGGTTGATTTTGGAGATACCCTCATAGCTGAAGGTTTCAGACGTAGCTCGGTTGGACTCGCCCTCGATTTGGACCGATGGAAACTGGATAATCTCTACTAGTCCACCTTAACTCTACTGCTGAATTTCGATGGGAATTGAGCAGAAATCCGCGATGTTCTGCGCATTTTCTTCTATATCATCTGTTGTACGAGTTCTACGGATCTCAATAGTTTGCGCCGTGCCCGATTTTGTCATCAGCCCGAACGAGATAACTGATTTCATTTTCGCTCTGTGATTGAGTTTGGTGTCGTAATCGACTTTTCTACTATCTTGGTCGAGAATGGATTCTCGTGACGCGCCCGATGTATAGGAAAGGATAAAGCTCTCCACATCCGACATATTTAATTTTTTGCTGCGATAGGGAAAGAGGAGCCCTGATTGATGTTCTATCACCCCGGTCGCTCTGTTGAAGCTCCACTGTTCTTTGTACAGTCCTGCAAGCACGGAAAAAGCCGTGAGGATCAAGGCCATCGTCGAGGAAGAGCCGGTTGAGACCATGCTGGCTACCAAAAAGATCACAATTGCGAGAAACATGATCCTGAATCCTATGGGCAGATGAAGCTCAATCTCATTGTCATTTTTTTTTCGCAACGCCAGGTATAGTCTGAACATGTATATCCTCTCGGCCACTGTGATAGAAAATCGGCAATTTGACAACCGCCGGAACACTCTAGTATAGTGCTATATTAACACATTTATATCGGAGGTTCGTTTCATGAAAAAAACATTCACGTTCGGTCTCACCCTCTTTCTGGCGGTTTCACTCGCACCGCTGTTTGCGGGTCCCGGTGAGGAAGTAGTTGTAGAGGAAGCCACCGCTTCTCAGTTTGAGGGGATGGTGGACATTGAGTACACGGGGTATGAGGCAGGAAAAAAAGGCGGTCGTTTTGTCTTTTCTGGTTTTAATGATCCAAAGACGTTCAACCTGATAGTCGCGGATGAGACGTCGAGTACTGCCATTATTAATCGCATGTACGGCGCTCTTGTACGGAGAAACCAGATGACCCTGGAGTGGGAACCGTGGTTGGCCGAGAGTTGGACCATCTCGCAGGATCAGAAAATTATCACGTACAAGCTCCGGGACAACCTGAAATGGTCCGACGGCACGCCGCTGACCGCAGAGGATTTTGCTTATTCAAAGGAAGTCTCGTTTATGGAGGGGGTGCAGGGCAGCACATCGGATGCGTATTATGTCGGTGAAGAAATAGCCGACGTCATTGCCGTGGATTCGCAGACGGTGAGACTCGTGCTACCGGAAGTGTACGCCGGTGCGTTCAACATGTCGACTTTCCAGCCTGTGCCGAAACATATTGTAAAGCCGATAATCGACGAAGGGGGAATCGAAGAGTTTAACGCATTCTGGGGAGTTGACAGTGATGTCACGCAGATCGTCGGGTGCGGTCCTTTTCTCCTCAAGGAGTATGTTTCCAGCCAGAAGATAGTGATGACTCCCAATCCAAATTACTACGAGAAAGATGAAAACGGTGTTCAGCTTCCATACATCGACGAGTTTGTAATATTGATTGTAGAGGACCAGGACACCCAGCTCGAGAAATTTCTCTCCGGCGAGCTCGATTTCTACGGTCTCAGAGGAGAGGACTACGCCGTACTCCTTGACGAAAAAGAGGCCCTCGATTTCGAGCTATATAACGTGGGACCCGCCACGGGAACCAATTTTATCACGTTTAACCAGAACCCAATCGAAGGCGAAGAGGATGCGGGCATATCCGGTCCAAAGCTCGAGTGGCTATCAAATCAGAAATTTCGCCGCTCAATCGCCCATCTTATTGACCGTGAGACAATTATCAACAACGTTGCCTACGGTTTCGGGTATCCTCAGTATTCGTTTATCCCAAGGTTTTCACCGTACTATTGGGACGGTGTGGATGATGCGGCGTTCAAATACGATCCTGAGACCGCAAAGCAGCTCCTTGACGAGATCGATTACAAGGACAGAGATGGTGACGGTTTCCGTGAAGATCCCAGCGGCAATAAAATTGCCCTGGTTCTCAATACGAACAGCGGCAACTCAACACGGGAAGCCATCGGTGAAATGATAGCCCAAGAAGCAAAAAAGATCGGCATAGACATCACCTTCAAGCCTGAAGATTTCAACTCGCTGGTGACAAAGCTGGTGTCAACCTACGATTGGGAGCTGATTATCATCGGGCTTACCGGTTCCATAGACCCGGTGAGCGGCTCTAACGTTTATCCGTCTCGTGGGAACTTGCACATGATCGAGCCCAACCAAGACTCTCCCCGGCGGGAGTGGGAATCCTATGTGGATGCTGCCTGGGATGAGGCAAATCTAACCCTCGATGAAGATCAGAGAAAAAGCGGCTTCGAAAAGATCCAGAGGACGTGGATGGAGCAAATCCCGTGGGCGTATACCGTAAATCTCGCGACCATGCATGCATATAAAACCAACTGGGGCAATATCTTCCCGCATCCCGTCAACGGCTATTCTTGGGACGGTATTATTCATAGAATCTACGTCAAATAGATCCTTTATTCTGATGCGAATCTTGCCGGTCTTCCGCCGCGACACTATGGGCGGAGGGCTGGTTTCATTTTACGATACCTTTCAGGAAGCTCGATGAACGATCAGAAACGTTTGGCGGTCCGCATTACCGGTATCGTTGACATTCTTTTTATTACCGTTCTAATTTTACGTGGCTGGTCGTGGTTTGGCACTATTGTGCTGGTAGAGGCGGTGATGTGGATTGTGAGGCTTATCTGGATCAGCCCGGTACTCTTAATGTTCATCTTGAGACGGCTTCTCCACAT
>NZCE01000008.1 GCA_002688185.1 Spirochaetales bacterium
GAGCTGTAGACCAGCGCCAAGCTTGTTTTTAGCGAACAAATCAGAGCATTCAACTTGGGAGTAGTTTCGCCATTTTACCGGGAATTTACTGAGGTCTGGCATTTACGCAGCCGCCGGCGGCATCGACGGTGAACGGCTCGGTCACGGTCCGCGGAGAGGTGGATGACAACAGACAGCTTACAAAAACCTACCTGTGGCACGGGCTGCTGGCGGCAACGCCTCCGGCCTTGACTGACCCGTCGTGGACGGATCTCGGCGCGTCGTTGGTGTGGAGCTATGTTCTCGACACCAGCCCTGTTGCGCCTACCGGCGCGTATAAGGTCGTGGCGGTCACTGAAGATGTGTCGGGAAATCAATCCACGTACCAAACTTTGAACTTGACTGTGGACCAGACAACCGATCGACCTACCATCGACCTGACAAACCTCGTGGTAGGAGCGGCGGACAACGCCCTGGGCAGAAACGCCCGGGTAACGGGCAACATTGAAGATGATGACGGAGTGGGCGCCACCGGCGTTCAGATACGTCTGAATCCAAACCCAGGCGCCGCAGGTTACCCCAACGACAACAACGGCTGGATAGCGGTTTCGGATCCGCCGGCGAACATCGGCACTTTGGTATCTTGGTACCACGACATATCGGCGCTCGCGCAGGGACCACATACGGTTCAGCTCCGAGCCAGAGACAAAAACACGGCCGACGATACGGTTTACGGCAATGCGGCCATCTACGGATGGACAATTCAGGCCGTCCCGCAACTAGGCGTTTGCATGCAGCGAAGGCATTATGATGCAGTCACATAAAAAGATATACATTTACAGCCCAATGTGATAAAATTCTCTCTCGTCCACTGGGGGGGAGATAATGTCAAAAGACAAGACGCATGTCGAGATTCGCAATGAAAATAGCGAAATAGAGCTGTTCAAGATTACTGAAGAGATGCAGGAAGCGATGGATCAAGCGCGGATGGAGAATATACGCCAAAGGGCGTCTACTGTGGAACCGGTAGCAGATAGCGAGAAGAGCAATTTCCGTGCATACGATCAGAATCAAGATTTTTTCGTGCCCGTTTCCAAGAAGACTTTTCTAGAAGAAAACCACCCGGCTGCTATTATTGATCTCATTATTGAGAGGCTGGATCTGAGGGAGCTCTATGAACGGTATTCGGATGAAGGGAATCCGGCGTATCATCCGAAAATGATGTTGAAGGTGCTGTTCTATGCCTACTACGTCGGGATAATGAGCAGTAGGACCATTTGGGATTGTGTAATCAACCGAGCCGATTTCATATACCTAGCCGCCGGGCAAGTGCCGAACTTCCGCACGATCAATACCTTCAGGCTTTGGCATATAGAAAAACTTGGAGGATTGTTTGCGCAAATTGTGATGCTGTGCAAGGAACTTGGAATGATTGGCTTTGAGCACATGGCGATTGATGGGCAGAAGATCCAAGCGAATGCGAACTTCAGAAAGAGCAAGAACCTCAAGGGACTGAAGAAAGAGTACGAGAAAGTGAAAATGGGAATCGAAAAGCTGCTATCGAAAGAGGTGGACGAGTATTTCCCGGAGGAAACCAAAGAGAAACGGGTAGGACGGCTATCAAAGAAACTTGAAGAGCTTGGTGAGTTTCAGAAGGAACTCGAGGCGCTTGGAGATGAAGAGAAACGGCTGAACATGAGCGACGTAGACGCGCCGGTGATGAGCCACAAGGATGGGACCAGCAAGCCGAGTTATAACCACCAGAGTGGGACGGATGGAAAGTACGGGGTTGTCACGGCGGTGCAAACGACCCAAGGCAGTGACCGACCGGAAGATCTACTGGAGATGGTAGATGCGTCTATAGAGAACACCGGAGGTGAGCATGAGGCAGTGAGTGCCGATTGCGGGTTTTGCGATTACGATATTCTTAAAAAGGTCGAAGAAGAGAGGGATGAGGAGTTCTATGTCCCTGACCGGATGTTTGAAAACTCAAAGAAAGATGCATCGGAAAAGAAACGCTATGGCCATGAAGATTTCACCAAAGATGATGAGGGGAATTACACCTGCCCTGCAGGCCATGCGATGGAATATGTAGGAGTGGTAAAGAACGGCCAGGGAGCCGAGGTTGAGAAGTATATTGGAACAGGATGTGGTGAGTGTCCTTTGAAAGAGAAATGCACGAAAGGAAAACAACGTTCGCTTCAAGTTGATCTGCGCGAAGAGTACCGGGAGAAGATGCGTGAGAAACTGAGCTCGGATAAGGGGCGAGAAATCTATATGAAGCGCCAGGGGTTGGTAGAGCCACTACATGGGGATGACCAGAAAAACAAGGGGTGGAGGCAACACCATCTACGAGGATTGGAAAAAGCGACGGGGGAATTTCTCCTCATACGAATTGCTACCAACCTTGCAAAGATTATCAAGTATAAATCCGATGAGTTTATCGAGTTGGCGCTATCCTGAAGGTCGGAAAGGAAAGAAAAGAATAAGAAAAGGCTATTGTTCGCTGACCGCCGCCAGAAAAAAATCAGCTCGCCCGTGACGTTACCGGCGCGGCTCAGGGGGGAGGTCTCCGCTCAGATCGTTGCGGGACGGCCTGAATTAGGTATGTGAGGTGGCAGGGGAAGCAGGATTCAGGTCAAGAGAAGCTTGAATTCTGAAATGGTGCCACGGGCATGCCCGTGGGGATCCACTAGGAGCAAAAATGGCCGGCAAAATTTCTTTCGACTTCTCGGATCAGAAAATCATTGTAACAGGAGGATCAAACGGCATTGGTCTATCCATAGCTAGGGCCTTTCAAGCCGCCGGCGCCGACGTCGCGATCACCGGAACTCGGACCGGGTTGGCCGACTATCCGCATGATCTTTCAGGTCTCTCCTATCACCAGCTTCGTGTCGAGGATGGCGGGGCGGTGGACGCCTTCATCGGCGGCTTAAAACGCATCGACGTTCTCGTTAATGCGGCCGGCACCGCGCTTCGAGAGCAAGAATACGAGCCGAAAGGCTTCGAGCTTATCATGCGCGTCAACTTGCTCGGCACACAGCGGGCAATACATGCGGCATTTCCCCGACTCAAGGAATCGAACGGATCGGTGATTAACGTTGCCTCGATGACCAGTTACTTTGGCTTCGAGCGAGTGCCGGCATACAGCGCTTCCAAGACGGCGATCGTTTCGCTGACAAAGTCACTTGCGGCCGCGTGGGCCGGAGACGGTATACGGATCAATGCGATAGCTCCCGGATGGGTGGTGACGAATCTAACGGAAAAGGCGCGTGCAAACCAGGAGCTCAACGCCGCCATCATTAAGCGGACACCGATGCATCGGTGGGCGCAGCCAGATGAAATGGTGGGCGCCGTGCTATTCCTCTGTTCTTCGGCAGCCGGATTCATCACCGGCATCACACTGCCTGTCGACGGCGGATTTCTGGCGAGTATTTTTTAGATCGGAGGAAACAATGTGTCAATTGGCGCAGCCCCTCTATGCCGAAGTCCTCCGGCGGCCGTTCATGCTCACAATGCCACTTTCCGACGTAGGCGTCCCGGTGCTATTTCGCCACTGCCAAGAATCTGTAAATCTGCATTCCATCTACGGAATTACAGACTTTATTGACAAAAGGACTCTTCTCGCAGGATGCTCGTTGCATGTACGTCCCTCGGTTTGACGAGGCAGCAGCCATCGACTTGCTCGATCAGTATCCAGTGGTGGCGATAGTCGGTCCACGGCAGTGTGGGAAATCGACTCTGGCAAAGCACATTCTCTCCAATTGGCATAAGCTTGGCGAGTCGTTGGGCGTTACTGGATCAACACTCAGGTCATATACTGAGATCCTCGAGAAGACATTTATGGTCAGGATTTTACGTCCTTATCGGGCGAACGTGAAGAAGCGCCTCGTCAAGTCCCCCAAGATTTTTATTCGCGATACCGGTATCCTCCACTCGCTGCTAGAGATCGACTCATTCAACACCCTGATGGGGCACCCGGTGTTTGGTCAGTCGTGGGAGTCTTATGCGGTCGAACAAATCATTACTGGCCTGCCGGAATGGCAGCCGCATTTCTACCGAACATCTGATGGCGCAGAAGTTGACCTGCTGCTTGCACGCGGCCAACAACGCGTTGCGGTAGAATGCAAGGCTTCTGCCTCCCCGAAAGTCGGCGCCGGGTTCTTTCACTGTTCTAAAGATCTCAACGCAGACGCAGCATTCATTGCCTGTCCACTTGAAACGAGCCAAATATATCCTTACAACGAAAAAACGAGGGTAGCGTCGGTAGACAGCATCATCAGGGATTTAAGGGGAAAGTACTAGAATCGTTTTCAGCCCAATATTGTAGAATATGCCAACAAGATGATACCTTACTAGAAAGTTCCATTTTCCCTCGCTAAGGAGGCGCTCATGCGTGGCCGTTTTTTTTTCCTAATCTGCGTCGGATTGTTGCTTTTCAACATCGCCACGCGGCCGTTTTCCACCAACGCTCAGCAAAAACGCCCGGTGAAACCCGCCACTGAAGTCTTTGACCAGGTGATGGCGGACCTTGGACCTGAAGGTTCGACTCTGGCCGTTGTCCCGGTCCCTCCGGGCTGGGGAGATGGCCGGGTTACGGAGCGCGACGTTCTGGCGCTCGCGCAATACTGCGTGTGGGGTTTTAATCAGCTTCTCGCGGTAGAGGGTACCGGGATCCAGATAGGTCCTCTCGGGCAGGCCCGGATGATCGATTTTTGGGTCTATGTCTGGGACGAGGTCGACCATGAGACCAAGGCCGTCGTCAGCGTGGCGGACATTATCTGGGCCACCATCAACCGGGCTTGGAATGAGGCTAATCCGATGCAGCAGTTGGCCATAATCATGCAATTTGCCGGTATCGTAGAGGAGGTGTGGGGCGGGTTTCAGCAGGAGACAGTTGCATACCTGAGTGGGTATATCACCCCGGAGCAGTACGCGTGGGTGGTAGACCAGGTCATCGCCGCCGAATATGCCGCCGGCGGGGGTGGTAGCTCCGTCGGCGGGGCCCTTGATGTTATTGTCGACTATGCTCAGGCCGAGGAATCGTACGTGATTAACGACGGATCGGGTGACATCGTATACCCGGATTGACGATCCTCGCTACAAACTACATGAACACTTATCGTTTTTTATACACGAGCGGTGCGCCGGCCCTTGACCTGTTGCCGTTGCTATTTAGAGTCTGCGTCCGCGAGGTGATCGTCGTGATAAGGATCGTCAAAGTAGGCTAATTGCCCATCCTCAAAGCTGAAGTTTGAGATAAGCCAGCCGGTCGGTGCAGTCGCCGCGTCTCCGTTAAACTTAATTCCTTTTTTCTCGAGCTCCTTCATCTTTTCCGGCAGGTTTCTGACGCCGTAGCCCACGTGGGTCAATCCCGGGCCACGGTCTTTGAGGAACTTCTCGAGCTCGGGATAATCGATCGGTCGCTGAAACTCGATAATTGTTTCTCCGCATTGAAACGTTGCCATCTCAAACGTCGTGCCGTTGCTTACTGTCTTTCTCTCTTTTAGCTCTAGGCCAAACAAGCTCTCAAAATCATTGATAATCTTGTCCATATCGTCAACTGCATACGCCACATGGTGAACAAACTCAAACATCACATTTTCTCCTTAATATCTGCATCCTACCGCAGATCACACTCCTGGGATTCGGACCTCGGTTCCACACGCCTTGCACCGCTCCCTGCTTATACCGACCCACTCCGTATAGTACCCGCGCCTTTGGACCAGAAGACTATTGCACGAAGGGCACATGGTATTCGTCTCCACTCCTCCGACGTTTCCCGCATATACAAAATGGAGTTTGTCACGCGCAATTTCTGCCAATAGATACACTGTCTCAGGCGCTGTGGCCTGTATGGAATACTTGTACGTCGGATAGTAGCATGAAAGATGGAGAGGAATCCCCCTGTCTATAGCTCCCAAAAAGCCGGCAATTTCAGAAATCTCCTCTTTGCTATCATTTTTGCCGGGGATGATGAGCGTTGTAACCTCGAGAAAAACTCGCTTTGAGGCGAGTTTGATAAATTCGAGTACCGGGCCCAAGGCCCCTTTTAACTCCTTCTCATAGAAATCGTCGGAAAAAGATTTCAGATCGATATTTGCGGCGTCCATAAGGTCCAATAGCTCTGCGGCGGGCTCCGGATTGAGAAAGCCGTTACTTACCAGAACATTTTTTAAGCCCTGTCGTCTGGCTATTTTTGCTGCCTCAACCACATATTCAAAATGGACAACGGATTCCGAGTAGGTGTATGCGATTCCTACCGAGTTTCGCCCCAGGGCAATATCCACGAGCTCGCCAGGAGAAATTGGTGCTTTTTGCGGCGTAACTCTCTGAGAAATATCATAGTTTTGGCAGAACGGACATCTTAAATTACAGCCATAAAATCCAATCGAGAGTATCGATCTCCCGGGGTAAAAGTGATAAAGGGGCTTTTTTTCTATTGGATCCATCGACACACCGGATGCAATGCCAAAATAGGGGAGGGCGAGCACCCCCGCCTCATTGGACCTCACCCTGCAGATACCTGAGTGCCCCGGGGCGATCCGGCAACCGTGTGGACACAGCCGGCATTCTACATATCCGTCGGTCTCGACTGCATAACTCACCGGCCATCCTCTGAAACTGCCTGCCGTAAGATTTCGCTATCACGAAAGAACTTGAGGGGGTCCGATACCTCAAACGGCTGGTATTGCATACCAATGCTGCCGCGTTTGACCCAGATTTTCACCATCCCTATAGATTCCCCTGATTCTGTTACACGGTGCGGTAGATCATCTACGTGGACAATATCGTCAATCTGAAACTCATGAAACATGGTATTTGAGCTAAATGGGTCAAGCACTATAAGCATTTTTTCATCGTCATACGGATGTTTTCGGGGTGTTCCGGAAAATGGGACGGCTTCTCGGGGCAGGTCCGCGCGCGTATCATACTTTGCTAATGTTGATAGGGGTTTGGACTCAAGATACTTTCTAACGCTCATGGTTCACCACCTCGACTTTTCAGTCTATTTACAATTATAGTGTTCATTTCTATCTGATACCACATTCGTTTTGACGTGATGGTCCGAGAGTGTATTACTTTGCGTAGCCGGGTTTCTTTCCTTGCTATAGTTGAGGAACGTCAGCCCGAAGCGCGCTTTTGAGTTCTCGTTCAGGCTTTCTTTCGATAAATGAGACGATAGTATCCTGCTGAGTTTCTGCAAGATCTACAAAATGAAGTACGAGTCTTCCGTCATTCCTTACCACGATGCAGCTGCAAGCCAGTTGATCGTCTTCAATCTTGAGTGTTGCGTGCTGAATTATGGCGTCCGTTTGAATATCTTGTGTAATAACGGCATCATCTGGATCAAACGCAATACCGGTCTCCGACAGGTCAAAAATCGCGCCGGTGATTAGAGCGAAGGTCTCCGGGTGCGAAAATACAAACTCCAACTTATCATGGTCTTCAGGAATATAGCGCAATCCGTCCCGTGTCTCTTCCAACCGTGAGTATTTGACCAACAGTTCCTCGAGCCGCCGGAACTCCTTGCGATCCTCGAGATCTTCCTTGATAATTCCGTTGACCTCAAGGTGCTGCGCCTTTGCGGCTTCATCAAATGAAAATACCTCGCCCTTCAGCAATACAAAGAACGTTTGCTCGCTGGTAAACGATTCTCGCATGAGCTGAATAAACGGCTTCCAATGCCGCGGAAAATCTTCCGCGCTGAAAAAGACCAAGTCCGGCTCGATTTCATCGATATTATCCATAGCTTTAATTGGATTTCGATAATGAATAAGATCCAAGCCTCTCGGTTTGAGATGCTTGAGCAAGGTTTCACGAGTGGAGTCTTTATCCGCTACCAGAAGAATCTTCATCTTGGTACTATTCGGTCCTCACGTTTTGCACCTCGTAGTTAAAAATTGTCCAAATCCTGTCTCGGCGTCGAAGAAAATAAGTAAATTGTTTCACCTCTGTATAGCCAGTGTAGGCGAATTTTTCAATGACAATCACTGACGCTTCCGTGGGAGTATAGCTAGTTTTCTGAATTGTGAAAGAGTTCGGGAGCAGGATAAACTCATCAGAATTCCCATCATCGGTTAAGCGTTCACGATAGACATGAAGCGCCGTTCTGCGCTCCTGATCTGATGACCACCGTTTGTAACTATTCTCGCGCCCCCTGTCTTGCAGATATAGACCCTCAATATCGATGTAAAGAAAAAATTTATCCCAATCGGCTTTTTGCCGAGCCGATAAGGCGTACTCAACGACTTCATCCGGTGGGATCGGAAGCTGGCGCAACACTGCCCCCGTTTCTCTATCGATAATCGTCTCCGGGACATCTTCAGTCGAGCCGGCTTGTACAGAGAGAGTTAACATATTTGACGAAATGAACCGCGACAAAGGGTCAGTATATAGCTCGGGGAAATAGCTTGCCCTGATGATATATACACCCGGTCTTGCGATCCGGATATATCTCGTGACATCTTCGACAATCGCGTAGCGCTCACCTGGCTCGAGGCTGAAGTCCCGATACAGGACAGGTTGATCGGAGTTGCGGTCTATGATAAATTGCTGCGCGTGCTCTAGCGACTCATTCGCGAGGGTTTTCACAGAAAAATCCAGTGTAAAAGCCCGTTGCGGGGATGCTTTAAATCGGTATGTTTGAGCTGAATTGTTGTAGATTTCCGCTCTTACGAGTATACGGCTGTCAGGAAAGTAAATTGATTTATCAAAATATCGAATTGTGAACTCTATCCCCGGATTTACCTGGGGGAAAACCGGTCCAACGAGAATTGATATCAATACAAACAACACGAAGGCTTTTTTCAAAACGAATACTCCCCGGTAGGGTAGTTGGATTGCGGCGTTTGCAAACGTGCATCCATTTTTATCTTCGGAATAATGCATGATAACCTTATTCTTAAAACAGCTTGCCGACCATATCAAGAATCAGCGGCCGTACAAGGAACTCCTGAAAAAAATCGTAGAAAAGCAGTTTCCGTGCGAAATCGAGGGACCTAAAGGTATCTATCTTGCTCTCCTCATCGCCAAGCTACATCAATTAAACCATAAGCCGTCTTTGCTGGTAGCACCAACGGAAAAAGAAGCTGATGCCGTTCTTTCGGATCTTGATCATACCGACAGCAACGCAAAGTTGTTTCCGTGGTACGGCATTGCACCGTACGGCGAAGGCGAGCCGCAAGCGTCGGTGGTTGGCCAGCGCTTAAACGTCTTGGATGACTTGATAAACAGCAGAAATATTGTTGCTGTAGCCCCGCTTCGCGGGTACCTCACCCCCCTTCCGCCACCGAGCTTCGTCAAATCCTTAAGCATTTCAATTGAAATTGGGATTGAGCTCGATCCAATTGCCGCAGAACAGCATTTGGCGAAAATCGGATATTTGAGAGTGCCCCAAGTATCGGTTCATGGGGAGTTTGCCCTCCGCGGCGAGGTGCTCGACGTGTTTCTTCCGGGTATGGAAGAGGCGGTGAGGGTGATATTCGATTTTGAGGAAGTTGAGGCGGTCAGGCTTTTTAATCCCCTGACGCAAGCATCATCATCAACAATCGATCGTATTACTATTTTCCCCACGCGGGAAATCGCGTGGACCGATGACCGGATTGTTTCCCTATCGCAATACCTCAAGAGCCGAAAAGATGTGCCGGAAGCCACATGGCAGTATGTCGCCCAGTTGGCCGAAGGTGAGGAGTTTAGCGGGGAATCGATGCTCTTTCCGGCGAGTTTTGAGACAGGATCAAGCTTACTGGACTATATGCCGGAGGATGCGTTTGTGTTCTTTCTGCACGATGAGCATCTGGCAAGCAGTTATGAATCGCTTTCTAAGGAATATCGAGAGCTTTATATTAAAAGGCGCATTTCCGTAGACTTCTTTGTTCCTCCGGTGGATAAGCTACTCCTTGATTTTACTTCGCTGCCCTATAATCAGCACAAGCTTGTAAAGTTCCCGGCGATTAAAAGCCCTCAGAGCGACACTACACGGATTACTTTCCCCTACGAGGGCCCACGATCGTTTTTTGGCAATATCGACTATTTGAAAGAAGAGCTTACGCGATTCCACGACACTGGGTACGACATAAAAATTTTTGCCGATACGGAAGCTCAGGCGAACCGAATCTCCCATTTGATGGACGACTTGGAGCTAGAAGTTATACCGGCAACAATCTCCCACGGATTTCTCCTTCCCGACGTAAAAATTATTGCGATTCAAGAGGATGAGATATTTGGCAGGAGAAAAAGGCGTCCCCGCTCCGTGAAAACCGCCAAGAGCTCGGCCATCGACACGTTTGTGGAGCTCAACCCCGGGGATTTTGTCGTCCACGTCAACTACGGAATCGGCAGGTTTAAGGGTATTGAGCGGATCAAAGCTGTAGGCACGGAGCGGGATTATATTCAATTGCAGTATGCAGATGACGAAACCCTTTTTATTCCTATAGAACAAGTCAATCTGGTCCAGCGTTATATCGGCCAGCAAGGGCACGCTCCTAGGCTTGATAAAATAGGTGGCAAAGCCTGGGAGAGTAGAAAAAGCCGGGTGCGGCGGTCGGTTGAGGATCTTGCGGAGCGATTGATTGCTCTTTACTCAAAACGCAAGCTTGCCCAGGGCTTTGCCTTTCCGCTGGACACAGATTGGCAAATCGAGTTTGAGGCCACTTTCCCGTACGAGGAGACCGAGGATCAGATCAGATGTATTGAGGAAGTGAAGGCCGACATGGAGAAGCCCGAGCCGATGGATAGGCTTGTCTGTGGTGACGTGGGCTACGGAAAGACTGAGGTCGCCATGCGCGCAGCTTTCAAAGCAGTTACAGGGGGGAAGCAGGTCGCATTTCTCGCACCCACCACGATTCTTGTAGAGCAGCACTACGAGACTTTTGTTGAACGTTACAGCCGTTACCCCGTGGAAATCCGGATGATTTCTCGATTTGTTCAAAAGTCAGAGCAGAAGAAAATCATTGAGCTTGTGAAAAACGGTGAGATCGACATTCTGATTGGCACTCATCGTTTGCTTCAGAAAGATGTTGGTTTCAAAAACCTTGGATTGCTGGTGGTGGATGAGGAGCAGCGTTTTGGGGTGAAGGATAAAGAGCGGCTTAAAGAGCTCAAGACAAGCGTCGACTGCATGACATTATCGGCTACGCCGATTCCGAGAACCCTTCATATGTCATTATTAAAACTACGGGACATGTCTCTCCTTACCACGCCGCCGCATAATAGACGCCCGATAGAAACCTATATCCGCGAGTTTGATGAAGGCCTTGTGGCGGAGGCAATAAGAAAAGAAATGGCTCGCGGGGGACAGGTGTTCTACCTGCACAACCGGGTGGAAACCCTCATCAACATCAGGCGATTTATTGAGCTCATGGTCCCCGAGGCCATTGTGGAAGTGGCCCACGGTCAGATGAGAAGCACCGAGCTCGAAGACATTATGCATAGGTTTATCCATGGCGGGATACAGGTGCTTGCCGCAACAACTATCATAGAGAATGGGATCGATATTCCCAACGTCAATACCATCATCATAGATCGGGCGGATATGTATGGCATATCCCAGCTATATCAACTAAGAGGCCGGGTCGGCCGGTCAGACAAAATGGCGTTTGCCTATCTGCTCTATCCCGGGGAGCGTTCTCTGAGCGAGATTGCGATGAAGCGTCTGCAGATNATCTCAGATCACACGGAATTGGGCTCGGGGTTCAAGGTGGCGCTGAAAGACTTGGAGGTACGGGGCGCCGGGAATCTGCTGGGCCGGCAACAGCACGGCGATATTCTTTCCGTCGGTTTTGACATGTATATCCGGCTTCTCGATGAGGCAATACGGTCGATGGACGAGGAAGAAACCTCGGCGCCGATTGAGGTATACCTCGAGCTCGAGTATTCCGGCTATATTCCGGACAGATATATAGAGGAATCCGTGGAAAAAATGGAGGTATATAAAAAAATTGCCGCCATTTCTTCCGAGGAGGAGCTGGAGGGAGTATACTCGGAGCTCATCGATAGGTTTGGCCCGTTGCCGGATCAGGCGCAGAGCCTTATGTCCCTCGCAGAGATACGAATTCTCTGCAGGAAGCTTGGAATCAGTAGTATGAAAGAGCGGAGTGGGGATGTTGAAGTCGAGTTTGCGCGTGTTGCAGATATTTCCGTGGACAAAGCGATGCGCCTGATTCAGGAGAGCAAGGGTACGGTGAAACCCGACCCGAAACGACCCAACGTTCTCAAAGTGCAAGTCGGAAAAATAGGACTTGCCGAAAAATCAGAGTTTCTCCGGGAGCGTTTGGAAGCTCTCGTATGAGTTCTGACAAAAACGCTGTCTTCCCTCGAAAAATCAGAAGCTACGTGACGCGCGGCGGAAGAATCAGCAAATCGCAGCAACGCGCCTTCGACGAATTATCAGACAGGTATTGCATACCGTTTACTCCCCAATGTGTCGATTTCTCAATCTTTTTTGGTCGGACGTTCCGAGAAAACGCTGGTCCTGACATCATCATTGAGGTCGGTTTTGGCATGGGCATTGCCACCGCGAAAATCGCCCAAAATAACCCCAAGAACTACTATATTTGTATCGAAGTATTTAAGGCCGGCATAGGCAAGCTGCTAAGCGAAATAAGGGATCGAAACCTGAGAAACGTCCGGATTATTGCCCATGACGCCTCGGAAGTGTTTTTACAGATGGCTCCTGATGCAAGCCTATCAGGTATCCATGTGTTTTTCCCTGATCCATGGCCTAAAAAGCGACATCACAAACGGAGGCTCATAAAGCCGCCGTTCCTTAATCTCGCCTGCGCAAAACTGAAACCTGGTGGATATTTTTATGCCGTGAGTGATTGGGATTCTTATGCGGCTGAGATTCTCGCAGCGTGCAACCATGAGGAATTGCTGACAAATCCGTATAAAACATCAGGGAATGGTGGATACGCGTTGCCCATCTCCTGGCGACCGAGAACGCGCTTTGAAGAGAAGGGGATGAATCTAAATCATGCTATACGCGAAATTTTTTTTATCAAGATATAGATGACGGAAGAGATTTTAACTGTCAACTTTCTGAAAATCGTAATTTTATACTTGATTAAATGCATAAATATACATATTATGATAGAACTTAACTCAAACACGTCGGCTTATCATACTTTTTCCGCCATGTCTAAAGGCTGAGGAGCAGAGATGGACAACAGGGACAACGAGTTTCTGGATAAATATGCACCGGAAATTTTGCACAGTACCGCATTTAATGAAGACGCATACGCAAAACATAATGTAAAACGCGGCTTGCGAAACGCCGATGGTAGCGGAGTCGTTGTGGGGCTGACCGAAATTGGCGACGTACATGGTTATATTGTAGATGAAGGTGATACGGTACCCGTAGAAGGTCGCTTGCGTTATCGGGGGTTACGGGTTAACGACATGGTAAATGGTTTTCAGGAGGACAAACGGTACGGGTACGAGGAAACCGCATTTCTTCTCCTTTTCGGCAGGCTGCCCAGAGATCAGGAATTGCAGGAGTTTTCATTTATGCTGAGCCGCAAAAGGGAATTGCCCGACACATTTACCGAGGACATGATCCTCAAGGCTCCAAGTCCTGACGTAATGAATAATCTTGCCCGGAGCGTGCTCGCATATTATTCCTACGACCCTGATCCTGAGGACAGAAGCCTGAAGAGCATCTATCTCCAATGCATAAATCTCATCGCTCTTTTTCCAACTATGGTAGCCTATGCCTACCAGGCCAAAAGGCATAACTACGATCATGAAAGCCTTTTTATCCACAGACCTCAGCCCGAATTATGCACTGCTGAAAACTTTCTTTACCTCATCCGCCCACAGCCAGTATACAATCGTCTCGAGTCGGAGCTCCTTGACCTGTGTTTTGTATTGCATGCGGAGCACGGGGGAGGTAATAATTCTGCATTTACTATTCACGTGGTTTCATCAACAGACACGGACACGTATTCAGCTATAGCCGCGGCCATAGGATCGCTGAAAGGGTCACGGCATGGCGGAGCAAATATAAAAGTCATCGGGATGATAGAAGATTTAAAAGCAAATGTTGAACGATGGGACAGAGATGCCGACGTGGCTGATTATCTAGAAAAAGTCCTAAAAAAAGAAGCCTACGACAGAACCGGGCTTATCTACGGTCTCGGTCATTCGGTGTATACCCTTTCTGATCCGCGAGCAGTGCTTCTAAAAAAGAAGGCTGAACGACTCGCCAAAGAAAACGGCAAAGAAAAAGAGCTGAACTTATATTACGCTGTTGAACGGCTTGCTCCCGAGGTATTTGCTTCCATCAAAGGCGCTCGGAAGGTAATGGCCCCAAATGTAGATTTTTATTCAGGATTTGTTTACGAGCTATTGAACATCCCGAGTCCGCTATACACGCCGATTTTTGCTATTGCGCGGATTGCCGGTTGGTGCGCCCATCGTCTGGAGGAAGTGGTGCACGGAGGTCGGATAATACGCCCGGCATATCGAAACGTGGCGGAAGAACAGGACTATATGCCCATGAAAAAACGGTAGCGAAAGACCTAAATCAATTCGCTGCCGCTTTATCCGCCTTAGCCGTCTTAATTACGTCGTCGGCAATTCTGCCGGAAATCGGGCTGTAGTGACTAAACTCCATTTCAAATGAAGCTGTGCCTGATGTAATGGAGCGCAAATCAATTGAATATCGCAACAACTCCGCTTGGGGAACTTGAGCATCAATCTTAGAAATCCCGCCGCCGATTGACTCTTGACCAAGAACTCNCCCTCTCCTCGAGCTAAGATCTGAAAGTATGTCTCCCACATGATCTTCATTAGTATATACGTGCAAAATGGCGACCGGCTCAAGCAACACCGGCGATGCCTTCTCCATTGCGGCCATAAGTGCGCCCTTTGACGCTAATTTAAATGACATCTCCGACGAATCGACCGGATGCTCTTTTCCGTCCACCACCGACGCGCCCAGATCGACTACCGGGAATCCGGCAAGAATGCCGGATTCCATCGCTTCCAGTATTCCTTTTTCCACTCCCGGAATATATCCCCGCGAGATGGAGCCGCCTTTTATTGAGTTTTCAAACTCATACTGCTCGCCACGTTGTAGTGGTTTGATCTGCAGCACCACGCGCCCATATTGGCCGTGTCCGCCGGTCTGCTTTTTATGGGTATATTCGGCATCGGAAGACTTTGTAATTGTCTCCCGATATGGGACCTTTGGCACTTTTGTACCGATCTCGATATGTTGTTTTTCCTTTATTCTGTCCAAGATCATGTTGATATGGAGCTCACCCATGCCCGAAATCACAGTCTGTTTTGTTTCTGCGTCGTAATTCAGCGTAAACGTAGTATCTTCTTCAGCCGATCTCTGCAAGAACTGATTCATTTTGTCTTCATCTTTTTTGCTTTCTGCAAATATGGCAACTGAGTGAACCGGCTGGGGAACCCGCAGCGATCCATAAGTGACCGGTTGATCTTGGCTGCAGAGGGTATAGCCTGTTTCCAAGGCATCAATCTTGGTAAGCACTCCGATGTCACCCGCCTGTAACTCATCAGCATCTACGAGAGTTTTTCCAACAGCTCTAAAAAGCTTGCCGATCTTTTGCCGAGTGCTTTTATTTGCTATGTATGAATCTATGTCAGATTTGAGAGATCCCGTAATTACCTTTACAAAGGAGAGCTTTCCAGAAAATTGATCGATACTCGTTTTAAAACTGTAGCATGAAGGGTCTCCCGATGAGTCAACCGTTACCTCTTTCTCGGCCTCTCCGCCTTCATCAGCGATTTCTACTGTCTGAGAAGGGTCGGGTGCGGTGGCAGAAAAGAAACTGAGAAGTGGCGCCACTCCGGAGCACAATTCCGCCGCGCCGCAGAATACGGGCACCAATTTGTTGTCGGCATATGCGGCCTTTAACCCTTGCCGAATTTCATCCTCTGAAAGAGTCTCTTCTTCAAAGTATTTTTCCATGAGTGCGTCGTCACCTTCAGCGGCAGCTTCTATAAGGGCCATCCGATGTTCTTCTACGCCGTCCTTCATGTCCTCCGGAACATCAGTCGCCTCTTCCTTCGCTTCACCCGGAATGAAATAGGCTTTATTTTCAATCAAGTCAATTATACCTCGAAACCCCTCGGCACCGGCAATCGGAATGGTAATCGGCACGAACGTCCGATCGAACTTGTCGCGCAGATCCGCCAGGGGCTCATCAAAATCGGCCCTTTCAGTATCAAGCTTGTTGATAAACGCAACTCGTGGTTTATTTCTCGAATTGAGACGGCGCCAAAGCTTCACCGTTTCTATCTGCACGCCCTCTTTTGCGCCAACAACTATCACAGCGGATTCAGACGTTCTGAAGGCCGCGACTACCTCTCCAATAAAATCCGAAGCACCGGGGGTATCAATGATATTTATAAGGTTGTTATTCCATTCAGTGTTTCCTAAAGCGAGATGAATCGAGATATTTCGCTCAACCTCTTCATCGGTAAAGTCACTTACGGTTTTGCCCGATGACACCGTCTCCGGCCGGGGTATTGTTCCACCTGTGTAGAGAAGGTTTTCAAAAAGAGTAGTCTTTCCAGTGCCACCATGTCCGGCAATTGCTATATTTCGAATGGCATTCGTGGGAAAGCTCATAATATCTCCTCATCAAGCTGTATTTGGGATTGGATATGATAGTGATTCCTAATTCAGATGTCAACCTGACGCCTTTAAAAATCGGTCATTGTTATTGCTACTTACGCGGCACGCCTAATGAGTCCGTCATAATCCGCCCTCTTTTTTCTTGAAATGCGAAAACTCCATGGCAAAGGTACCCCGGCCCTGGGTCATGCTCCGTAGTGCAGTTGAATATCCAAACATCTGGGCAAGCGGCGCCTCGGAGCGTATGTGTTCTATAGTAGTGCGGCTCTCCAGATTTACAATAACACCGCCGCGCGACGTTAGGTGGCTGATAACCTCTCCCACGTAGTCCCTTGGTGTCATGACATCAACATGCATAACCGGCTCAAGGAGAACCGGATCCGCTTTCCGGCACGCTGCATCAAAACCGAGTGTCCCCGCAGCTTCAAATGATATGGGAGATGCTTTTTCTTCATTATACTCGGCTCCTATAAACGTGACTCCAACGTCATACACCGGATATCCGTACATTATCCCCGAAGAAAATCCGCCTCTAACGCCCCGCTCGACCGCATCGATGAGTTCTTGAGGCAATTCATCCTTTGTCACATTGCTGGCGAACTGATTTCCCGTACCTCGCTCAAACGGCTCTACCTTGAGTGATACCACCGCTTCATGCTCCTTGCCGGCTAAAACCCGGTGGTAGCGCTCAGTGTGTTTCAGAGATTTTAGAATTGACTCCCGGTAGGTAACCTGCGGATTGCCTATTCTTGCCTCGATTTTATAGTCGTTAGTTATGCGGGTTACCAAAACATCAAGATGCAGCTCTCCCATTCCCGATATTACGAGCTGTCCGGTTTCTTCATCATCGTGTACGGTAAAGGTTGGATCTTCCAGCTTCAGCATTTCGAGAATGTTCTTGAGCTTATCGCGATCTGAAAGAGTCCTTGGCTCAATTGCGACCGAAATCACCGGTTCAGGAAAATGCATCTGTTCCAGAATAACCTGGTGACCTTCACTTCCAATGGTATCGCCGGTTTGCGAGAACTTAAAACCGATAACCACGGCAATATCTCCGGCAGATATGCGATCAATCTGGTCATGACGATTTGCATGCATCCGCAAAATCCTATTGGCCCGTTCCTTTTTCCGTTTATCGACATTGTATACCGCGGAGTTTCGTTTAATGCTTCCGGAATACATCCGAATGAAGGAAAGGTTACCAGCTTCTCTATCGGTCTGTATTTTGAAAACAAGGGCAATTGGAGGGCCTGACTCGTCGGCATTAACAGTTACATCTTCTTCAGTTTTTGCATGTGCTCCAACAATTGGCGGTACATCGAGGGGACTGGGTAGATAATCGACAATTGCATCTAGCAGCGGTTGCACACCAATATTCTTTAAGGATGCTCCGCAGAATACCGGTGTGAGATTTCCTAGTATTGTCTGATCTCGCACGACGGTTTTGATTATGTCAACGGGAACTTCTTTTCCGTCAAGGAATAGTTCAGTGATATCATCCGAATAGTGAGATACCCCATCGATCAGTTTCTCCCGCCATTCTTCGGCAAGCTCTCTGTGATTCTCATCGATTGGCCCGTATGAGAGATCCGTGCCATAGGTATTTTCATCGAAGCGAATTTCCTGCATGGAAAGAAGATCAATGATGCCAACAAACTCTGACTCCGCCCCAACTGGGATCTGAAGTAGGAGAGTGGTTGCGCCGAGTTTTTCCTCAATCTCATTTTTGACCGCAAAAAAATCGGCGCCGATTCTATCCATTTTGTTGATGTAGGCTATGCGCGGCACATGATAACGATCCGACTGATGCCATACAGTTTCAGACTGGGGCTCCACTCCGCTCACCGCACAGAATATCCCAACGGCACCATCGAGAACACGGAGAGAGCGCTCAACCTCCGCGGTAAAATCAACGTGACCGGGGGTGTCTATAATATTGATTTGATAGTCCTGCCAATATGCCGTAGTCGCGGCGGAAGTAATGGTTATTCCTCGATTTTGCTCTTGGGCCATCCAGTCCATGGTAGCCTCACCGTCATCCACCTCACCAATCCTGTGGCTTTTCCCCGTGTAGTAGAGAATACGTTCCGTCGTTGTTGTTTTCCCGGCATCTATATGGGCAATGATGCCGATATTTCGCAAAGATTGAAGTGTCATCCCTGTCTTCCCTTATTATTGAGGAAACGGTGAGTTACATGATTAGAAGGCGCAGTGATATTAGTATACGAATAAAATCCTGCCCGGCATAATAACATATCACCCCGGAGTGGAAAAGGGATTGGCTGCGCGCGCAGCGGCGCGCGCAGCGGCGCGCGCAGGTGGAATCCGTCATGGTAGAGCTAATACGGCAACTCCCTTTCCCAATCGGCCAAATATTGACGAACTCTTTCCCATGTGCTAATTTGCTCGCCACGGGCGATTAGCTCAGTTGGCTAGAGCGCCTGCCTTACAAGCAGGAAGTCACTGGTTCAAGTCCAGTACCGCCCATACCAGGGGACAATCCATTTGGGGTTGGTCCCCTGGGTTTTTTTGTAAAGGATACTGGACTTGAACCGGGCGAGTGCCGCGACCGCGTAGGGAGCGGGAAGGCTACAGGATGTAGTCTTCAACGAGTGAGGCGGGCTTCCGCGACGAGACACGACGTCGAATCGAGGAAACCAAGTCCAGTATCGCCCATCAGCTCCACCTCGGGCCTAACGGATCTTCCTCATGACAAAAACTATTTCGGTCTTTTCATAACCAATATTCGGCAGAAAAGGTCCGCGGGAGAATCCAAATGCGAGGTAACCCTCCAAAGGAAACGGTTCTATCAACCCATAATTACGCTGATGCCAGTCGAAATTAATAAGATACCTATCACCGTCTGAGAAAATGACATTCGTAATAACTTCTTTTTCTTTGACTTCCGTTCCTACTTCAAGAGCAGTAAAAGTGATTCCGAACCCGTATTCAAGCCGACGAATCACCATATCCTTAATCAGGATTGCCGATTCCGATGGCTTTGAGAACTCACCTTGCTGGAAAACAGCCACGCACTCATAGGTTCCAGAAATGTCCTCAAAGGCAAAAACTGATGCCCCGACAGAAAGCAACACACCTGCAATGGCACATAATCTTCTCATTTTCTTCCCCCAAAAGCACTTTACCCATGTCGGCAGTCTATGTGAATCCTATTGTCGAGGAGTTTGAATATTGTCATCCCACCGAGGGTGTGCCGGCAGCCGAATTGAAAATTAAGGGAGAAATTCGTAATTATTGCGCTATTAATTCTAATTATATGAAGGAAATCATTCTCTTTGAGCAATCCGGCATGCCTTTTTGCATGTGGAAGGGACAAGTCGATGTCGATTCCGAGCATAGGAACATATCTAGATATAGTTTTGACAGGGTGCACGTGGCTGTTGTCATTGATAATGAGATAAAATACCTAGTCGATATCGGGGCCTGCATGGGAGTAGAGGAAAGCTCTAGAGAATCGCAAAGCCATGCATTACTGCTCGGAGATTCGAATAAGATCGCCGGGTTTTTTTTTAATGGATCCATTGGTATTCATCAAGTAGAAGACGACTGTGTTTATGATTTCCCTCTTCATATCCGGACTTCTTTGATAAAATCTGCCGCAGTGATCGCCAATTCGCTCATCCCCGTGCTCGACGGTACGGCCGTACTCAAGGCGTGCTCAAATGGTGCAATTGGGCAACCCGCGATCAAAAAAAAGCGGAATAAAAAGACTGAGCCGTCAGGGAAATACATTCCATATGTCGTCGGTGGATATTCTTTTGCCGGGGATGTAAATACCGTGATGCGAGTACCGGCGCCGCACGCCCCGGTCGCTAAGGTACCGTTTTTCCCCGAGTTCCTCGCTGGGATTGTACTGATAGAGGATCGAATAGTACCCGTGGTTGACCTTCGCGTTTCAGCCGGGTACAGCGCAGATTCGGATAATTCCGACATTCTGCTTATGAAGGGTAACCAGGAACTGGCTATGCCGGCCGACTCCATTTCAGAAACGGAAACAAACGGCGCTACGGTACCGCTGCCGAAATTGCTAAGAGCGCCTTGGTTGAAGCAAGCCGTGATTGTTGATAATGCCGTACTGCCGGTGCTTGACATAAACGAATTATCCCTTGGCCACACCGCAAAACCGGTCGGCAGCAACCTGCAATACCGGCTCAACTCCGGCATTGCAGGCCGTTTTCAAAACGCTTCCCTCGCCGTCGTGGAGATTAAGGCAGCCAGCGCACGGTACGCAATACCTTCCGTGGAGATCGAGGAGACTGTGGACGTACCCGACTTTACGCAAGTACCCGGGCGCCGGAGCATTCCATTGGGTGTCGTTGCCGGAGATGGCCGGCTTATTCCGGTCGTGGATCTTTCCGGTTATTTCGGTGCTCCACCGGGCCGCAGGGCCCGTGCTATTCTGCTAAAAAACGGGACGTTCAGAGGATATATACTCATTGATGCCGTCTTTGAAGAAAGAGAAATCCAGGCGGATGCACAGCGGCTTCTACCGATACCACTTCCGCATCCGGTCGTGTATGGCTGCTTTTTCGATGGTCAGGAGATAACCCTAATTCTTGACGTAGCTTCGCTGATAATTCACTGCGATGATGTGGAAATACGAAGAGCTTTTGACGAGTATTCAAGGCCGGTACCGCAGTCATCTGGTCCGCAACGGATAAATGGGCCGGCAAATCAGGCGAATGCTGTTTCCAATGGGCTGTCAATAGCAGCTCCGACGAAATAGCTATCCAAGATGTGACGCAGCAGAAAAGCCGAACGTGGCACGAGGAGGCCTTCGTCTCCAATAAGGCGGCTAAGAAACCCCGCCGGAACCTGGTTGGAACCGGCGGGGTCCGCTTGAGCGCGACCGCAAAGTCAGATAGGTATTAAAGCTCAGTGTCAAGCAGCCCTCGAGCTTCTTCAAGGAACGTCTCAACGCTTTCTATATACTCCATTACTATGGCATTCTGTGTCTCGGTTTTTGCGATTGCGGCCTCGAGGAGGGTGATGCTGTCCTTATTTCGCAGGATTTTTTGAGTGTAAGTATTCAGTAGAGTGGTCTTCTTTTCCTTCGCTTCATCGGCGGTAGCGATTAAACCTTCGAGCTCCTGTTGTTTATCTTCAAGGTCTTTCCGTAGTGCTCTATTTTTCTCCAGAGCATCAACGCCTCTCTGTTTCATCTGCGGATCGATAATTCTTGAAATAGTAGCATACAGGTCCCCATTTTTTACTACCACTTTCTCGAGCAGAGGAAGAAGGAAAAATAGCTTTTGTTGCCATCCCTCTGTGTCTGTCTCCAAACTTTGGATTTCAATTGAAATGGCGTCCGATTTCGTCGTTAAGTCTTGGTTTTCTGCCTGCAATGCCGAAATATCTTCTCTCGCTTTGGTAACATCCACAAAAGGGATATCGGTATTCTGTGCAAACACGTGCATTGCCATGGTCATCACAATTGCTGAGAAAAGCAATAATCTTGGTTTCATACTTCCTCCTTGGCATAAACGGTAAAATTCTTACACAGAGAACAATAGCGGCATCGGGGGATTTTTCCATTTTTTTCTGTTTTTTTTGCCTGTTTTAAGAAGTCTGGGGACTCTACACTAGCTTAATGAGTTCTTCAAGATCATTTACACACTCAATACCGTCGCGCGTGCAGGGTCCATATCTGCTGATTAATATTGTCCGAATACCCATAGCCCCTGCAGGCTGCAAATTGGCTACGAGGTCATCTATAAAAATAATATCTTCAACCGGCAATTCGATTTGCTCCACAGCATGTCGATAGATTTGCGCCGCCGGCTTATAGCAACCTACCTCCGCAGACACAACAAATATTTCAAAATAAGAAAGCAGCCCGGCATTCGCAAAAACTCGCCGCAGTGACGGCCAAGTGTTGGAAAGTATTCCCAGCCGATAGCCTTTTTGAAAAAGCCTCTCTATAGAGTCGAGAGTATCAGAAAAAAAGACAAATTTGTCGTCATTATAGACCATGTCGTGGGATAGATCTTGGGCAATTTTGGAAGTTGCATCGGATATAGAGAGGGTGCGTAAAACAATGTCATAATACTCTATGAATTGCCCAAACTCTTCTTTCTCGGTCTGAATACTATGGTTTGCGTCGAGAAAAGGCATGGCGTCTTTCAAAGCGGTCAAGAGAGATTCACGGCTTGGCGACACCGTGCCATGCCGGCTGAGGATTTCCCAAAACCTTGGGGGAATAAACCAATGCCCGCTCTTAGGTCTGGCGAGAGTATCGCCGGCGTCAAAAAGGATTCCAACCATATACTTAATTTATAAAGGAAAGGAAATATTCGTGCACCCGCGGATCGTCTGTCAATTCTGGATGGAAACTAGAGGCGAGTATATTTTCCTTCCTAAGGAGGACCGGGTGCTGCTCGTGTGAGGCGAGCACCCTTATGCCGTTGCTCACGGATCTGACAATCGGCGCACGAATAAAAACGCCTCGAATAGAAGGGGCGCCAAAAATATCAATCGTTATGTCGGCTTCAAAGCTGTCCACCTGCCGGCCATAGGCGTTTCGCTCCACCTCGATATCCAAGGCACCCAATCGAAATTGATTTTTTTCCACTACGTGAGGACCGAGGAGAATCAAGCCCGCACACGTGCCAAAAACCGGCATCCCCTCATCGATTTTTGATCGTAACGGCCCAAGAACGCCGTATGCGTGCATGAGCTTGCCAATGGTTGTACTTTCGCCGCCCGGTATAATAACGCCGTCGACATGAGCCAGCTCGGCCGCTGATCGCATAAGCGTGGCTTTTGCTCCGAGACCCAAAACCATCCGCTCATGTTTTTCAAAGTCTCCCTGGAATGAGAAAATACCAATATGTGTCATGATTCCCGAAATACCCTGGGTTGGCCCCTACCAGCCCCTCGTAGCTAAGAGCTCTTTTTCATCTATATCGTTCATGTCAATACCGGGCATTGGTTCGCCAAGATCCATTGAGATTTCAGCCAGCCTCTCGGCGTCATTGCAATATGTCACCGCTTCAACAATAGCCTTGGCACGCTTTTCCGGAGCGCTTGACTTAAAAATGCCGGATCCTACAAATACCGACTCTGCTCCGAGCTGCATCATTAGTGATGCATCAGCAGGTGTGGCAATTCCGCCGGCTGAGAAATTCGGCACCGGGAGCTTGCCAGTTTCCGATATTTCCATAATCAAATCGTATGGGGCACCGAGATTTTTAGCCTCGGTCATTAGCTCCTCTTTTGGCAGGCCTTGAAGCCGTCTCATCCCATCCATAACTGTGCGCATGTGCCGCACAGCTTCAATAATATTGCCGGTTCCCGCCTCGCCTTTTGTCCTTATCATTGCGGCTCCCTCACCAATCCTCCGCAATGCCTCGCCAAGATCTCTGCACCCGCAGACGAACGGTACGTCAAATTGGCGTTTTTCCACATGAAATCTCTCATCAGCGGGCGTTAGTACCTCGCTCTCATCTATAAAATCAACCTTGAGCGCCTGCAATATCTGTGCTTCCGCAAAATGACCAATCCTGCATTTTGCCATTACAGGTATGGAAACCGCCTGCTGTATCTCTTTGATCTTTTTGGGATCCGACATGCGGGCTACCCCGCCCTGAGCTCGGATATCCGCCGGGACGCGCTCAAGAGCCATTACGGCTGCGGCGCCTGCATCCTCTGCTATTGTGGCCTCTTTCGCGTTGGTTACGTCCATAATGACGCCGCCCTTCAACATTTCCGCCAAGCCCACCTTATTCCTCCAGGTAGACGTCTGCCGACTAGACCAGGTTTCACCGCTCATTTTNTCACCATCCAGTGTTTGATTTCTAGGCAGAAGGTATGCCAGATCATATCAAAAGTCAATCATCGACCATCTGCCGCGGTAAGCCAGAGCCGACGGTTTGACCAAGTTGAGGGCCGCGTGTCATTTATGGTACCATGTGGCGATGGCATCCATTGAATCAAATATCGCTTTTATAAAGACCGAAATTTCAAAAGCCGCAAATAGGGCTGGAAGAAATCCGGACAGTATTGAAATACTCGCAGCGACCAAGACGGTTGAGAAAAACCGTATTGTTAACGCGCTCGAAGCAGGAATTAAGCTCTTTGGTGAGAACCGGGTGCAAGAAGCGGCCCAAAAATTCAGCCCCAAGCCTGATAAAGCGCATCTCCATATGATTGGCCACTTACAGAGGAATAAGGCAAAGATGGCTGTAGATCTTTTTGATTGCGTTGAATCTATCGACAAGATTGAAACTGCCGCGGCGCTCGAGAGACATTGTCTAGTAAAAAAACGACCAATCGATGTTCTACTTGAAGTGAATACGTCGGGGGGAGCTATCTAAATCGGGTTTTAGGACTGATGAAGATCTGTACCGGTCTCTGGATGATTTACTAAATCTGAAGATGCTAAAAATCAGAGGATTGATGACAATTGGACCATTTACCAGCGATGAAATTGTGGTGCGATCGGCTTTTGCCAATCTGCGTGATCTCTTTGAAAGGCTGTCTGCGAGAATTGGCCGGCCGAGCTTTGACACGCTCTCCATGGGAATGTCTTCGGATTTTATCTGGGCGGTCGAGGAAGGCGCTACTCGGATCCGGCTTGGGTCGGTTTTATTTGGAGAGAGACAGTGAGCCGTCGCTTAATTGCGATTCTGTTGATACTTGTGGCGGTCATAAACACCACGCTCGCGGCCCAAGCGGACTCTGAAAACAGCGCAGAAGGAGAGGAAGAATACCTGCCGTATTCGCATGATGAGTTTCCTGAGTGGCTTCATCAGGTGAGAAGGGCTGAGATTGTTTTAATCGGGTCTTTCCCAATCACCATGGTGTTTACAACTCTGTCGTATGAGGGATTCCGTCTTTTGAAGTCTCTTTTCCAACAGGACGGTGCTGCAGGCACAATGGCTATCGAGTTTGGGGATTTCAACACCAATGAGAAAATATGGCTCTTAGTTTGCGGCGCGGTACTTTCGGTCGCCGCGTCCGTGGTTGACCTTATCCTCGACAGGCTGGAACCTGAATCTCGTGAATAGAGAAAAGGAAATCATTGAGGTAACTGTCGACGATTTCTTGGAAAACAAATTGAGGGTCGATCGCTATATTGCGGAGGTTTTGCGGTTGTGCAGTCGGAGTCAGATCCAACANCGAAATATTGAAGTGACAATAAATGGAAGTCCCGCGCGGCTCTCAAAAAGCGTTTACCCGGGTGACCATATTATGGTGGCTTTTACGGAGCCTGAAGCTCCGATGTTTGCACCTGAACCAATGGAACTAGACATTATCTATGAGGATTCAATGATCTTGGTTTTAAACAAGCCTTCTGGAGTGGTAGTTCATCCTGCTGCCGGTAATCATTCCGGGACACTGATCCAGGGAATACTCCACCACTGCCGCGAGGTAATTGACGCCTTTCCTGCTGAAACGCCGCGTCCAGGCGTAGTACACCGCTTGGACAAAGATACCTCGGGCGTGATTATCGCCGCAAAATCGCCCGAGGTCCAGAGCTTTTTGTCAGGGCAATTCAAAAAGAGAACGGTGTCAAAAAAGTATTATGCGCTGGTAAAAGGTCGAATAGCAAACGGCCGGGGAACAATAAAAACAAAAATCGCTCGAGACCGCCGGCACAGGAAAAAATTCTCCGCAACGGAGGCACACGGAAAGAACGCAGAGACACTATATAAAGTGTTAAAAAGAATGGAGACCTATACGCTCGTCGCTCTGAAGCCGAAAACCGGAAGGACGCACCAGCTACGCGTGCATATGGCCCATATTGGACATCCGATCTTTGGGGACGCCAAATACGGCAGAAAAGACCGAAGATTCCCCGCCGCACAGCTTATGCTCCATTCATATTCTCTCACTATCTGCACACAGGAGAACGAACCTCCCCGAACATTTCGCGCTCCTCTGCCTTCGCATTTCAGAAAATTATTACACCAACTGTTGTCAAAATAGCACTATCGACGGCTTATAGAAAACGGGGATTGAGGGTGCGCTCAACCTCCAACGTGGACGGGGCACCATGCCCCGGGAAGAGGGAATATTGGTCTTTCAACGCAAAAATCTCCTGGCGAATTTGGTTTATGAGTAATTCTTGGGCATATCCATTGGGCGTAGAGCCAATAGTTCCGGCGCCCATCACATCACCGGTAAATAAGCAGTTATCAATCACATAGACTATTGAATCCCTCGAATGTCCTCTCACCGACAACGCTCCGACCGTAAAACCGGACAGCTCGATTGTATCGCCACCCGATAGCCTGTTGCACGGGAAGCCCACGATCTGATCCGCGGCGGCATAAATCGTGCAATCATAAATCTTCATTATTGTACGCAATCCGCTAACATGACTCGTGTGGCTGTGAGTAAAAAGAATGTCTCGAACGTAATATCCTTTGCCCTCGACTAGGTTTAACAGTGCACCATCCATTACTCCCGGATCGATGAGAATTGCATCTCCGCCAGTATCCGGGCCAAGTAAATAGGAATTTGAAAAGCCGGCCACTGAAAAATGGAAAAACACTTTCATGCTCTCTCAATCCTCGCCGAAATCGGCGGCCTCATAATTGGAGTACTTAAAAGACACATCGGCACGGCGCGATCCGTTAAACCTCACCTTTTTTAGGTTACAGTCCACAAAAGACGTCTGCCGCAGCTCCGATCCGCTAAAAGAAGAGAAGTATAAGTCAGATTCCGTGAATGAACTGGAGGTGGCATGAATACCATTGTAATTACAATGCAAAATATCAGATGATGAAAAATCACAGTTGGTGAATCGTGAGCCCGCAAACACCGAATATTTAATATCCGTCTTTTTGAATGCGCAAGAATCAAAAGTGCAGAAATCAAAAAAGCACAGCCTAAAGCGGGAGGCGGAAAAATCTACATTTGTAAACGCGCCGCGTGAAAACGAGCATTCAGTGAATTGTCTGTTTCTCAGCACCAGATCAGATATAGCTGCACCCTGAAAGCACAGATCTAAAACTTCAGTGGTTGACTCAAGCATTATGCAGATTTTTTCAAGCGACTGCTCGGGATTGGCAACGTGCTGCATGCAAAGAAGAGCATCGCCGGTCTGGGGACCCGTGAGGGCCGGGTTCCGGCATTGGGCAATCTCGCAGGGCTTCACGCTAAACACAACCAACCTCCGACAGAAAAATACATAAAATGAGTTCGCGTTACAAGGAGGAGCATATGAGGACATATATCCGAGGTTTCCCGGCGGCCAAGGTCTCCTTTGGCTGTTGGCTCAACGGACTGCTTGAGCCGCCATCGGCACGCATGATATAATTTTTAAATGGCGGCGTGTTTCTCCTGCGGATCGGAGCTTGTTTTTGAACGGGTATATAGAACTTCGATCTGTCCCGGCTGCGGCAAAGCGGCAAAGGCATGTTTGAATTGCAGATTCTATTCTCAAGGCGCGCAGTGGGATTGCAGGGAGACCATAGGAGAGCCTGTGCGGGAAAAGGACAAAGTTAACTTTTGCGATTATTTTTCACTAGACGCTTCGGGTAGTTCCGGACACCGGAATGATAAGCAGAAAAAAAAGGACGGTGCCCGTAATAATTTTGATGGTCTTTTTAGCGACTAACGTGCTCAGAAAGCCCCGTTGTGTACCTTGATTCCGGCGTCTAGGGTTTGCCGTAGGCAAGGTGGGTGGCGGATGCGCGAATTTAGTTTTTCTAGAGGATGATCTGGCGAGGGCTCTTTGCCCCGTCGTACGGATTGTCGATTTGCGGAATTGGGTGGGAGTGCAGGGCGATTTGGATTTGCTTTCCAAGGACAACTTGAATACAGCAAGGGCAACGGTATTATACGGAATCAATAACCGGTATAAAATTGGTCTGGATAATCAAACCTTTGAATGCGTAATCAAAGGGAAGGTTCTCAAGGGCACCGGCAAGTCCTACGCGCCACTTGCTCCGGGAGACCAGGTAGGCGTTCATTTCGATTCTTCAGGGGCGGTACAAATTGTATCGAGAGGTGAACGCAATACAGAGTTCAGCAGATGGAACAACAAGAGAAAACGGCCTCAGACCATGGCCGCAAACCTTGATGTAGTGGTATGCATTGCCTCACCTGAGTCTCCGCCTTTCCGTCCTAGGTTTATCGACAGGATTCAGGTTACCTGCGAAATTGAGAAACTTCCCCTCGTCGTGATCCTAAACAAAGCTGATTTAGGAGTGTCTCGGACTATAGAAGAGAGACTTCGCGTATTTCAACAAACTGGATGTCAGGTTCTCAAATGCTCCGCACGTAATGGGTCCAACATCAACAAGGTGCGGCGCCTAGTGCGGAAAACGCGCTCGGTCTTTGTCGGCCAATCAGGGGTGGGAAAAACTTCTGTGCTAAACGCGGTGTTACCCGGCTTGAACCGTAAAGTAGGGGAAATATCGAATAAATATAATCGCGGAACCCATACTACGCGACACGGTGTGCTAATTGACAATCCGGAAGGCGGCTGGATCGTGGATACTCCGGGCATTCGAGAGTTTGAGATTGTGGAAATTGAATTGTCGGATCTCACTTTTTTTTTCCCTGATCTATGCGCCATGAAGGATGACTGCCTTTTGACAAAGTGCACGCACGATCACGAGCCCGGTTGCGCGGTGATGGATGCAGTACAGCGGGGAGATATTCACGTTGATAGATATGAAAGTTATCTTAGGATCCTCGACTCAATGAGGGCGAGAACGGAACATAATGGACAACCATAGCATAGAGCTTCTGGAGTTTGAGCAGATACGCGAAAGGGTAGCGGCCAACTGTATTGGGGAGGAGGGAGCCCAACGGATAACACAGCAGAAGTTTTACTCTAATTGGAAGCAGATAAAGCCAGTGTTGGATCGTGTCTGGTATCTGAAAAGGTTGTTGGAAGGAAACATTCAATATCCGGACATAGTTCTACCGTCCATCACAAATGCTCTTGAACGGATCAGCAAGGAAGGAGCGGTCCTTGATCCTGAGCAGATAGTGGCCGTTGCGAAGTTCGTAAAAGGCTGGCGATCGCTTTTCAGGTTTGTCACAAAACCAATGGGAGACGGGGAGCAGAGCCCGCTTGCAGAGGATTACATTAACTCGCCAGAGTGCGATTCTCTTTCACAATTTGTTTTTTCGTATTTTGAAGAGGACGGTCCAATCCGAGAGAATCTCCCGGAGCTCAAAGGAATACGGAGGAGAATAAGGAGCGCACAACAGGAGTTGGCAGCCCTCGCAACAGGCTATTTACAGGAGTATGCATCGGCTTGGCAAACCAATGTACCCACTCAAAAGGACGGCAGACTAGTGCTTCCCCTTAAAACGAGCTCAAAGGGGAAAGTCCGTGGAGTAGTGAGAGAGGTATCCGCCTCCGGAGCGACGGTTTTTCTTGAGCCATTTGATATTGTTGAAAAGAACAATCAGCTCGCGTTTTTGGACCATGAATATCACATTGAGGTGGCCAAAATAGTAAAAAAATGCACGGGCAAGATTCGAGATCATCGCGAGGACCTTCTCTATCTACAAAACATCTCGAGTGATGTTGATGCTCTTTTAGCAAAGGCTCGATATGCCCGCCGTCATGGCTGCAACCCGGCGGAACACCATGCACGTGGATTCCGGCTTAGGCGGGCGCGTCATCCGCTTCTTGGTTCAGATGTTGTGCCCATCGACGTGGAGCTCCAGGATGATAATCGTATACTTATTGTCACCGGACCAAATGCGGGAGGCAAGACCGTAACTTTGAAAACCGTCGGGCTTTTGGCCCTTATGAACCAATTTGGCATGTGCATTCCGGCTGATGAGGGATCGGCAATACAGCTCTATGACTATGTGCTCGCCGATATCGGAGATGATCAATCGATACAAGAATCTCTATCGACTTTCTCCGGACATATGAAAAACATTTCCCGCTTTGTCGGCTCGGCAAGTGGCAATTCCCTAATCCTTCTCGATGAGCTTGGCTCCGGTACGGATCCCGAGGAAGGTTCGGCATTAGCAATGGCGCTTCTGGATCATTTCCTCGATTGCGGATCGACGTTAATCGCTACAACTCATCACAGCGTTCTCAAGAATTACGCATTTGCACACAAGGGCGTTGTCAATGCATCAGTAACGTTTGACGCGGAGACCCATCAGCCCACTTTTTCAGTGATTTTAGGGTTGCCGGGAGAAAGCCACGCCCTCGATATTGCCGAGAGGAGCGGGATGAGCAATAAAATCCTTGCCAAAGCCAGGCATTATATAGAAGACCAGAGCACAGATGTCGCCCAGATCATCAAAGAAATAACGGAAAAACAGCGCGATTTGCGGGCAAAGGAGACCAAGTTTGAAAAACGACAGGATGGCCTCACAGAACGTGTGCGAGAGGTAGATTTGCGGTCGTTGAGAATCAAGCAGCGTGAGTATGAGCTTCGCTCACAGGGCTATATGCAATTAACCAAACAGATTCAGGATAGTAGACGTCAGCTCGAGAACCTTGTCAGAGACTTAAGAGAAGGTGAGCTTACACGAGAGAAAACCAGGGCCGTAAAGGACTTCATTTCAGAAATTGAAGAAGTCGCTGAGAAGGAGCAGGATGAAATATCTGAAGTAGGAGAAGAATTGCGCACAAATCAGGAGATAAAAGTCGGCGACGAGGTCCTCGTTGGCGCCTCCAGACACCGCGCAACCGTTCTACGCAACGCCCGGAAGGGATATTGGGTGGTGGCAACGGACAAGATGAAAATCACCGTTCCTGAGACGGATGTACACGGGATAGTAGTAGCCAAACCACGAGAGAGAAAAATACAGGTGAATTTGCAGACAGAAACTTCCGGCCCTACCTACCACCTTGATCTGCGGGGGTATAGATTGGCAGAGGCCCTGGAAAGCTTGGACCGCCAAATTGATCGGTCACTTATGACAAACCTTTCTGAGTTTGAGGTCGTCCACGGGCACGGTGAGGGGATATTGAAGCAGGGGATCCATGATTATCTTAAAAACCATAGATCGGTCCGTGAATATCACTTTGCCCACCCTGAATCCGGCGGGTTTGGAAAAACTATTGTAAAGCTTGCATAAACCTGAGGAAGCCGAGGCCAAGGATAAAGAATTTGACGGTTGGGCAAAAAGTCAAAAGCAGATATAATCGCGGCATGTATAAGCCGTCTCGCGAGCTGATTATTCCAGCTGTTGTTATTTTCATATTTTTGCTGTGCTCATGTATCGGCGTTGAGATGCAAGTGGAGCTCAATAAGGATAATAGCGGCAGAATAACGCTGGACTACTCCGTGATGCGCGCTCTCATTCATCTGGGCACTATAGACGAAGAAAGACCTTTTTACACAATTCCCATCAGCCGCGAGGACTTTGACCGAGTCGTCGCAGCCATAGACGGCCTTGATTTGCGGTCCTTCAAAATGGAAGAAGATTCTGCCGAGGTCCACGTTAGTGCCAAGATCGATTTTGATTCTGTAGATGCCCTGTCGGAGCTATTTCAAAGCACCGGCCCTGGCGCAATTGAAATCACCTCATCCGATGAGCGGACCGTATATCGCCATCAGATTTTTAGCGGGAATCACGTCGAGCTTGATCCGGATAGCAAGAAAATGATCGAAACTTTTTTTAAGGACTATCACATTCAATATACCCTTAGTACCCCTTTGTCTGTAGTTGCCACGTCCCACGGCGAGTTCAGCGATAAAACTGCTACGGCCGTGTTCAATGTTGCGGATGTAACGATTGCAACAGATCCCGTGGTTTGGGAAGTCTCATGGTAGTCGTCCATGCAAAGTGATCGAATCACCGAGTGGGAAGGCAACTTGAAAAAAGTTTTCGATATGATCGATGATGAGGTCGAGGATAAATTCGGCAGACTTTATCCATTGCACCCCGCTAGGCCTCCCCGGGGTATGACGGCGAGCCGCGAGCAAGACGGCTTGTTCAATATCGGTGCAAGCTTTTCGGCCGGATTTGGGAGTACCTTTGGCAGGGGCTACGTAATCGACATAGATATGGTCACACTGCGCAGCGTGCCGGTCACCGTCAAACGTCAGGTTGAAGAAACTGTGGTGAAAAGGCTTCGTGAAGAACTGCCAAAATACTTTCCAGGCAAGAATCTCCAAGTCCAAAAAGATGGTGAGGTATTCAAAATTTTTGGAGATCTTTCATTTGGGAGAAGTAAACAGATATGAGGGAAAAATATCAGAAATATCTCAAGGTGCTTAAGATAGAACTTGAGGATTTGGAGGAAGATTTGCTGCTGATGGCTAAGATCTATCAGCAACGTGAAGCAAATAATGAAATAACGGACTATGTTTTTCTAGAAAATCTTACATTATTGCAGAGCGAAATTTCGGGTATCGAACAGATTCTCAAATCCATCGACACGATTGACGTTGACAGTTTCAAAACACTCGATGAAATGGTCGAACATGTCGACGTGGAGTTTAGGGAAAAAACTGAGAAGTCAAACTTCCCGGAAGCGGTTTATGCGCTGGTAAAACGCAAGCTAAGCAAAGTGTCGGCTTATATTCACAGCGACGACGAAAACTCGTAGCCCACTCGGCATCTGGGGGACCTGACACGGCGTGCCGTCACGGGACACCGCCGCGGCACACCGTCAAAATCGTTTTGCCGGCCTGCGGTCCCGCGTCCTTGATTATCTCCAGATGCTTGGGTATTATGTTGGCACATTGGGACACAAGAGGAATCTATGGATGTTCAACTACAGGAGCTTTTAGACAAGATAAAATCTGAAGGTGTTTCCGCTGCTGAGAAAAAGGCAGATAAAATTATACAGGAAGCAGAAAAAAAAGCTAAAGAAATTGTAGACGACGCAACGGCGAAAGCTGAAAGAATCGTAAACGAGGCGAGGCAGAAAGAAAGTCAATCCGTGCAAACCGGCAATGACGCCCTTGTCCAGGCGGCGAGGGACCTGCTGCTGAGCTTGCAGTCTCAAATTGTCACTGTCTTTGGTGCGGTTATTCAAACCGAGTCTGAGAGGGCACTTTCCGGAGAAGCGCTGGAAAAAGCCATAACAACAGTGATGGGCTCATGGGCCACAGAGGAGACAAAAGAGATCAATGTGCTTCTGTCCGATACAGATCTTGCCGCTCTTGAGCAATCCCTTCGGTCCAAATTATCACAGCAACTGAAGGCCGGCATGGAGATCAGGGCCGGTGCAGGCCTTGCCGGCGGATTCAGAGTTTCAATGAAGGACGGGTCGTCATACTACAACTTTACTCCTGCTGAAATCGCGTCGGTTCTGTCTGAGTTTCTAAACCCACGTTTGACGGAAATATTGCAGCAGGCGGTTTCTTGAGGGGGGGACCTGTTGGCACAATATTACTTCGCAATCGCCGCTCTACCACAGCTTTTTTTTGATTCGGAAGCATTCCCGTCATCAGTTGAGCTCATGGCATTCTGCCGCGAGCACGTGAACGCCCGTGAAATTGGATTTCTGGAGCGGGCGGCAAAGGCTTTGGCAGATGATATCCAAGATGATAATCTGCATACCCTTGATGATTTTCGTCTCTGGCTGAAGTGGGATCTCTCACTCCGGTCGGACCTGGCCGTACTGCGCGCCCAGGCCCTTGGCTGGGAAATAGAACAGTATCAAGAAACTCCCCGCGAGCTGGGAACCTTTGAGATTGCGCGTGAGGCAATGATGCAGGCATCGCCGCATGAGGGAGAGGAGATAATCGATCGTGCGCGATGGAAATATTTAGATGAGCTGGAAGTCGGGCACTACTTTGATATAGAAAAGCTTTTGATTTACCTGTTGAAAGTAGCCATTCTGGAAAGAAGGTCACAATTTACGCAAGATGGCGGAACGGCGAGCTTTCAAGAGACATACAACGAGATAGCCGGTGATTTAGAAGAGGCTTTGGAGATAGCACAATGACAAAAGGCAAGGTGATTGGCGTAAACGGCAACATGGTTACCGCGGAAGTATCAGGACCGGTCTCTCTGAATGAAGTATGCTACATCATGATGGGAGACAGACGGCTAAAATCCGAGGTTATAAGAGTTCAAGGGGCTGAAGTTCAAATGCAGGTGTTTGAAATGACACGCGGCATAGGCATCAATGATGATGTTGAGTTCACCAGTGAGCTACTTGCGGTGACCGTCGGCCCGGGGCTCCTTGGGCAAATCTATGACGGCCTTCAAAACCCACTTCCTGAGCTTGCGGAGCAGTGCGGCTTTTTTCTCGATCGCGGTATCTATCTCGGTGCGCTTTCAATAGACAAAAAGTGGGACTTTACTCCAAAGGCAACGGTCGGGCAGTCGGTCGTCAGGGCCGATACCCTTGGCACTGTGCCGGAAGGCATTTTTGAGCACCGCGTCATGGTGCCGTTCAACCTCTATGAGACATACTCGGTAAAATCAATTGTTGAACCTGGAGAATATACGGTAGCGGATACAGTCGCGGTGTTGCAGGATCCGAGAGGCGACGCCATCCCGGTCACTATGATGTTTGAATGGCCGGTAAAACGGCCGGTCGATACATACGTTGAAAGAATACGTCCTACCGAACCGATGACCACCAAAATTAGAATTATCGATACATTTTTGCCGGTGGCAAAAGGAGGCACCTATTGCATACCGGGTCCCTTCGGGGCCGGGAAAACCGTGTTGCAGCAGGCAACGAGCCGCAATGCTGAGATTGACATAGTGGTTATAGCCGCCTGCGGAGAGCGAGCCGGGGAAGTAGTTGAAACGTTGCGCGAGTTTCCCGAGCTTCTTGATCCCAGGACCGGCAAATCTCTCATGGAAAGGACAATCATTATTTGCAATACGAGCTCAATGCCGGTGGCTGCACGAGAAGCATCGGTGTATACGGCTGTAACTCTTGCCGAGTATTACCGGCAAATGGCACTAAACGTGCTTCTCTTGGCGGATTCTACCTCGAGGTGGGCGCAGGCCATGCGTGAAATGTCGGGCCGTCTCGAGGAGATACCCGGAGAGGAGGCTTTCCCCGCGTATCTGGAATCCGTCATTGCGTCATTTTATGAACGTGCAGGCGTTGTAAGACTGCGCGATGGAACACAGGGCTCGGTAACTATCGGCGGAACTGTGAGTCCCGCGGGCGGGAATTTTGAGGAACCGGTTACCCAGGCCACACTCAAGGTTGTGGGAGCGTTTCACGGTCTTTCGAAAGATCGAGCGGAAGCGCGGAAATATCCGGCCATTCATCCGCTGGAGAGCTGGTCTAAATATCCCATCACAATCCAACCGGAGAAAACGCGAATCGTGCGCAATGTACTTATGAGGGGAGATGAGATAAGCCAAATGATGAAGGTGGTCGGAGAGGAGGGAACGAGTCTCGATGACTACATCGTCTTTCTTAAGTCCGATTATGTGGATGCGGCGTATTTGCAGCAGGACAGTTTTAATGCCGTTGATGCGTCGGTAAGCATAGAGAGGCAGGATCGCGTGTTTTCCCTCGTTCACGAAATACTCGAGGCTGACCTGGACCTCAAGGATAAGGATGAGGCCCGCTCCTGGTTTTATCAGATGCGCCAGAAGCATTTGGACTACAACGTCGCAGAGTGGCAATCTGATGAGTTTAAAGAGGTTGAGCGGGAGTTACGGGCTATGCTTGATGCCAAGAAGAAGGAAGTGCAGTTTGCTTCGGCCGAGCCGACGGAACGTACCTAGGTAAGAGGAGCGCACAACGATGCGAAAGGTCTATAGCAAAATAGAATATATATCCGGGAATGTGATTACCGTGAAAGCGCAGGGAGTTCGCTACGGGGAGCTCGCGACCGTCCGCTCCTCACACGGTGAATCACTTGCCGAGGTGATCCGAATGGCGAGAGATTTCGTCTCCCTACAGGTTTTTGCAGGTGGGCGGGGAATATCGTCAGGGGACGAGGTGCGGTTTATCGGCCATCCGATGCAGGTCTCCTTCTCCGACAATTTGCTGGGAAGGATTTTTAACGGAGGCGGCACTCCCAGAGATAATGGACCGGCGCTTACCGAGGATCTCATCGAGATAGGAGGACCATCGGTAAATCCTGCCAAAAGAATTATTCCGCGGAAAATGATAAGAACCGGGCTGCCAATGATCGACGTTTTCAACACATTGGTAGAAAGCCAAAAGCTGCCGATTTTCTCCGTGTCCGGTGAGCCGTATAATGAGTTATTGGCACGAATCGCGATGCAGGCTGAGGTCGATATGATTGTTCTCGGGGGATGCGGTCTCAAGTTTGACGATTATCTTTTTTTCAGAGAGTCACTGGAGGAGGGTGGGGCGCTTTCCCGCACTATTTTTTTCATTCATACAGCTTCTGACCCGGTGGTTGAATGTCTCATGGTGCCCGATATCTCTCTGGCTGTGGCCGAAAAATTTGCATTGAAAGGCAAGCGCGTGTTGGTGCTTTTGACTGATATGACAAATTTCTCCGATGCCCTCAAAGAAATCTCGATAACTATGGAGCAAGTTCCTTCAAATCGTGGCTACCCAGGAGATTTGTACAGCCAGTTGGCGTCGAGGTATGAAAAGGCCGTGGATTTCGAGGGAGCCGGTTCGATTACCATCCTCGCCGCAACGACCATGCCGGGTGATGACGTGACTCATCCGGTACCTGATAACACCGGGTATATTACCGAAGGGCAATATTATCTGAGAAACGGGAGAATCGAGCCCTTTGGATCATTATCGCGTCTCAAGCAGATGGTAAACTCAAAAACCCGCAGTGATCATCGTCCCTTGATGGATGCAATGATAAAGCTCTATGCATCTTGCCTTGAGTCCCACGAAAAACGCTCCATGGGATTTCGAATGTCAGAATGGGACCAAAAGCTACTAAAATACGGCGACATATTTGAAAGTGAATTGATGGATCTGTCTTTAAACATTGGTCTTGAAGACGCATTGAACAAAGGGTGGTCCATACTTGCCGATTGCTTCACACCGGAGGAAACCGGACTTCGCTCTGAATTGCTTAACGAGTACTGGCCAAATTAGGCTACAGCACCTATGGCAAAAATCAAGCTGACGAAAAACGAACTCAAACGACAGAAAGACGCGCTCAAGCGATTCGAGCGGTACCTTCCTACTCTGATGCTAAAAAAACAGCAGTTGCAGCTCGTTATCCGTCAAGTGGAAGCCGAGATAAGAAAAAAAATCCAGCAACGGGAAGAGCTCTTAGATGGTTTGCAGGCGTGGATCCGTGTTTTTGGAGAGGATGTGCCGATCGACAATATCTTAAAGGTCGGAAGCATTTCGACATCCGTTGGCAATATTGCGGGAGTCGACATTCCGGTTTTTGACGACATCAGTTTTGCGGTGTCACCGTACAACCTCATCACTTTGCCACTGTGGGTGGATCGAGGAATTGAGGTTCTTAGGGAGGCCATCGCCCTTGATGCGGAAATACACGTGTTAAACCGCCAATTGGATCGATTGAGATACGAGTTGCGGATTACCACCCAACGAGTAAACCTTTTTGAGAAGATTAAGATACCGGAAACAAAGGAAAACATCAGGCGGATCCGTATAGTCCTTGGCGATGAACAAACCGCAAGCGTCGTAAGGGGCAAAATCGCCAAAAGAAATCTAGTGAGGGAATCGTAACGAATGATTGTCGAAATGAAGAAACTCTCCCTTATAACGCTAACCGCCGATGTGGAAAACACCCTCGGGCTTCTGAGGACCCTCGGCGTAATGCATCTCGATATAAAAAGGGGCAATAGCGAGAGCCTATCAGCACTGACCGACGCCAGAGCCCTTGCACAGCGAGCGCTTCTTATTCTCCCTGATAAGGGCACGGGAAGTCCGGCAAATGCCGCGGGATGGGAAGAAGATCCGTCGTCTCTTATTCGCCGGATCTTGGAAATCCAAAATACGGTGAGAGATCTCTACGATGAGCTTGAACGATTGCAGCGGGAAAAAAGCAGGCTCAGCGCATGGGGCGATTTTAGTCCGCAAGATATTGTAAAACTGCGTGAGAAAGGTATCGACATTCGACTATACATCCTCACAAAAGAGCAATTTGAGTCTCTAGATTCTTCCGTGCAGGCATTCACTATTCAAAAAGGAAAAACGGCCGTTTACGTTGTCGTAGTAGGCGAGGCACTGGCGGGTGCGGCGGAAACATCATTACCCAGCGCCGGCATTTCCGAGGTCCGTACCCAGATTGATAAAGTACAGACTCAAATAGGGGACCTCTCAACGGAGTTCAATTCGCTTGCCGCCCAAAAGCACGTTGTTCAGGGCAAAATAGATAGCATAGACACTGAGATGGAGTTTGAGCAGGCAAAGCTCTCGATGGATGCCGACTCTGGTATCTCCCATATCGACGGCTACGTTCCTGAGCCGCAGGTGCGTCGGATCAAATCAGCGGCGTCGAGCAACGGGTGGGCACTTATGGTTAGAGATCCTGAGGATGACGATCCGGTCCCAACGCTGGTGAAAAACCCCAAACCTGTAGGTATCATTGCACCGATTTTTAAGATGCTCGGTACTATACCCGGCTATGCCGAATATGACATAAGTTTTTGGTTCTTGGTATTTTTCGCCCTCTTTTTTGCTATGATTATCGGTGACGGCGGCTACGGGGCCATTTTCCTCGGAGTTTCTGTAACGGCGATTATAACCCTCAAAGCAAAAGGCAAAAAAGTCGGGAGAGAGCTCGCCCTTCTCACTTTTTTGAGCTGCTGCACCATTGTTTGGGGGGCGATAACGGGAACTTGGCTGGGATCACCGGCAATCGCTGAAGCAATGCCGTTTAGGCTGTTGATTATTCCCGCGATCTCGAGCTTTAATCCAAGAAGCAGCCAGTCGATTAAGTATATCTGTTTTATCATCGGGACCATACAAATTCTACTCGCCCACATTTGGAACTTTATTGCCGAGTTACGGAAAAAGCCTCGTATCAAGGCATTTGCTCAAATCGGCTGGATGGCGATCGTGTACGGTATCTATTTTCTCGTTTTGAACCTTGTATTGGATCCGGACGCATACCCGCTACCCCCATTTGCGCTTTGGCTCATCCTTGGAGGGCTCGGGCTGGTAGTGATTTTTTCAGAACAACAGGGCAAGTTTTTTATAGGAATCGGCAGAGGATTTGCGAGTCTCTTTACGACGCTGCTTGACGGCATCGGAGCTTTTGCAGACATAATTTCATATATACGCCTATTTGCCGTTGGCCTGGCTACCATAGAAATCGCAAAGGCGTTTAACCAAATGGCTGCCGATATGGGTAACTCTATCGTCGGATTAGTTGGAGCGATATTTGTGCTCATCGTCGGACATGGACTCAACATTGCCATGGGTGCCCTTTCAGTGATCGTGCACGGTGTTAGGCTGAATATGCTCGAGTTTTCCGGGCATCTCGGAATGGAATGGACAGGCATACAGTACGCGCCCTTTTCAGAGGGCACGGAATTACAGAAAGATACGACTTCGTAAACTGCATGAACACAAGGAGTGATAACAAATGAACTTTGGTCTTATCGGGGTCGGCGCGGCGCTCGCATTTGCCGCCATCGGTTCCGCCCTTGGAATGGGAGCCGCTGGGATGGCCGCCGTCGGCGCCTGGAAGAAATGCTTTGCTCAAAACAAGCCGGCGCCCTTTTTGCTCGTGGCCTTTGTAGGCGCCCCTTTAACTCAGACGATCTATGGATTTATTTTGATGAATAGCTTGAGGAGCGCGGCCGCCCAAGCCGATGGAGCAATGCTCTTGGGCGCAGGGATTCTCGGTGGCATTGCCATGGGATTTTCGGCCTGGTATCAGGGCAAGGCCGGAGCAAGCGCTTCCGATGCCCTTGCGGAAACCGGAAAAGGTTTCGGCAGCTATCTTATGGTGCTTGGACTTATCGAAACTGTGGCCCTTTTCGTGATGGTTTTCCTCTTGGGTGCAATCGGATAGATCGTGAGATTCGACATGGATGGCTAGGCATTTTGCTCTTTCCACAATAGTTGACGTCGGCGGGCTCGCCTTTGGCGGCGATCATCCCGTACGCGTGCAAACAATGTGGAAAGATCCGCTTCAGGCAAGCACTCTCAACGACACGGCGCGCAAGATAGAGATTCTGGCTTCATACGGCTGTGAGGTATTGCGGTTTGCCGTTCCAGATGAGGAATCCGCGCATTTACTGTGCGGCTTGCAAGGCCTGGTTTCCATACCCCTGGTAGCTGATATCCATTTCGATCATACCCTAGCCCTGATATGTCTCGGGACGATCCCCAAAATACGCATTAACCCCGGGAACATCGGATCGAAGATCAAAATCAAAGAGGTAGTAAAAAAGGCCTCCGATTATGGCGCCGCACTTAGGGTAGGTATCAACGCGGGTTCTCTCCCACGTGCACTACGGGCTGAAAAGGATTCCGCTCGTGCAATGCTCAGAGCTGCCGAGGATGAGCTCGATAACCTAGAGTCCTTGCATTTTCACAACGTTTTGTTTTCCCTCAAATCATCCGATATTAAAACAACCATACGAGCCAACGAGCTTTTCGCCGAGCGCTACAATTACCCGCTGCATCTTGGTGTGACGGAAGCCGGTCCCCCGATTCAGGGTGTGGTGAAGAACACTGCGGCACTGGTGCCGCTGCTCAACCATGGTATCGGCGCAACGGTGAGGGTATCATTAAGCGGTACATGTGAGGATGAGCTTGTCGCCGGCCGGGAAATACTTGCAGCCGCGGGTCGATCCACCGCAGGGGTGAACGTGGTGTCCTGTCCACGTTGCGCCAGAGCGGGATTCGATGTCCACGGTTTCCTTGCGGAGGTGCAGGAGTTTCTCATGACCATTAATCTGCGACTTAATGTGGCGGTGATGGGATGTATAGTAAATGGACCGGAAGAGGCTCGGCACGCTGATATTGGAATTACCGGGGCCGGCAAAAAGGCACTGGTATTTCGTGAGGGCAAAATAATACGCCGGGTGACATTTGAGTCGGCGGCCGAGGTCTTCCGGGAGGAAATTACCAAGCTGTGTCAGGAAAAAGGCGCTGTGCAATAATACTCATTGCGGTATGCATCGGGACCATTACAAATGGGCAGGAAATCGATCCGGAAGGTGCCCCTACTTGGCTGATATTTGAAAAGGGAAAACAGCTATTTGACTCCGGAGAGTTCGGCGAGTCTCTCCTCTTCTTCAGAACGGCGCGGGGACGCCGCAGCCCATTCCCAGAGGTGGAATACTGGATCGGTCGAGTTTTTGAGGCCGAGGGAGAGCTTTCGCTGGCTGAAAGGCAGTACCTTGCGGCCCTCGAAATTGCGCAATATCTTGAAACCCCTGATGATGAGTTTGTCATTAGATATCAGTTGGCTAACCTCTATATCATTACTCATCGATATAGCAAGTATGAGCAAAGTCTTGATGATATAATCGGGCTGGAAAGGTCACGACGAAAATCGGCATCTATCATCGACATAGATCCCCAGCTTCTTGTTGAAACACTCCTCGGGCGAGGACTGGACAAATTACTCGAGTTATATCGTCTTGATGACTACGGTGGCGTCGAGGCATACTTCCGCTCAGGAGTTTACCGATACAGACGGGGTTTTTTTAATCGTGCCGCTGAAGACCTCATTTATGGGATTGTGATAACCAGCACCAATATATTGGACTACCTTTTGGACCGTGATCCTGAGTACAGATTCTCAACCATTGAGTCGATGATTGTCGATATAACCCGCCACAGGGCTCTCGTGGACTATGCGCAGAGCATGGGCTTTTTCGGGCAGATTTATGCTCTGGGCTTGAGTCTCCACGACAGTCAAGATGCGCGGAGAATAAATCTTGCCAGGGACATGTGGCGAGTGATAAGTGGGTACGGGCCTAAAGGATCTCCATGGGTCGTGAAATCAAGGCTGCAATTGGCAAGTCCGTTCGCAGACCAGCTTGGCATTATATTTACCGACTAGTTTGAGCGCTGACCCGCATTTACTTGCAAGGCGGCAGAGAATATAATACCTTTTGCCTTCATATGGACCGTCTGATAATCAAAGGCGCCCGGGAACACAATCTAAAAAATATAGATCTCACCTTACCAAGACAGTCTCTTATCGTCATCTCTGGGATGAGTGGCTCGGGAAAATCATCTCTCGCCTTTGACACTATTTATGCCGAAGGCCAAAGGCGATACGTAGAGTCCCTATCCGCATACGCCAGGCAATTTTTGGGCAGGATGAATAAACCGGATGTGGATTACATCGAGGGCTTATCACCGGCAATTTCCATTGAGCAAAAAACTACCCACAAAAACCCACGCTCAACCGTTGGAACAGTCACCGAGATTTATGACTACCTAAGGCTTCTTTATGCGAGAATTGGAATTCCCCACTGTCCATCGTGCGGCAAGGAGATTCACGGACAATCGACGGATCAAATACTCGACACAATCCTCTCTTTTCCGGAAAACTCTCGAATATCCGTGCTTGCTCCTGTCGTTCGGGGAAAGAAAGGCGAGCACCAGCGTATTCTTTCAGATGCGAAAAAAGCCGGGTTTGTCCGGGCTCGCCTAGACGGAACGACATTTCTGCTGGATGATGAGATAAAACTCGATAAAAACAGAAAGCACACTATCGAGATCGTGGTCGACCGGCTCAAGCTCGTTCCGGACATCCGGAAACGATTGGCGGAATCAGTCGAAACCGCAATAGAAACCGCGGATGGGCAGCTGGTGGTAGTTCGGAGCAACGGAAAGCACGAGCAAGATGAGTTTTTCTCGCAGAAGAGCGCGTGCCAGGATTGTGGTATTAGTCTACCGGAGCTTCAGCCGAGACTATTCTCATTCAACAATCCGTACGGCGCGTGTCCGGAATGCACAGGCTTGGGTGTGACCCTTGAGTTCGACCCGGATCTCGTAATTCCGGATAGAAAGCTGTCGTTCAATAAGGGCGCCATAGCAACTATCAGCCCAAAGGCAAAATGGCACAGAAGCTGGTTCGAAGCCCTTGCAAAAAACCTTTCATTCAGCCTAGATACTCCGTTTGATGATCTCTCTCAAGAGGTGCGCGATACCATACTCTATGGCGGAAACGAAGAGATCCAAGTCTCCTACGTGAACAATAAAAATACCGGCAGATTTGAGTTCGTTTCAAAATACCGTGGTGTTTTGAACGACCTTAAGAGAAGGTACCTTGAAACTACGTCGAGCGGAGTAAAGGATTGGCTCGAAGGATTTATGACCCAGCAGGAATGCGAGACATGCAACGGTCGCAGGCTGCGAAAAGAGAGCCTCGCTGTTACTGTGGGAGACAAGAATATCCATTCAGTTTCCAGTTTGTCCATCGGTGAGTGTGGCGAGTTTTTTGAGAATTTATCGCTGTCTGAAACGCATCAATCAATCGCCAGACAGATACGCAAAGAAATAGGATCTCGACTTCAATTCATGATTAACGTGGGGCTCGACTACCTATCTCTGGAGCGCCGAGCCGCAACGCTGTCCGGTGGAGAGGCGCAGAGGATAAGACTGGCAACCCAAATTGGCTCGTCTTTAGTAGGCGTGTTGTACATTTTGGATGAGCCAACTATCGGATTGCACCAGAGGGACAATGAGCGTCTACTAAAAACCCTAAACCACCTACGAAACATCGGTAATACCCTTATTGTTGTGGAACATGATACCCAAACCCTCCGAAGTGCCGACTATATCGTGGACTTAGGGCCGGGCGCTGGTATTCACGGTGGAACCGTAGTGGCGGAGGGCACTGTTGATGAAATAGAGAAAAATGATGCGAGTCTGACCGGCCTTTATCTGAGCGGAAAACGGGTAATCAGCAAGCGCTTTGAAAGGCGAGAGGGAACGGGAAACTCCATTGTGTTGTCGGGCGCGGCGGAGCACAACCTCAAGAACATAGAAGTGCGATTTCCCCTTGGTAAACTCATCGCAATTACCGGTGTGTCCGGTTCGGGGAAGTCGACATTGCTCAACGATCTATTATATCCGGTGATTTCAAACGCAGTTGGCCGCACCCACCTGCCTGCCGGGGAGTTTACACAAATAGAGGGTGTTGAGTATATCGATAAGGTAATCAGTATTGACCAGTCTGCAATCGGCCGCACCCCGCGTTCAAATCCGGCCACGTACGTAGGATTATATTCGTCAGTCAGAGATCTTTTCTCTGCCTTGCCGGAGTCACGCGCGAGAGGTTACAAGGCCGGCAGATACTCCTTTAATGTAAAAGGCGGGAGATGCGAGAATTGCCACGGCGCGGGAGTGATTAAAATTGAGATGCACTTTTTACCCGATGTATACATCACCTGCGATGTTTGCAAGGGGAAACGGTTTAATCAAGAAACGCTGGATATTCGGTACCGTGGCAAAAATATTCACGATGTGCTCGAAATGACTGTGGAAGAAGCATACGTGTTTTTTGGCAGAGTTCCCGTGCTTGAACGAAAACTAGGCACGCTAAAATCCGTCGGTCTTGACTATATCAAGTTGGGTCAATCGGCACTTACCCTTTCCGGCGGGGAGGCACAGCGGGTCAAACTGTCTCTCGAGCTCTCTAAAAGATCTACGGGCAGCACTTTTTACATTCTCGATGAACCGACAACCGGCCTGCATTTTGAAGATGTAAAAAAACTTATGGAAGTTCTCCATGTGTTGGTGGACAAGGGGAACACCGTTTCGTTGATCGAACACAATCTTGACGTCATCACACAGGCCGACCATATAATCGATTTAGGTCCAGAGGGAGGCGACGGAGGCGGGTGTATTGTAGCAAGTGGCACACCTGAAGAGGTTGCCGCGTGCGCGCAATCCTACACGGGGCAATTTTTGCGAGAAGCGTTGTAACGCATGAAAAGTCGGTGGACGGAGCTAATCGTAATCTTGATGGTTCTGCTGACTTCTGTGTCAGCCGTCGCCCAGGATGTCGAGCAGCGGGTGTCAGATAGCGAGCTTGATCTTGCCCAGAGGACTTTGCCCCTTGACATCCGCACCGCTACATATTTTGAGCTGTCGGCTTGGTGCCGGCGCCTTGGCCTTTCTACACAGGGCAGCAGAACAGAGCTGCAACAGAGGCTAGAGAATTATTATAAAATACCCCCAACGCCAAAAGCTGAAGAGGAGGTTGGAAATCGCATCAGCATTGATGAGGCGGATCGCTCACGCTATTTCAGCTTGGAAGAACTTGATGAAACCTATCTGCACCTTCTTGGTGGCGTGGTCGTTACGATGGAAGGGGCAGAAAACGACACCCGGCATACGATAAAGGCCGACCGGATTATCTATAATCAGGGATTAAACTCCCTTACGGCATCTGGAAACCTTGAATACTTCATAGATCAGGAGGGGAAGATTGAGAAGTTTACCGGGGAAAGCCTTACATTTAGCCTCGATAACTGGCAGGGCGTTTTTATCCAGGGCACATCATCGGCAGATCGCGATTTGGAGGAGGAACAACTCACTTTCTACTATACAGGGCGCACGATATACCGGCTTGCAGATGATACCGTAATTCTGAAGCAGGGAACTATTACGTCCTCAAATCCTGAGGATCCATATTACCATGTTGATGCCGATCGCATATGGTTGTTGGCCCCTGACGAATGGGCTTTGCGTAATGCAGTCCTGTACGTTGGGCACGTGCCGCTTTTTTATTTCCCGTTTTTCTTTCACCCGGGCAATGAGCTAGTTTTCCATCCGGCAACCGGCTTTAGAGAAATTGAAGGTTTTTTTATCCAAACTACCACGTATTTTATCGGCGAACGGAAAAGGAGCAGCAGCTCGCTTTCTTTTCTGCAAGTTGCTGATGATGTTTCAGAGAACTACAACAAGGAGCTCTGGGGCATCTTCCTCAAAAAAACCGAGCCTATCGAGGCTACCGAAGAGCCGGTGCCGGAAGAACAAGAATATCTAAAGCTGTTTTTTGATATGTATACCCGATTTGGGGTAGCTATGGGACTCGAGGGGCATTTTTTTGAGGGGGAGGCCCTCGAGGTGTTTGATTTTTGGATTGGTGCGGCCAGAAGTAGAAACTTGGTGCAGTCTGATTCGGGTACATATGAATATCTGTATCGGAATGAGGATGGCACCTATAACAGCATTTGGAATAACTCTCAATTCCTCGGCCTTGAGCTTCCCCTTCGCTACGGTGCCGGGATAGAGATCTCCCTCAACATTGCCCCATTGACTTTGCGCGGCGCGGTCCCCCTCTATTCAGACCCGTGGTATCGTCGGGACTTTTATCATAGGACTGAGGAAATCGATTGGGCTTCTCTCTTAGGCATAGAAGAGGATGAGACCGACGAAGGAGCGACGGCCGCTGATACAGGAGAGGGCAAAAAAGATAGATTTCAGTGGTTGTTGAGTAGCCGCCTTTCACCGAGACTCAGCAATCTAAGGCCATACATCCAATCCATGTCCCTCAGCAGGCTTGACGTGTCAATGAGTTGGCGGGCAAAAGCGCTCCCCGCCGAGGATCTTCCAGAGGTAATAACCGCCGCCGAATATCGCTACCCGGAGCGAGAGTTCTTTATGCCCGAGAGTGTTGTCTTGCCGTCATTGTCAGGAAGAATTACGGGCACGATTTTGCCCATTTCCCAACAGGCGGCCGCTCGCGACCGCCGGGCCGGACGGCCACAAGATGATGATGAAAGCATCGTCATATTGCCTCCGTGGGAGGTCCCGGAAGAAGGTGAAGGCGAGGAGCAAGCTTCAGATACCGACGCACAGGAGGCGGAAGAAGAGGTAGCGCCAATTCTTCGGGTGCCCAAACGTATTGAAAATGCCCCAATGAGCCGTCCGCAGGACGTACCATTCTATCGACATAGTTTGAGCTATTCTCTTGCTCCCGATTTGTCTTTTGATAGCAGAATGAATACCTCCCAATGGTTGCGCCCGGAGGATATCGACTTCCAAACCGAGTATTCTATTCTCTCCACAAGAGCTACCGGCAGCATTCAATATAGCTCAGATGTTTTTGAGGATTACCTGGATTTTAAAACCAATCTGAATTTATCAACCAGCTACAAGATGCATTATTCAGAAGATGAAGCTTCCGTTACAAATTGGGAAATACTCACACTTCAAGATCGGGCGGCAACGTTTGTAAAACTCACTAACACCTCAAATGTGGCATTTTATCCACTCCTCATAAACCGGTATCTCGATGCAAGCAGCATGCAGTATGCTTTGAGCTCGACTCTGTTTCAAAGAACATTTAATTCTCAGCTCGAGGATTATGAGGATCAACATATTGAGTGGGACAAAGAGCTAATCACCGCGCATAATGTGATACTCGATGTCGTCTATGCGCCGACCGTTGGGCGGCAATCTCTCAAGTGGAGCTTTGTCATGCCGCCTCTTGATCCGGCAATAACCGCAAATCTCGCCTCACAACTCGGGCCTTTCAGAACCACTATAAACGGAGGACTGAAGAAGGAGGAGAACGCGACCGAATGGGAGGGCGATCCGTTAACTGTGGCCGAGAGGTTCACTTTTTTGGGTTCGAGCTACATTGACAACGCCCTGACATATACTTTTGTAGATGATTCTCTTTCGGTTAATCGAAGCGAAGTATTTCTTTCCGCTTTTGACGGAAATTTGGTATTAAAGGAGACGTTCACGTATGATTTCCTCCTGGAAAGACCGACCGAGAGCACTTCTTCCCTCACTCTTTGGTGGTTTACCGCTCTTTTTCAGGCGACAAATACCGTAGACTACGAGTTTATAGCAGGCCAGGGATGGAAATCCGGCGGGGAGGAAGATTTCAGGCCCACCAGATTCTCGTCGTCATTTGTCTATCGTATGGATGAGCAGAAATATTGGTATAACCGGATCAAGATCTCCGGCGGGGTTGATGCTTCTTGGAACATCAATCTTATCAGGGTGACCGATAGCACGCTTTCCCTCGGCCTAAAGTTTGACCTGGCGATTGCTGAATTCCTGACGTTTTCGTTTGCATCGAACTCTTTGAATAAGGCAAGCTATCGATATATCCCGGCGCTTTCAAGGGCAATTGACGATCAAGATCCTATTAATCCGATTGCGGATATTGGAAGATCCTTTAACTTTTTTAATAGGCAAGACCGGGTCACATCATTTTTTAATTTGGAAAATATCTCCTCATCGTTGGTCCACAACCTTGGAGACTGGGATTTGGAGCTGGAGTATTCCGGTGAGCCCGAATTGGTAGAGGAGGGCGGCATAAGCAACTATGAATGGTCCGGTAAGTTTTCACTTTTTGTGCGCTGGAAACCCATACCGGAGATAAAACGGCGAGTGCGGGTAGAGAGCGGCGAGCTTGAGTTTTAACATTGACTATATAATGAATAGGTCGCTACACTGTACCTAGCTTTTTGGTGGTTCGCGTGGCAAGAGACGTTTATTAAGGGCATAAATAGAGGCGCATTTGAATAAAGATATAAGCATTGTGTTGGAGGATAGCCGGATACTAGCCGAATTGTGCGGGGTGAACGACAGCAACCTTCGCTTTTTGGAAAACTTGCTTGAGTCACCGGTGCTTTCTAGAGGTAATGAGCTTTTTCTGGATTCCCCGGATAAGGTCAAACAATCCCTCTTTCGAAGCCTGATAAAAAGCCTTGAAGAGCATGTCCATGACGGCCAAGTACCCGGGCCTGACTTGATTAAAGCTTTGTTTCAAACATCCGGAATCAGGTCCAATGACGGTTTGGCACTAAAGAACAACCATATCGTGCTGCCAACGGGAATAAAGGTGTTCCCTAGAAGCCTACGCCAAGCCCTATACATCGATGCGATGAATAGCCACGATCTGGTGTTCAGCATCGGCCCGGCCGGAACCGGCAAAACCTACCTGGCCGTTGCCAACGCATTGAAAGAGGTGCTGTCGAAGAGAAAGAAAAGGCTGCTGCTTACAAGACCGGTAGTTGAGGCCGGAGAGAACCTCGGTTTTCTCCCCGGGGATCTTACCCAAAAAATCAGCCCTTACCTCAGGCCTCTTTATGACGCAATGGATTCTTTTATCACTGTTGACACCGTGAATAGGATGGAAGAAAACAGAACCATTGAGATTGCGCCTCTTGCGTATATGAGAGGGAGAAGTCTCAGAGATAGTTACATCATCCTCGATGAGGCTCAGAATACAACTCGGGAACAGATGAAGATGTTTTTAACCAGGCTTGGTGAAGATTCCCGTGCCGTTGTTACCGGTGATGTGACGCAGATCGATCTCCCCAATAAGGACCAATCAGGATTGCTGCATGCCCGCCAGATATTGAGCTGTATCTCCGAAATAGAATTTACTGAGTTTGATGCCTCGGATGTCGTGCGCCATCCATTAGTACAGAAAATCGTACAGGCTTATGAAACGGAAAATAAGCGGTAAAATCATCAGCTCTATCAGAGCGTTTCCGTCCAAGCCTTTGGGAGACAAGCTTCTCTTTTTTTTCATCATGGCTTCCTTTTTAACCCACGTGTTTCTCCTGTCGTTTACCCCTCAGTTTAGCGCCATTTTTTCAAAGCTGCGGCTATCAGATTTTCGGACAGGAGAAGCAGCGCCACGGGACCTGTTTGTAGACAAAGACATAACATTTATCGATGAGGACGCAACGACTTTGCGAAAGGAAGCCGTTGCCGGATTAATCAGTCCTATTTTTGTGATTAATGGCGATATCAGCCAAAAGTCGATTCATGATTTTACCGATTTTCTTACATCGTTTGCCGATGCCCGCACGAGAAGCTCATCTGCGGAGAAAATCTATCTTGAAATACAGGCCAAGCAGCCGGGCTTATTTTCTCAAAACCAGATAGGTGAGATATTGGATGCGGGAAACGTACTCCCAAATCTCAACGAAAGCCGGATTATGCTCGAGTCGGTATTTGCTAGTGGAGTCATCAGCAACGTAACACCGCTGACCGATTCACCTCACGACACCGTTGAAATCATTCTGGCCGGCGATGAAAGCATAAATCCTTTTATTGCTCCCTATACTTCAATGGTTAAGCTCGAGTCGCTTCGGACCGACATTCTGCAGTCTCTCACCGAGAGAGGTATTGAAGAGCGGAACGCGCAGGTAATCTCCGATATTGTCGCCACTTTTGCACGGGAAAACGCATTCTACGATGTGGTTTTGACCGAAGAGAGAAGGAAGGAAGCCGTCAAAGGAGTGAATCCCGTTATTGGCGCGTTAATCAAAGGCGAGCGGATCGCCCAATCGGGCGTACAGGTCACGGAGACGAACGCGAAAAAAATAGATGCTTTTGGTGAGTACTCCACGTCGATTAGCCTCAATATGCTTTTTGGTACAGCGCTCTTTGTTTTGATTCTGTATTTACTCGGTTTTATTCTTCTTTCTCCGCCGGTATCAGCAGCAAAATTGGATCGACATCAAGTGTATCTAATTCTCGGTATAGCGGTGATTTATAGCGCGTTGTCGGTAGTCCTTGCGCAGACCACGGTACCGACCACGGTGCTCGGTCTTGATATGCCTATGGCCGGCTTCCTACCGACTGCATTTATGACCATGCTGGCAGCCATACTGATAAACCAGCGATCTTCCATCATCATCGGCCTTCTTATCTCACTGGGCCTATTGCCGTTGACGAATATGGACCCATTTCCAACCTTATTCGCTTTTTTTTCGGCGGTAGCCGGCACGGTCGTAGTAATCGGCGCTCAGAAGAGACTCGACCTTATCCGGGCCACGGTACTGCTGGCGTTGGCCAACAGCATTATCATGGCGGCAATGGGGGTGTTGCAGAACGTTGCAATCTCGCTGTTTCTCTCTTCCCTCGCATGGGGACTAGTAAACGGATTCGTCTGCGGCATTTTGAACCTGGGATTATTGCCGTTTCTCGAACATCTGCTCAACGTGGCAACCCCGTTTCGCCTTATGGAGCTCTCCGATCTCAATTCTCCCATATTGAAGCGTATGCTCACGTTAGCGCCGGGAACCTACGGACATTCGGTGGCGGTGGCAAACCTTGCCGAGTCCGCCTGTCGTGATATCGGCGCCAAGCCTCTTTTGGCACGCGTAGGAGCCTATTACCACGATATCGGGAAAATCGACCAAGCCGAATATTTTGTGGAAAATCAGACTGAAGGGAATAAGCACGATGATCTCAAGCCAAGTTTGTCGGTTGCCGTGATAAAGAGTCACGTTAAAATTGGCGTAGAAAAAGCCAAGGAGCTTGGATTGCCAAAGGACGTGCTGAATATCATCGCGCAACACCACGGAAGCGGTTTAATCAGCTATTTCTATGTTCAGGCGCTTAAGGACAAAGGCAAGAACCAAGTATCTCCGGGCGACTATTCATACAGCGGAACTCCTCCGGTATCGAGGGAGGCGGCGGTGATTATGCTCGCCGATACTGTGGAGGCGGCATCAAGGACGATAAAAAATCCAAACGTGGCAAAGCTCGAGAAATTCGTCTGGAAAACCATTATCGACAAATTCACGTCGCAACAGATGAATAACTGTGACATAACTTTTAGAGATCTGGAGATTATTAAACGCTCATTTGTACATATACTCGCGGGCAATTTCCACTCCCGCATAGATTATCCAGAAGTCGAAACAAAGGGAAAGCAAGAAAAGTCGGGATAAAAGCCACACCGGAGGATCGTGTCGAGTTGAACCAAGTAGAAATACGTGCAATAAACGTGGAAACTCCTCAGTGGATTGCCGGTCTTTGGGATTTTTGTATAAAAATCCTTTCCGAGCTCGATAAACATGGCTGGGAAGTATCTGTTATTCTTTGTAATGACGAGTTTATCAGGGATCTAAATAATCGCTACAGAAACATGGATAATCCAACCGACGTCCTCACATTTCCGCAACTTCAGATTGGCGCGGCGGATTCCCACGTGATTGGCGGTGACATCATCATTTCTTTGGGGCGTTCAGCGGAGAACGCTCACGCGTTTCATCAAACCCATGAAAAAGAGTTAAAGAGATTAGTCGTCCATGGTATGCTGCATCTATGTGGAATGAATCACGATGACACTGTTTCGAACGAAAGCGTGGGGGATTTAAGCGAGATGCTTGCACATCAAGAAAGAATTTTACAGAAGCACTCGGAGGAGCCGCTGTTTTGAAACGAATTGGATTTTTAGAAAAACTGCTAGGAAAGGCGTTGGATGAGGAGGAGGACCTTGGTGACCTGTCCGGCGACCCGTCTCCGTACGAACGGGAGATGATTCGCGGCATCCTCAAGCTCTCCGACACTTCCGTGAGGGATATTCTTGTTCCTCGCACCGATACGGTTTTTGTTTCAGTGGATACGCCGCAGGAAGAGCTCATAGACATTCTGACCGAGTGCGGCCATTCACGTGTACCAGTGTACGACGGGACCATTGATAGCGTTGTAGGCGTGCTCTATGTGAAGGATTTACTCATTTATATCCGAAAAGAAGAGAGCATCGATGTCACGAAGCTTCTGAGAAAGCCCTATCTGATACCTGAAAGCAAAAAACTCGACTCACTTTTGCGGGAGTTTCAGCGTCGTAGAGTTCATATTGCCGTAGTAATCGACGAATACGGCGGCGTCTCGGGAATTGTGGCCCTGGAGGATATCATTGAAGAGATCGTTGGCGATATCCAGGATGAATATGATAACGAACGTGAGGACATTCTCGAGATCGGCGACGGTGTGTATCTTTGCGAGGCCAGGGTTGATGTAGAGGAGCTCAATGAGCAAATAGGTTTGAATCTGCCGACTGAAAATATTGATACTTTGGGGGGGTTTGTGTTTGATCTATTTGGCAAGATCCCCATTAAATTTGAAAAAGCGACTTACGAAGGGAAGGACTTTATCATCCAGGATATGGATGCACACAAAATTAAGACGGTGAAAATCGTGACGAAAGGATCGCGAGGTGAGGTTTGAATCGGTAATCGCGGGTCTTCTATCCGTATTATTATGCGTCACTTTGTCGGCCCAAAATGTCCGAGCTATAGAACCTCAGGAGCTCAACAACCGCGGATTTTCAGCTCTCGCTGAAGGCAGGTCGTACGAGGCAATCGAATACTTCAAATCCGCTCTCCAGCAGAATCCCAGGTATCTTGAACCCCTCATCGGATTGGCCGACAGTTATTTTGCCCTGGGCGAATATGAGGAGGCTCTCGCGTTTGTAAAAGAGGCACAGGTCCTCGATAGGTTAAACTTCGCTCTGCTAAGTCTTGAAGGACGAATCCGGATTGGTCTCGGCGAGTTTGCTGTCGCGAGGGAGCTTTTTTCAAGGATTTTAGTGGAAGAGCCGAACAACGTGGATGCTCAATTTGGTTTGGCTGAGTTGGAAATCGCGTTCGGCCGAATCTCAAATGCGGCGCTTCGGTATGAAGAGGCTCTGATAATATCTCCAAATAATAGACGCGCGCTTCTCTCTCTCGTGCTGCTTTTTGATGAGGCCGGGGAAACTGACATAGCGGAAGTATATAACCAGCAGGCCCTCAAATACTATCCGGATAATCACCAAGTGCAGCTTGTGGCGGCGGAGCACCATATGCTGCAAGATGAATATGCCCTTGCCGAGTTTCATGCCAACGTCGCCATCGAGCTGAATCCCGGATATCTAGACGCAACAATCCTTCTCGGCAATATCTACCTTGTAACAGGGGAGTACGAGAACGCAATTTCAATCATAGAAAGCATTCTCGCTGAAAATCGTGATGAATCGATCCTCTGGTACGCTTTGGGTATCGCCTACTCTAAAATAGGATTCATAGACGAGGCGATAAACTCGTATGCGAGGGCGCTTATGGTGCAACCTGATGATGAGATTTCGCGCATTGCTATGGAGAATCTCATTATGCACAATCTTGCGATCGATGACCCGATACGTGATAGATACGCAAAGTACCATTTTGAAGCCGGCGACAGGTTGCTCCAGAGAAATTATATGGAGCGTGCCCTTCTGGAGTTTCGGCGTGGGCTCGTTCTCACGCCGCGATCGAAGGACAGCAGACTAAAATATGCCTCCCTTTATAACACCCTCGGATTTCGGGGTAAATATCTCACAGAGCTCCAAGTCCTCCGCGATTTAGGATACGACGATGATGACATTACCGATCGTATTGAAATCACCGAAAGCCTCCTCCGTGATTCGCTAACATCGAGGTGGGATGTAGATCAGTACGCACTCCATCGCCGGAGATACAAAATACCGGTCTATTTCCAAGATAGCTCCATGTATCACTTTCTTGGGGACGTTGAAGCAGCTGAATATTTCCGGCACCTGCTCGTGCGCTATGAAAATATCGATGTCCCGACGACGATTATTCCCGTCAAATCCTTCAGCCAAGCGTTTCGTGACGCGAGATTGCAGCAAGCTGATTTTTTTATAATTCTCACCATGGACGAGGGCACCAGACATTTTGGTGTCCGTTGTGAGCTCTTTGGATCCAGTACCGGCACGCTGCTCGCCGCACATAGCGCTCTGCGCACCGGCAATAATAGAACTACACAGGCGCTCTCAACAACATCCGGTGAAATTGTCGGCAGGTTGCCGGTCTCGGGTCAGATTGTAAAACGGGAGTTCGATGCCGCCCTCGTGGATCTTGGCACCATGGATGGACTTGAATCTGAGGCGCAGTTTTTCATCGTCAGAAGGGAAGGTGTCAAACTGAGACAGGACGCCCTTGGATTTGATTTTGAGCAGGATGATATTCTCGGCACAATGACTATAACTCAGACGGATGAGTTGATATCCGAAGGGGTGATTGAACGGAATCCGTTTTTTGATTTGATTAATCCTGGGGATGTGCTGGTTCCAATGACGCCTGACGACGCGACAGATTTGGAATCAACCGACCGTATCCCATTTGAATTATATAGGACAATACTTAAAATCCGATAGGCGTTTTCCCGTCGCATTTCCCGGCTTCATTGACAGGCAAGGTCTCTTTAGCTATAGTCAACCAAACTTGCACACATAGGAACACGTGGAGGAAATATATGAAGTTGGCTATCAATGGGTTCGGTAGAATCGGCAGAAGCGTATTCAAGGCCGCGATGGAGAACTCAGGAATTGATATTGTTGCGGTAAATGATATTACGGATGCTAAGACATTGGCGCATCTACTCAAGTACGACTCAAACTACGGCGTTTATGCCAAAACCGTTGAGGCGGGAGAAAATTCTCTACTGGTTGGCGGAAAAAAAATAAATGTCCTTGCGGTCAGAGATCCTAAGGAGCTGCCTTGGAAGGAAATGGGAGTCGACGTGGCAATAGAGTCAACTGGGATTTTCCGCTCTGCAACCGGACCGCGCGGCGGCTATAAAGATCACGTTGAGGCTGGCGCCAAACGAGTCATTTTAACAGTGCCGGCCAAAGATGAGGTAGACAGGACAATCGTCCTTGGTGTCAATGAAGAAATGCTCAATGACGAGGATCTATCGGTATCAAATGCCTCCTGCACAACAAACTGCCTTGCCCCTATTTCAAAGGTGCTCAGCGATGAGTTTGGCATCATTGAAGGGTTTATGACAACGGTGCATTCATATACGTCCGACCAATCCTTGCAGGATGCACCTCATTCGGACTTAAGACGCGCACGTGCGGCGGCAGTTTCTATAATTCCCACAACCACGGGCGCGGCAAAGGCGATCGGACTTGTGGTGCCGGAGCTCAAAGGGAAACTAGACGGAATGGCCATGAGAGTACCCACACCTACTGGATCAATAGTAGATTTGGTTGTCAGGCTTGAAAAGACCGTTTCCGTTGAAGATGTAAATGCCGCCATGAAGGCTGCAGCGGAAGGACCAATGAAGGGGATCTTGCAGTACTGCACTGATCCAATTGTGTCCAATGATATCATAGGTAATCCACACTCATCGGTATTTGACTCCTTGAGTACTATGAGAGTCGGAGCCGGACTGCTAAAAGTGCTGTCTTGGTATGACAATGAATGGGGCTACTCAAATAGAGTCGCGGAGCTTGCAGTTAAACTGGCTTAGCGGGGATTTGCATGCCGGTTAGGACAATCAAAGACATTGAGTTTGCGGGCAAACGTACGCTAATTAGGGTTGATTTTAACGTGCCGCTAAGGAACGGTTCAATCACCGATGATACCCGTATACGAGCGGCCATCCCCACGCTATCGCATATTCTCAATAGCACAGGCGCGTCGATTGTGGTAATGAGCCACTTGGGACGGCCAAAAGGCAAACCAAACCCGGAGCTCAGCCTGAGCCCCGTCGCTACGCGACTCGCCGAGCTGCTCGGTAAGAGGGTCCTGATGGCCACGGATTGCGTTGGAGAGACGGTTGAAGACCAGGCGGGCGGCCTGAAGGGTGGCGATATCCTTCTATTGGAGAATCTCAGGTTTCATCCTGAGGAAGAGAAGAATGATGTACGGTTTGCTGCGGATCTCGCGCACTTAGGCGACGTGTATGTGAATGACGCATTTGGGGCGGCGCACCGCGCGCATGCATCTACTGCAGGTGTGGCGCGTCATCTGCCCGCGGTGGCCGGCCTTCTCATGGAAAAAGAGATCGAGTTCTTATCTCGAGTCGTAGTAAACCCGGCAAGACCATTCGTTGCGGTCATCGGTGGTGCAAAAGTTTCCACAAAAATCAGCGTATTGGAGTCTCTCTTGCCAAAGTGTGATTCACTGATTATCGGTGGTGGAATGGCATACACATTTCTCAAGGCCCGGGGCGGATCAATCGGCAACTCTCTTATTGAAGAGGAGCACGTGGCGACCGCCTTGTCACTGTTCGACCAGGCAAAGGCGGCGGAGATTGAAATTCTTCTACCCGTTGACCACGTGGTTGCCGCGGAGTTTGCTGAGGACGCATTACCGGAGCAAATTGACGCAATGGATATTCCGGATGGAAAAGTAGCTATGGATATCGGGCGCAAAACTCTCAATGAGATTTCCGCTCGGATCAGAGGTGCACAATCGGTAGTGTGGAACGGGCCAATGGGTGTTTTTGAGTTTGAAGCGTTTTCCAGAGGGACGCTGGAAGTTGCTAATATGGTTGCCGAATGCAAGGGGACCACAGTTGTTGGCGGGGGTGACAGTGTGGCGGCGGTAAATCGATTTGGATTGACAGATAAAATTAACCATGTTTCTACCGGAGGAGGAGCATCTCTTGAGTTTTTGGAGGGCAAGGAATTGCCGGGCATCGCCGCACTCCAGAGGAAAGATTCATGAGGAAGCTTTTTATCGCAGGAAACTGGAAAATGAATAAAACCGTGGGAGATGCGGTGACTTTGGCGCGGCGGCTCGTGGCGTCACTCGGGCAATGCTCGCATAAGGTCATGATTGCTCCCCCGTTTACCGCACTTTCGGCGGTGGCGGAAGTGATTGGCAATAGTCCAATCCTGCTTGGGGCTCAAAACATGGCAAATGAAGAGCATGGAGCACATACCGGGGAGGTATCGGTTCTGATGCTGCTTGATATTGGCGTAGAAACGGTTATTCTCGGACATTCGGAGCGTAGACACGTTTATGGTGAGCCCGACGAGCTTGTGAATGATAAACTCAAGTTAGCTATTTCCCATGGGTTGGATTCGATCCTGTGTGTTGGCGAGAAACTAGATGAACGAGAGGCCGGAAATGCCGAGGGGGTCGTGGATGACCAGGTGCGTTTGGGTCTCGCGGGAGTCAACGCTGACGAGCTGTCGCGCGTCACCATCGCTTACGAACCGGTTTGGGCTATAGGAACCGGCAAAACCGCCACTCCGCAAGACGCCGACTCCATGCACGCCCATATACGGACAGTACTCACCAGCTTATATTCCCCAGAAATTGCGAGCAATATGACTATTCAATATGGCGGCTCGGTCAAGCCGAGTAATGCCTCGAGTTTACTCGGCATGGAAAATATTGACGGTGCCCTTGTTGGAGGTGCATCTTTGGAGGAAGACACGTTTGTGCCGATTGCTCTGTACGATAAATAGGGATGCGTGAGTGCGGAGAGTAATTGCGGCTACTGGTTGAATAATAGCCGTGAAAACAGAACAAATGGAGATTGTAGAATGGGATTATTAGGTATAATACTCCTTGTAGTATTTAGCATTAGCTCACTACTGATGATTGTGGTAGTGTTGATTCAAGATGAGCAGGGAGAGGGAATCGGCGGACTATTCGGCGGCGGTAGTTCTACTGCCTTTGGCTCGCGCTCGGGCAATATCCTTACCAAGTTTACATCAATCCTCGCCGCCATATTTCTCGTGTGCTCTTTTGCTCTGGCTTGGATCAATAGGACGCCGGAAAGTGGAGATCTGCTGGGCGCAGCCCGCCGTGGTGCGGGGCAGGAGCAGTCCGTAGATGAGTGGTGGGTGGTAGAACCGGAAATTTCGGCGCCACAGCCGCCGGAACCGGAATCAGAAACGGCAGATTAGAAAGCAAATGTGGAGGTTGCATGCGCGCAGCTGTAGTGTTTTTTGAAGGAAAGAACCGCGCGAAAACCCTCGAAGTAGCCAAAGGCCTCGCACAAGGAATAGAATCCAAGGGCCACCAGGTCGATATTATCGATGGTGATCGAGACGTAAACTCAAAGTTGACCATGTATCAATATATCGCCGTTGGCGCGTCCGCACTGACTACTTTTGGTGGGAAGATCCCTGAACATGTACCCAAATTTCTCTCAAATTCGGGGATTATCGCGGGAAAACGTTCGTTTGCGTTCGCTGTCAAAGGCGGACTACGAATCGGAAAAACCCTCTCTACAATCATGAAAGCTATGGAGCATGAGGGTATGTTCTTAAAGTACTCTGAAGTGCTATCATCCGCCGTTGAGGCTGAGGCGATTGGTAAGCGGCTTCATATCGAATGAAAACCGAGGGATATTGTGAAACGGCTAGTACCTTTTTCCATATGTGTCTTTTTGATCGCGGGGATCAGTTCTGCTCAGATCATCGACCGCCCCGCAGCAACGGTAAATTTGACAAAACCTGAGTTTATATCCGTCAAACAACTGGAACAACGCCTAGTTCAGTACAAAGAGCTCGCATCTAAGGGTATCTCAGGCATTCCCACCGATCCAATGGTTGTCCTGGATTCCATGATTCAAGAGTTGTTGCTGAAACAGGCGGCTGAGGAGAGCAACGTATTTATCTCAGACCAGATGGTGGATGCACAGATCGGCGCCGTGCGTGGCCGGCTGGATCAGCAGAACGGCAGCCCTGTTACTGATGCCCAGTTTCAAGAATTGGTACTGCGGGAAACGGGCTTGGGTTTTGTCGCATACCGAGCCCAGATCAAGGAACAGCTTCTCACCCAAGAATATATAAAGGTAGAGAAAAGAGATCTATTTGACAATATAGACACCCCGTCTGAAAGAGAGGTTGTTGATCAATACCGGAAAAACGCAACTAGCTTCACAAATCCGGAAATGGTGAGGTTGAGTGAGATATATATCGACACTAGAAATTTATCCTCGGTAGAGAAGCAAAAGGCAAGAGAGCGGGCCGAAGATGCGCTCAGGCGTATTGAAAACGGTCAAGGCACATTTAGTGAAATGGTATTGCAGTTTTCAGACGACACAAAATCTCGATATAACGAAGGAGACAGAGGTTTTTTTGCACTCAATGATCCAAGAATACAAATTTACGGCGCAACCTATTTCGACGAAATTTTTGCCCTGAATGCCGGAGAAATCAGCAAGGTGTTAGAATCACGCGTGGGCTATCACATTGTGAAGATAACGGATCACCGCAATGCAAAAATTCTCCAGCTAGATGATCCGATCAATCCCCTCGAAAAAACTACTGTCCGAGAGTTTATCCAAAACCTCATAATGCAAGATACGCAGTCAAAGGTTCTCCAAAAGGCGGTCAAGGAGCTTTCGGGAGAATTAAGGCAAAAAGCCGAAATCAGGGTTTTTGAAGACAATATCAGAAATTAAATTATGGGCTCTCGACGGAAGGGTAGGATCGTAGCTTTTCAGGCCATTTTTGCATGGGAGGCTTCACATCCTTCTCGGGAGGAAGTTCTTGAGTTCCTTTGGCTTGACCAGGAACGGAAAGTGCGCCTTGGTGATGATACGGCGATGTTTGCGCGATACATCGTATCTGGAACACTGGAATATCTTGAACAGATCGATAGTGCTATCAAGGCGCAACTCGAGCACTGGGATTTTACGCGATTAGCCCGAGTGGATCTGGCTATTTTGCGCATTAGCACCTATGCCTTACTGTTCCAAACGGACATTCCCGCCACAGTTACCATTAATGAAGCAGTCGACATTGCAAAACAGTACGGAAGTGATGAATCATATAGATTTATCAATGGCATTCTGGACGCGATAAGAAAATCAAAGGCCGGCCGATAATGCCCGGCGGATGTCGGCAATTAGTGTTGCTGTTGCCGGTGGTGTTTTTCATGGCACCGGCCTGCTCTCAACAGTCGAAAATAAAGTCCTTTGCTTCTCATATCGAGCGAATTGATGGTGCACTTGCTCTTGGGTCGTTGGATGGCGCCGCGCGCGAGCTCGAGATAGCTTCCCGGTCGGTTCGAAGCAGGTCCAGCTGGTTGTCAATCATAAAACGTGCCTATTCCATTGATGCGGCCCGGGAGAACCACGAGCTCGCATATCAATATGCTTCAAAGGCAATAGAGAAATTTCCGGACGCCGAGGAGATTGCCGCGCTCTACGCATTTGCAGCGGTCCGCAGCGGGAGACTTGCAAAAGCATTGCTCGCATCGCAGAAACGCCTCGGTGCAAATTGGCAAAGCCTGTCTGAAGAAATCATTGTCCGCAAACTTCTTATCGATCGGGAGAGTTCTGATATGCAGGATCCAGAAAGCCTCCTCCTCTTAGTCATTGACAGAACCGATCCAACCCTTCTTCGCCAGGCAGCGGATCGATTTCATGACAGCCGCTTTCTTTTAGACGCTGCATTACTATTTGCAATGAACGGTCAAATAGAAATGGCCGCGGAGATGTTGGACGCAGTGCAGAAACAATTCACTGAAGCCTCACTATTTCTCAGTTATGATTCAAGTCGCTACGAGGCGGCGCTCAGGGCGACGCATTTGCTGCGTGCGCCACGGGCGGACCCTTCCGGGCTCATGCCATTGATCGCCGACATCTATTATCGTTTGGACGACTTTGTGCTGGCCGAAAACACCCTTGTGGAGCTTCTTTCCACAGGTAACGCAGCAGCCCGCGACCACGCCAATCTGATATGGCTATACCTTGCGGCCGAACGGTTTGATGAGGCCGAAGCAGTGTTGGTTGACGCGTTGCCGCGCTTCCCTGATGCGAAATCGTTAAAAGTAAAAGAAATAGAATACCTGATCATGACGAGGAACGAATCGCTGGCTGTAGAAAAGCTCGCCGAAGTGCTCGCTATTTATCAAGAGTCCTTTATTGATGATTTGGAATTGGCTACTTATTCATTTCTGCTCTATCCCGGAACCCCAACAAGGCTGCGACTACGGAGCATTCTATGGCAATCATTTTTATCTCGACCCACAGATACCCAGAGGGCCTCAAAGCTTGCAGGCTACCTACTTGCAAACGATGATTTTGCGGATCTTGAACGGCTCGTGCAGCTATGGGAGAAGCACAACGGTCCCACCGAATGGAGCTTATTTATAGATGGGATCCTTGCCATATCGACCATGAACATTTTGGCGGCCCGGACGCGTTTTGAGTCGGCGTACGGCATTGAAAGACGGTGGCAGTCCGCATACAACATAGGCATTCTCCACTTTGCCGATGGAAGGTTTGATTCCTCCATCGACTTCATGCGGCAGGCGGAGGCCCTTCTCCCTGAAACTGCTGTTTCGTATCAGCAGCGCAAGGCCCTTATCAGAGCAAAACTTGGCGAGATTTTATACCATGCAGGTCGGCCCGGGGCAGCGACTCGTGAGGCACAATATGCCTTGGAGCTCAATCCTGAGCTTGATGAGGCCCATCTACTACTCAAAATGCTTGAATCCAAACAAGAATGACTGTATGGTCTATCTCACATGATCCGACTGAAAAATGAGACTGAAATTAATAAGATCAAGGACTCCAGCGCCATATTGGCGGAAACATTTAAAAAGTTGGGAGCGGCTGTAGATGAAGGAATCACCACGGGCGAGCTCGACCATATTGCCCATAGCTATATTACAAAATGCGGAGCCACGCCGGCTTTTCTCGGATATCTGGATTATCCGGCAAGCATCTGCGCGTCGGTCAACGAAATTGTAATCCACGGTATACCTGACGAAAAAAAACTAAGACGGGGAGACATACTGAGTCTCGACTTAGGGGTCGACTTATCCGGGTATATCAGTGACGCCGCATACACATACACTGTGGGTGAGGTCCCCGAGCATACAAAACAATTGCTCAAAGTTACTGAGGAGTGTTTGTATCGTGGCATAGAAAAAGCCAAAGCGGGAAATAGAATCCATCACATTTCCCAGGCCGTATATAATCATGCCAAAGAACATCAATACGGTGTCGTGCATCAATTTTGCGGTCATGGGGTTGGCTTTGAGCTCCATGAGGATCCACAAGTACCAAACTACGCCGGGCGCGGTCCCAATCCGCGAATAAAAGCAGGCATGGTGTTGGCAATCGAGCCCATGATCAATATGGGCACCGATGAGGTCGTTGTGCTCGAGGACGACTGGACGGTCATGACAGTTGATAGCAGCTTGTCGGCCCATTTTGAGCACACGATCGCCGTGCTGCCTGATAGGACTGAGATTCTAACCAATTTTAGCTAAAGCTCATTCAATGAGGTTTATTATGAAGCGTCTCTTTTATTCTCGTAATTTTCTTATTATAAATATTGCCTTAGTAGGAATACTCATTGGTTTCACCTTATCCACTGTAGTGTTTTCCTGCTCGTCTCCCCCGGGCAGAAAAAGGGTTGTATACGCGCAGGATAGTTCTTTGGCATCTTCCTCGGACTTTAGGGCGCTTCAATCGTCATTCCGGGCAGTGGCCACGGAAGTACTTCCGTCGGTAACAGAAGTTCATGTGTTTCAGGACGGAGAAAACAGCGGCGGAAGACGTCAGAGCCCCTTTCGATTTTTTTTTGACAATCCGCCCGATGATCACCCGGAAATTCCATCTCTCGGGTCAGGCGTAATAATCGCAAAGGAGGAAAATGTCTATTACCTCATTACCAACGACCACGTTGCCGGAGATGTAGATAAAATCCTCATCGTGCTAAACGATGGGACCGAATATGAGGGTGCGCTGAAAGGCCGGGATCCTCGAAAAGATATTGCGGTTGTTTCTTTCACCTCAAACAATCCCTTCATTCCTCTTGCTAGGCTTGGTGATTCGGATAATCTGCTCGTCGGGGATTGGGTATTGGCGATGGGCAATCCATTTGGATTTACCGCGACAGTCACGGCAGGCATCGTGAGCGCGAAAGGGAGAACCGGTCCTCAAAACAACATAAGTGACTTTATTCAGACAGATGCCTCGATAAATCAGGGCAACTCGGGCGGACCGCTTATTAATCTGGATGGAGAGGTGGTTGGAATCAACACGTGGATTACCACTCCTACGGGAATAAATGTTGGGCTCGCATTCGCCATTCCGGTCAATAATGTAAAAAAGGTGATTGATGACATTATAGAATATGGCAATGCTCGGTACGGCTGGCTCGGGGTAGAAATCGGAGACGTAACAACCGTGGAGCGCGCGAGCATCGGGTATCAACAAAAACAGGGCGCGATGATTCACCAAATTTTCAAGGACTCTCCGGCGGAAAAATCTGGGCTCCTTCCCGGCGATATTGTTATCTCAATAAATGGCGAGGAGATTTCTGATTATCGACACCTTTCACGCGTCGTCGGCGACCTGCCGGCAGGTAGTACTTCAGTTTTTCTTCTCTTTAGGAGCGGTTCAATGATTGAGCTCGAGGTATCTATTGGCAACAGAGGCTCCGATACAGAGATTGAAGAGTCCTACAGGTGGATGTGGCCCGGCATGACCGTTGTACCCATGATGGACGGTGTGAGTAATCGGGATACCGTAGATACCGACGGCGTAATCATACGGGACCTACGGCCGGGCACCGAAGCCCATCTTTCCGGCATGAAGCCGGGGGACGTGATATTAGAAATCAACGGTCAAAAAGTGAAAAATCTATTGGAGTTTTACAAACTATTGAACGATACAGAAATCAGAGACTTTGATTTCCTCTTAAACAGGTCCGGCGATGAGATCACCATTGGAATTATCAAGCGCTGATGTGGCGAATCGATTGAGAAAAGATTTCCTCCCTTACGACACGGTCAGAAACAACGCCCTCAACCTTGCCCATGAAATTCATCAGGACGGATTCATTCCGGATGTCATCTATATTTTATTGAGAGGAGGCGCATACATCGGCAACGTCGTCAGCGAGTATTTTAAAATTATCAAGACAAACGGGCGCCCTGTTTTTTATGCAGCTGTAGTGGCGAGGTCATATACGGACATCCGTCAGCAAGATAGAATCATGGTTGACGGCTGGACCTACGCGCCTGAGTATTTGCGCAACGGAGATCGTGTGCTGCTCGTCGATGACATATACGATACGGGACGGACGGTTAATCATCTTTCAGAGATCATCATGGAAAAAGGAATCCCACGGCAGGATCTCAAAGTGGCAGTGCATGATTACAAAGTCCTCACGTATAATGAATCCCGGCTGCCGATTCAACCCGACTATTTCTGCAGAAAACATGAAATCGCCTCGCCGGATAAGGACATTTGGATACACTATATGAGCCACGAGCTTGTCGGCTTGAGCGAGGATGAAATAAACTGCAATTATCCATCGGTGAAAAACGAGGTCAAATCCCTTATTCTTCGGTCCCGCGATGAAAAACCTTGATAAGATCGCCTTAGTATCAGTGCTCCTCGGAGCGATGTCGGTCGGGCTTTTCGCTCAGACCGTTATTTCTGTCTCAGTACCGGGCGGTCATTATTCAGATGACCAACAACTCGAACTAGCCGTTGACGGAAAGGGGGAGCTCTTTTATTCGTTCGCGGAGAGCCGTGATCCCCGTTTCATCCCGTACCTCATTCCTTTTTCCCTTTCCGCCCTTCCTGGGGAGGAAAGAGACTATACCCTGCGGGTAGAAGCGAGGACCGGTGAAGATATTATCAAAAAAAAGGAATTCACCTACGTAATTGATAAGAAGCCGCCAAATCCCCCGGAAGTATCGGTTCCAAACGGCTCTTTTATTGAAACCGTATCCGTAACGTTTTTGGCCGAAAGTCGGACCTCGATTATTTACTGCATCAACGGTTCCATTCAGGATGAAGGTGAAAAATGGTCGGGCGAAGAGCTTACGCTGAGGGCCGGCTCTGACTCAGCCTCCACGTACGTTTTGAAAGCCTACGCAGTCGATTCTGCGGGAAACATGAGCACGTTGCGGGTCTGGACATACGTTGTTGGCCAGTCAGAAATCGTAATTCACGATGAGCTCAAGGTGCTCAGCCCCCAAGAAGGCTTTTATTCAAACCGGCAATTCTTGGTCATACGTTCAGCCGGGTACAGTTGGATCCGGTATTCTTTGAGCGGAGAAGACCCGCAGATATATGGTGTCGATTACCATGGGCCTGTATTAATTGATCTGGCCGGGCAAGTCGCCCTTCGGATTGCGGGGCGGCTTAAATCCACCGGAGATATACAAACCGCCCGCATCGACTTTCGCGTAGAGGAAGCAAACGTAGCCTATCTGCCGTCTGATGGCGGGCTGATTGATAAGCCGTTGTTGGTAGAGCTTAATACACGCGACACACTCTTTTTTAGTCTTGATGATTCACCTGCGCGGAGAAGAGCGCTGCTCTATGAGGGGCCTTTTAAAATAGACCCGGTCGAAAATGGTGTAAAATATCTTCCGCTGCGTCTGGTGAGTGAAGGTGCAATTCAGTCCGGAGCTCCGGAGCATCGGTATTTTTTTATAATTGATGACCGTTCCCCATCTGGCCCGGAGATCGTCCTTGACCAGGTGCCACCGGTAAGGCAGAACCCTACGATAGAAATACTCGGGCCTGACGATGCCGACATTTTCTACACCGTTGATGGCACATCTCCAGATCCATTCTCAGAAAAGTATAACGGGCCGGTTTTGTTGGAGCTGCCAACTGAAAGCGAGGCAGGGTCCATTTTTATTAAGGCTGCCGCGTATGGAAGAAATGGCCGGAAAAGCGACATTTCATCCGCCCTAATAACCTTCGATACCATTCCGCCGGAGCCGCCGGAAATCACCTACCTTGGGAGAAGCAATACCGCCGGGATTACCGTTGGGGTAAAAGGAGATTTTGGCACCGACGTCCTTTATGAGATGACCCTGGATGATAGCCTTCCTGGCGTACCCGACCACAGCTCCCTTAAAAGCACCGGCTTTCTGGAGCTTGATGTGCCATACGGAATGGAGAGAATATTCGCATTCCGATTTGCCGCGATTGATATTGCCGGAAACCTTTCGACACCAACGGCGCCTTTCCGGGTTCTCGTCGACAAGGTTCCACCCGATCCTCCTGTCCTTGCATTTGTGGAAAACGCCGTTTCATTGGTGGGCGAAGGCTCGCTGTATTACACCCTAACAGATGATGGATCTGAGCCGTCGCTTCCTGAGGCGAGCGCCACACAGTATGTCGACCCAATCCCGGTTGAATTTGAGGATGGTGCGCTCAACGAGGTAAAAATCAAGGCGGTTTCAATTGATAACAGTGGCAACATTAGTAGGGTTTCTGACACGTTTGCTATCATTGAGGACCGGAGGAATCCTTATCTTCCTACGATTGGAGGCGTGACAAACAATGAAATATATTCGAGTCGTCAAGAATTGCGCCTAGAAAATGCAGATGTCGCTACGAGAGTATATTATGCGGTTACTACCGACGGATCGGAACCGGCGGACCCAGACTCTGGTGACCAATTCATCAGTGACATTTTACAATTCGAGGGAGTCGAGGGCCGGCAGATCCAGTACCGCATAAAACTCAGGCCAGCCCTTATCAATGGAAATATCCAGGGCGAAGTACAGGAATTGACATTTGTGATAGACCGGCTTATGCCGCCCGTGCCTGTTCCAAGCGGATTCATGAATGGGCAATCGTATAACCACGGCGTTTTTGTGCTGCCGCCGGCCGATGGAGACAACGAAATTTATTTTGCACTCATATCTTCACCGATACCGGATCCACCGCCGGTGGACGCCGTGGAGCTTCTTCCGTTTGGGGAAAACAGCAGGCGGTTTTCCTCACCGCTACGGCTTGACGTACCCGAAGGAGAAGAAGGAACCTTTTATTTCAGAGTTGGCGCGATGGACTCCGCCGGCAACAGATCGCTCAATTCTATCACTTACTCGATTACCGTAGACAGAAAGCCCCCTGACAGTCCCGTCGTAGCCGGAGTGCCGTTTGGCGGGGTATCAAGGGATGAAGTTTCTCTCAGCGTTGTCGCTGATTACCCCACACATTACGAGATAAGTACTGACGGTACCCTTCCTGCGATTCCCACCCATGGATCTATCAGATATCTTAACGATATTGGCTTTACCGGGGAGCAGGGTAGGGAAGTCCTCTACACGGTCCGCCTTATTTCATTTGATGAAGTAGGCAACGCCAGCCCGCAAACAATTGAGCGATTTTCTATCGATCTAAAAGCACCGGACGCCGTACTGGATCCAACGGTGAGTGTTGCCGGCGATTCCTCGGTCTCCGTCTCCTGGACGCCAAATCCGGAGGAACGCATATACTATTATGTAGCAACCAACGCGACCGACGGCCAAGAGACCTTTGTGCTCTATGAGACACCTTTTACAATTCCGCATGAAATAAATGCCAACGCCGTCACGCTAAGCTACTACGCCCGGGATAAGGCCGGAAACACGGGAAGCACGAGCACGGTAGTGCTGCAACTTCCCGTCCGCGCGGGAAGCGAGCTATTTCACGGCATTGAAGAAGGCGGCATTTATAACTCGCGGCAAACCGTGAGGACTGAAGCCAACGGCGATCAGATACATTATGAAATAACCACAAACGGGCCTCCACCCACACGCGTCAGCACGTTTTCCCCGGTGATGCCCGGTATTTTGAGCTTTGATGCCGCGCCCGGGGAAACGGTGACATTTACCATGCGGGCCGCGATTTTTCAGACCGGCGAGTCCGAACCGATACAAGAGCAGACGGCCCAATTTACTATTGATAAAGCACCCCCCCCACCTCCCAATATTCCCGGATGGGAGGAAGAAATGTATTTTCAGGAAGACTTTGACGTGGAGATGGAGGCTGAAGAAGGATCGATTTTTGTATCGATAAACGGAAGGGATTATTCAAAATACACCAGTCCTATCACTCTACGATCCGTATCAGGCGGTGTGGACCAATACACGATATCCGCATATTCTCGGGACGTTGCCGGCAATAAGAGCTTGTATTCGAGAGAATGGCGGGCCTTCATTGACCGACGGGTGGTATACGTTTCTCCCAATGACAATGACCTCTATACCGGCTCACGCAACATGCCATATCGCACAATAAAAGCGGCCCTTCAGACTGCAAAGGAATCAGAAAGAAAAACCGTATATCTCGCCCAAGGCGTCTACAGGGTGCGAAATCCTATAACCTTGGGCGATGAGGTTACAATTATCGGGGGTTTTGAGGGCCAGTCTTGGGAGAATACCGGCGACAGCACCACCACCATTCTGCTTGCTACAACCGATTTTCCGGAGGGAGAAGATCTCATATTGCAGCGAGACGGCAAGGCCGCTCTGCAGAACTTGTCCCTTGAATATGAAACCGAAGAGAATAACGCAACATATATCCGGCAAAACGGCGGCACGATAGAAATAAGCAATATCACCATTGCTCTCGACGTCGCGAATAAGACGATAATTTCCGTCGACACCGGTGCCATGACAATCAAAGATTCCGAAATATCGGCGGGTCTATCCAGGGCGCCATCTTTAGTGACCGTGGACAGGGGCATCCTTCAAATCAGTGGATCTCGGGTGGAATGTGACGCGGCCCTTCGTGACATAGATTTGGTGTCACTTTTCGACGGATCGACGGCCATTCTTTCTGACACGCAATTCAGCCCAGGTAGGGGGAGAATAACGTCGGCTTTAAGGGCCGTCGGGAGCACCATCGAGATAAAGGATGTGCTGCTTGGCACCGGCGAGGGCTCTATCAACTCAATCGGCCTATTTGTCATCAATAGCACGGTGAATGCCTCGGGAATGGTTATAAACGGCAACAACGATGCTTGGATAGCGTCGTGTGTCGAAGCCGAATCATCAGAGCTTTCCTTCACCAGCAGCCATCTCTACGCCCGCGCGGATCGGGGTGCAGTTGCAATTAGGGCTGAAGATACAAAAATGGAGATCCATCGTAGCCGGATAAGAGGTCTTACGGGGTCGGAGTTTATCTATCTTTTGCAGATGTCCGATTCATCGGGGGTGATATCCGGGAGCATGCTTAGCGGCGACTTCACAAGGGATCTTATTGCATTGAAGCTTTCTGATACGTCTCTGTCAGTGATAAATAATACCGTGGTGATGGGTTCCGGCTCAAACGTGACTGTGGGTGTAACTGCGGTGGGAAGAAACTCTATTGATTTGATAAATAATATATTTTATAAGGACGAGCGCTCAAAGTTGGGAACGGCCATTTATATCGATGATATCTCGTATTCACCGCGTATACTTAACAACTCTTTCAGTGGCTGGGAGTTGCTTCTCGAAAGCTCAAGTGCAGCTTCAGGAACTATTGAAGAACTTGACGCTCTTGACGAAGAAGAAGACGGAGGCACCATCGCCAACAATATTTCGGAGACGTACACAGAAACGTTTAGATCATCTACTGAGGGTATCTACCGCCTCGCCCCGGATTCACGGTGCGTAAATGCCGGCTTTAGCCCGGTCCTCCTCAATTTTCCCACATTTGCCGACTTTGACGGAGATATTTTGCTGGGGTCCGTCGATATTGGAGCGGATGAGCGATAGCCGACTACTGTCTATCCCATTTCCTAATAACGGAGTTTGAATCTGAATCATCTATCGGATTAATCCAGAGGCCTTCCCCGCTGGTGCACGCAAAAATCGTTTGTCGGTCGCTATCATTATCCCAGATAAAGAATCGCACCACACCGCTCCGCAAAGGCACCTTCTGGTAATTCTCGTCGCTTGAAGAATAGGAATCATCACCCGGGCCAACCGCAGCAAACGTCGACGTATAGCCTTCCACAAAGAAAATCTCATAGTATCCCACATCTGACCCAACAAGGATTACCGGCTCTCCAAGAATAGTAATCTCAGCCAAATCGTGGAGTGGAATGCCGTCCCCATCATCGTCAGCGACCGCTGTCTCGGACCACGCCGAGCCGTCATATGCATACACATTTCCCTCGCGGCTCGTGACAAAAAGGACGTTTAGCGTGGCGGAGGCATGCACGCCGCCGAATCCCGCTGTAGTAGTTGGGCCGCTAGTATAGGCCTCATAGCTACCGGTTTGGTTATTGAAAAGGTGTTTGCCGCTTGCGAGCCACGTAAATCCGCCATATTCGGCTACATCGGCAACGGGTACGTATTGGCCTGATAGGCTGATGGAATTGTACGTGGCACCGTCAGATGAAGAATAGGTAATATAATCGGTGCCGTCCCTCTCAGTCACGATAACGGTGGAGGCGGTAGCCACGATACCATCCACTAGTTTCCCGGTAAATGCGGACACTGCAGACCAAGTCCCTCCTCCGGGAGTCATGGTAAAGAGCGTTGACGTTGACCCATCCATACTCGCGAAGATCCCGTACAGCGCTCCGCCAAAGCTGGTTAGCTGGACACAGAATACGTTTGTTGCGTCAGGCGGGTCCACAATACTCCAATCCGCGGTCGCTGCCTCCGTCGCACCTCTCTGGAAAAGAGATCCTGCCGACAGATAATAAACGTCACTCAATACAACCATGCCGGTAACGGAAAGCTCATTTGGGAGCGTGTCATTATCAACCAGGGCTTTTTCCTCGCTGATACTATACAGAATGCCGATTCCGCTGTTATTGCATCCTAATAACGCCGCAAATGTGAGAACGATAATAAGCAAAGCCACACGTCGCATAAAAACCCCTTTAGAAATGATAGAGGGTTGAAAGTGTAATGCCAATGAAATTTCCAAAACTAGTATGAGAGCTTGGTGGGGCGTCTCCAAAGTACATTTCAGGAATCCACCAGTATTCAGTTTTTAGACCAAAAGACCATTCAGCACTATAGTTCCAATAGAAAGACAGCCCAGGCATGAGAGACGGACCTACATATACGTCATTATCAAGCTTTGTTATACATACACCAATGCCGCCGTGCAGCAAAAGTTCAAAAGGATAAAAACGGATTGCATACGTGATAATTCCGGATATCGGGAGCATCACCAATGTTCTCCCGAGTGTACTAAATGCGAACATACCTCCCACATCGATACCGAGGGTGAGCTCATTAGTGAGAAAGGTGCCCCACCTTAGTGATCCCGTGGCGCCCAAACTCAGCTGGTTGAAGCCGGGAGTGATTGTACCGTCCACGCGATGAATAAAAAGCGGTAGAATCACTCCGGCGCTTATAGAAAACGTCTGATCGCCAAGACCGTAGATATCGGGAGTTTCCAAATCTTGTCCAAAAACACACGGGGAAACCAGCAATATTGTGCACATCATTAGCCTATTGAGTAACGTCAAGCCTTTTACCTCGCTACGTTCAGTCAGGCCGTACCATAGCCTGATTTTATCTGTCCGATACTATCATTGCCAATCGGTAGTTTCAAGAACTTAGGACGCTGCAGGAGCGGAGGAATAAAGCTGTCACCCAGAGAGAACGCGGAGTTTTAAGTCAAAAATCTGTCCCTGAAGAATAAAGGTCTCTGCGAACTCGGCGTGAACTCCACCCGGGGCGCCCCTTGCCGGGCGCCCAGCAAGGGGCGCCAAGCTTGAATCCCCAAAGAGTTTTGTGTTAAGAAGGGCTCATGCCCTGCCTGCTGAACAAGGGCTGGACCGCCCGTCTCGGGCAACAGAGAAAAGAAGGTTTCAAGATGGATATTCAAACAGTAAACCGCATATCGGGTGACGTTGAGATACGCAATATCATCGTTAGCGTTGCAGATAAAACCGGTCTTGATTTCCTTATTCCAGGCCTGCTTTCAATCAATCCTGAGCTAAAGATTTACTCCACCGGGGGGACGTACGGCAGAATACAGGAGATCGTCGGTGAAAACCATTCGGAAATTCTTGTAGCTATATCGGATTACACCGGGCAACCCGAGATGCAGGGCGGGCTGGTAAAGACACTTGATTTCAGGCTCTATCTCGGACTCTTGAGTGAAACGTACAATCCCGCGCATCTCGCGGATTTAGAACGCACCGAAGCAGTGGAATTTGATATGGTTGTTGTAAATCTTTATCCATTTGACAAGGCAATTTCAAAAGCCGGTTCCACCGTTGAGGATGCGAGAGGCAACATTGACATTGGCGGGCCTTGCATGCTGCGTGCCGCGGCGAAAAATTTTTTGCGGGTTGCCCCCATATGCGAGCCGCAAGATTACTCAAGGATAGTCGATCAATTAAAAAGAGGTGCAGGGCGTTTGACTGTTACCGATCGTCTTACATATGCAAAAAAGGCTTTTGCCCATACCGCGGAATACGAGAGCGCAATCAGTGCATATTTTGCCAATGTGGCAGCTGGCGAAATTACGGACACGTATAAAATATAGAATTAAAAACTTTCGGTGATTTTAGAATAGCGAGGGCAAATGAAAGAGAAAAATCTGAAGGCCATGTATCGCTCGATGCAGGGGGATCCATTTCCGCACAACATCGAGGTGTCGTTTATAGACAAAGATGAGCGGCAGACCCTGTTTTATGAGAAGACATCGTGGACCATCAACGGGGAGGTGAAAGGTCTCAGATACGGGGAGAACCCGGATCAGCCCGCAGCCCTCTATAAGCTCGTCAATGGCAATCTTGTGCTTGGTGACGTCCAAAGCATAAACCCTGGCCTCTACCTCGCCTCCGATGTGGAATTGCTGCAATCCGGCAAGCACCCCGGCAAGATCAACATCACCGATGTGGATGCCGCACTGAATATCCTTCGGTATCTTGCTGAATCTCCCGCGGCGGTAGTAGTGAAGCACAATAATCCCTCCGGCGCCGCCCGTGGTGAAACGCTCTATGAAGCCTACGACAAGGCGTTGATGGCTGACAGGATAGCGGCCTATGGAGGAGCGGTCGCCTTAAATCGGCAGGTAGATCGCGACACGGCGGAGGCGATCTCGCAAAGTTATTGTGAGGTGGTCGTGGCGCCGGATTATGGGACCGGTTGTGTCGATATCTTAGCAAACCGAAAAAACTTAAGAATAATGAGAATAGATCGGATAGATCGCCTTCAAGAATATCAGGGCGAGCGCGTGGTAGAGTTTAAGGCGCTGATAGACGGCGGCATGGCCGTGCAATGGTCATATGTCCCAAAAGCCAGAGAAAAACAAGACCTGGCGTTGGCGGAGGCGGTCTACAGAGGAAAGCAGTACAAAATAGATAGGGAGCCCACCGAACAGGAATATAGCGATATGATTTTTGGCTGGTTGGTCGAAAGCGGTGTAACGAGCAATTCGGTCCTCTATGTGAAAGATGGAGTTACCGCGGCAATCGGCACCGGAGAACAGGACCGCGTGGGAGTGGCCGATATTGCAAAACTCAAAGCCTACCGAAACACTGCCGACCGGATTTGCTGGAAAAAACATGGCATTCCATGGCTCGAGTGTGACGACCCGGAGCTAAAAAGCGAAGTGCAAAAACAGGTCGAGAAAACTCACGGCGGGCTCGCCGGCAGCATTATGATTTCCGACGCATTTTTCCCGATGCCCGACGGCATTGAAGTGGGCTTAAATGAAGGCGTCACCGGCGTTGTTCAGCCCGGCGGAGCAATGCGAGACCACGATATTATTCAAGCCTGCAATAGGTACGGTGCGACCATGGTGTTTACAGGCCAGCGGAGCTTTCGTCACTAACATGACACGAGTCCGCCGCATGACCCGGCACGCAAAATTCGCACTTACTGGTGTAGCCGACAAATTTTCGTGATGAAACCATGGCTGCGCATCTTAGTAATTGGCGCCTCAATTTCGGTCACAGCCGTGGCAGCAGGCGCAATTATTCTCCAGCAACTCCAGACAATTAAAATGCGTGATGATATAACCGCTCGGATGGATCTGCTCGTCGAAGAAATTAGGAAAAACTCTGAGATTGGAGAGGAAACGAGGCAAAATCTCTTCATGCTTTCGGATAGGTCCAACGAGATTCGCAGGGCGCTGCGATTGCCGCAGGCTCGGCTCTCATATGAGATTCCGGTAGAGGATCAACCGGAAGGCCAAGAATTCCTGCCTTATTTTCAGGGCGTGGACGCTTTGCTCCAGTCTTGGCGGCGTGAGCAATTTGCTAAAAAGTACATTGATATTGAGAATTACATAAATAGTTCTAGTGTTCTGCGAGATTTCAAAGCGGTGCTGGTGGGTAATTTTATCGTGGATTTGCAGCTTGAAAGCAAAAAGGCGTATATGATTTCCTCCAATCGGACAGAACATGCTCTGCGGGTGGATTCCATTACTGGGGAGTCCAGGCTTCTCGCCTCGCTGGCGCCGTCTCTGGAAGAGTTCGTTGGGCGAACGCGGAGCGGTGTCGAGGGTGCCCTTGAGAGACGCGCCGAGCTTATTGTCCACTTACGGGCATTTGCGGCGGATGAGAAAACTGTTGACTTCCTGCAATCCAATGAGCTCGCCCTTCAAGAGATCCAGACGGAATCTGAAGGCTTTGAGTTGCCGGTATTCGTGGTGAGGAAGGGGGAGCGGCTCCTGGCGCGAATGGGTGTGGATCTGCAATCCTACACGTTTTTTGTGGACGAAGTTGAGTTATCGTCGGCAACCCTTATTCTGAATCAATTAAAGAATCAGATTGGATCTATGGATATACGCTCAAACGAAGAGATACAAATTGAAATGCTGCAAAGCCATTTTGCGACGATCCTGGCTGATGAGGGTTTTGGGTCGTTTCTCAACGGAAAGGAATTGGAACTAGTCGATGGGGGCCGTGAAGACAGCGACTATTATTACTACGATCTTGTTGATGCCGATGGGGTGCGCGTTGGCGCTTTTGGAATCCAAAAGTTTATTGGTGAAGTGTATCTCGTTGACCACGAGGATGTGCCAATTAGCTCTCTAAAAGCGATGGGCACCGATATTGAAAAAAAAAACTGACAATCCCTGGTGAAATCCCGCTGATCGACGGACTTTACCCGACCTCCGAATCGTTTTCACTTCTTCTCTGTGGAGCTCATGAGAAGAATACCGATACAATAATGGTACTTCACGCTGATTCAGGTCAAAACCGGCTCTATCTATTTAGTCTGCCAAGGGACTTATTTTACCGAGGTAGGAAAATCAACGACATTTATCGCTCGTTTGGCGCCGCGCAGATGGCCAAAGATCTGTCGGAAATTACCGGTTTGGCCATTGAAAATTACATTGTCATCGATATGTATGCTTTCATTGATGCAGTCAACATTCTCGGGGGCCTCGAGATAACTTTGCCCGAGGATCTTATTGATCCAACGTATCGGGTAAAAGATGAAGGTAAATGGGGCACGCTGTTCTATGAGAAGGGAACTCATCAGTTGAGCGGCATAGAGGCATTGCGAGTGGCAAGGTCACGTCATTACACATCAGATTTTGGACGGGCCGAACGTCAGCAGCACCTTATTTCGGCTATCAAAGACAAAGTATCGCGGCTTGATCTGCGGGATATGAAGCGGATTTATGATCTCGCCGCGACAATGGTTTCCTACGTTGATACTGACCTTTCTCCGGTTGAAATAGTCAATCTGTTCTTGCAATACCGTAAGTCCGCATTCGCAAAGCAGATAGTTATCGACACTTCGAATGTTCTTTACCACACGTATTCAAATCTATATTATCTTGATAAAAAGCTAGAGGACGTAGATGACAGCTTTTATAAAGGCGCGTGGATCTTGCTGCCCCTAGAAGATGACTGGGATCTACTTCGTTGGTTTATCCGCAGTACAATCGAAGGAGACTTAAATGGGAGATTTGGTGCCGAGAAAACAGCTGGTTAGCTACGGTTCAAAAGGCGTTGGTGGGGTCGTTGGTGGTGCGGTAATACTTGCTCTCAACGCTCTGAATCCTATCGCAAGCCTCATAGTCGGGGGCATTGTCGGGATATTTGGCTTGGGGTTATCACGTTCTGCCGATGATAGAAAAATGGGACTTTTTACTGCCGCCGCCGGCGCGGCAACCGCAATAACCGCAATTCCGGCCATCGGCGGCATCGCTGCTTGGCTTCTCGGTGTATCAGGAATCGGACTACTGGCACTCGGTGGATGGAACCTATTTAAGTTCATCCGCGGCTATAAAAAGAGGATTTAGCAATCTATTCTGTATCCATTAACCCCCGGCGTTGAGTATGCATCCGCGCCTGTCAGCTCTTACCATACTGCAGTCACTCTTTCTCTGCGGAACCATACTTGCGCAGGACCTCGATAAAGCCAAAGCCCATGAAATCGACGGTCAAATAGAGCTGGCGACAAGTGAATACCTGCAATGGCTGGCGGAAAATCCCGAATCTCCCGACCATATAAGAATAGGCCTTCATCTGAGCGACCTAATTGAGGATGTCGCCAACAAGAACAATCTGCTAATCAATCTCCTTGATCGGGCAATCGAACCTGACGACAGATATCGGGTGCAAAAAGCCCTCGGCCTGATGTCCGAGCTCCTTGGTCGGTATCGGACCGCACAAAGCTATTACTTGGCGGCTTCTTTTGCCCTGCCCGACAGGAAAGATTTTGCCTGTCTGTTGAAATCCGCGTCGTTGCTGCACGAGCTCGGAGATTTTGATGCCGCAGAGGCGCAAGCGCGCGGAATAGTAGAGACCTGCAAAATAGAAAACATAGTCGCCAATGCGTCAATCCTTTTGTCCCGGATTTATTATGTTACAGGCCGAGAGGCGCGCGCGGTAGAGACGGCATGGGAGCTTGTGAGAAGTGGTCGGGCAACACCTCAGGCTCTGCTTTGGGCCCATCAACTTGGTTCCTATACGGATCATCGAGATCTGCAATTAGCAGCCCTCGGCATTTTACAGACAGAGTTCCCGAAAAGCACGGAGCTCCAACTGATTAACGGAACTGTTAATCCGTTTCCCACGCCATCGTTGTTTCTCGGGCCAAAAGCTTTTGCTGAAACGGATCCGGGAACCGTGGTGCAACCGCCGACGGTACCAACTCGGATTGAAAATCCAGCGCCTCAAAGTGGTGCGCCGCCGGTGCAGTATGTATCCATACAGACGGGATCATTCACCCTGCTTGAAAATGCTGAATATGCGGCAAAAGATCTTCTTGATGCAGGTTTTCAAGCCGTGATAAAGCGCCGTATGGTGAATGGTACGCCCTACTTCAGGGTGCTCATACCCGATATTGTCTCAAACGAGGTTGATACTACGATTTTGCTTCTAAAAGAGAAGGGCTTTGAGGGTTTCCCGCTCTATACTACCGGCGAGTGATGCGCCGCCTATTGAACGGCGCCCTCGCCGGCGCCCTCATCCACCGTTTCTATCTGCTCAAAACGAATAAATGTATCTTCGGTGGCTTCAAACCCGTAAATTCCGACGATACCGGGTATGAGAAATAATGTTCTGTATATGCGCTCGTCCCGTTTTTCCTCCGCATAGTCTATTCTAAATCGCCGGCTCTCTTCAACAAGGCCGGCAGCGTTCAAAACTCGGAGCTCAAGCACATTCGCCCCGGCGGAGTAAATCGCATAACCCCCGGTTTTTACGTCGCTTCCCTCCACCAGTCGAAATGAATTGCCATCGAAATGGAGCTCATTTCCAGCGTCGCTATAGAAGTATCCTGAGAGAGGCGGAATCACGGCGAGATCGCTTCTAAATTCCTGACCGATAGGTGACGACAGCTTTTGATACAATCCGTGCCATGGATCGGACCCTCTGATCCTCATGGTATCGAGGGTTTCAACCTGAATATAGAATTGCTTTTTGATAAACGGCACCAGCTCGTTGTCACCGTTGATCTCTACTCGGTTTGATAATACTTTATACGTGCTCAGCCAACGATACGCTTCTTGGAGTTCACCGGTAAAATAGGTAAAAATTTTATCTTCCAGGCTAAAGTTTAGAATTATCGGCGCTGAGACGGATTCATCCCCGGTAAAATACCAGCTACCATTTAAAAACTCCTCAAACGCAGCGGCATTTCTCCGATATAGGTCCCGCAACTGCTGCTGTTCCACCTCTTCACCCGGGACCTTTTCAACCTTTCCTTCCACATATTTTTCTTCAGAAAATCTCCAGTAGTAAGTCTTTTGGACAAGGTCCAAAATATTATCTGATTCATCGTCCAAAGTCTGCGTGACGATGGGGAAGGCGGCACCATTGGTGTAGCCGGTCTGATAGGTACCACTGCGTTCAAGCTCGATTATCTCTATGGAGCCCTGTAATGCAATTGAAAAAATGCGACTGTAAAACAATCCATAGCCCGAAGGCGACCGAGTCCGGTGAAAGACATCAAGGGTCTGCTTGCTTTCACCGTCGATTCCCCTGCAGATAATTTCTAGATTATGGTCGCCGACAATGTCGTGGAAGGACAGACTGAAAGCTCGGGGATTTACGGATTTTGTTTCAGATTCGAATGCTATTTCATAGGACTGCCGGACGGAGTCATAGGCGACAACAACAACACGAATAATGGAATCGGCGCGTTCTCTCTGCTTTGTGGCGAGCACCTGTTCTTCATTCTTTTCGAGATCAAAATTGACGTTTACCAGAGCAACGAGGGCGCGATCGGCGCCAACAGGTATCTTTGGAACGATTTCTCCGCCTTCGGCCGGCAGGTATTCTGACGAGATATCTGTTGCTACCGTGCCTTCTGAGTCGGACTGAAAAAAAGTCGGAACTTCGCTCTTCTGCTCTGAAACTCTAGCTTGGCCGCATGAAAGTAGGACGACCAATAGAACCCCAATTAATGACGAAAGACCGACTGAAAATGATTTATTGTGAAAAGTATAACCGAAAGGCATCAAGTATTTGACGACCCCGTGAATCTTCCTGCCGGAGGCATGCCGATTAATTTCCAAGCTCATTGGAAATATGCGCTTAGTTTATCCAGCACTTTTTTTTCAATGGATTCAATACTTAGGGTGGTTTTGAAACCTGCCGCCGTTCGATGCCCTCCACCGCCAAAATCTCTGGCAATTGATGCAACGTCAATGTTGCCTTTTGACCTCAATGAACAGCGCAGAACCCCATCGGTATTTTCCTTAAAAAATACCGACACACGAATGTGATCACTCTTCATTGGAGTATTGATTAACGTTTGACTCTCTTCATATGTCGCCTCTGAATCAATGAGATACTGCTTTGGCATCTTTTGCACAGCTACCTGGTTGTCATGATAGAGGGTGAGCGAGCCAAGCACGAAGGACTGGAGCACGAGGGACGAAACCGAGTTTTTCTCAAACATATGCACGTAGACAGCGTTCGGATTCACGCCGACTTCCACGAGCTTTCTCGCAATGCCAAATGTTTTTGCAGTTGTCTTAGGATAGATAAACGAGCCCGTATCATACACGATTCCCGCATAGAGAGCTTGAGCCATGAGTACATCAATATCAATTTGCATCTCCGTAAATAACTCGAATAAAACTTCACACGTGGAAGATGCGTCAACTTCTATCAGATTGCCCGACTCGAGGTAACCTTCGATCTCATGATGATCGATTATGTAGTATTCCTTCACTTTATCCAGTATGTGGTCCCGCACTTTTCCAATGTTGTCTATGTCATTTGTATCGAGTATTACTAGTGACCAATTATCCAGATCATCCGGAATTGGGGTGGTTTCATCCAAAACCTCAGCGGTACCTTCCGCATCGATAAACTGAACAATAATAGGTGTCGGATCGGCATTTATAACTCGGACGGTCTTCCCAAGTTGACGGAGTGCTGCAAAAAGGGCGTATTCGCTGCCGATTGCGTCCGCGTCGGGAGTTTCGTGGGCGGTTATAAAAAAATACTCGTTCCGGCTAAAAAACGATGACGCGGTCTCATATTTCATGCTTATAAGTTATATCCGCGAGAATAAAATCGGTACTTTTTTGCCCGTTTTTTTTACCAGCGTTATTTCTTTTCCGAGCACATCAACCGGGATATCGGTCAATGTCTTATAGGCACTTTTATCCAGTATGGAAAGGTGCAAGCCGAGTGAATCGGCCTTTATTTCCGCCGTTGGGTTTATCCCAGGTGCTTTATCAAGGTTAAGGCCGGTTGACCCTTCGACCACAAATAGTGAATCCGCAAACTGAATTTTGAACGTCTTTTTTCCGGCCGTCCTGCCGCCGATATCAACGCCAAAGCGGATGCTTTCACCCTGAGTCAGCGAACGCATAATCAATATTACCAGCAACGCAACAGCGATAACCCCGAGCGCGGCGGCTGGGATTATCCAAACGTTATTCCCCCAAAAGCCCTTAACCCGGTAAATAATACGGGAAGACGCAGGAGAAAACGTAGTATCTCCGGCAAAGCTAAAAGTCACAATCGCGTCATGGGCTCCCGGCTCCGCCACTGAAGCAAACGATACAGGAAGCCTAACGCTCCGTTCTTCTCCGGGTTCGATCTCAATTCTGGCAGAATCCTTAAGCACACTTTGCTCAGAACCGTCCGCCTGGGAAACGCGAACTTCATCAATGATGATGACCCTCGCATCTTCATAGCCCGTGCTGAGTATTCTCAAGCTCAAAGTTGCTGAGCCTTTGCTCCCCACGGCGCTGATTGTTACAGCTTCAGTTTGCTCCACGATTCCCAACAAGTCGGCGGTTTGCTCCTCGAGCTCCTCTTTTGTGGGATCCTCATCTACTTCAGAGTACGTGCCGGCAAGCTCTTTTGCAATTTCTCTTGCCGCTGTGGAGGTGCCGATGCCAAGGATATGCACCTTCCATCCCTCCATGAGTATCTCTTTCGTATTCAAGAGAAACTCATGGTTGAAGCTTCCGTCCGCAGAATAATATTTACTTTCAGGGGGAGCTTCCTGAATGCCGTCAGTAATAAGCAAAAGATACTTTCTTCTATCTTGTTCGCCCCTCTGACTCAACGCTTCCTTGAGAATATCAAAAGCGTTTCCAATGTCGGTAAAACGTCCGTCGGCATCAACCAGATCTATCTTTTCTTGTACGGATGATCTGTCACGATTGACCTCCTCGGAGACGTGGATCTCCGCCTTTCCATAGAAGGTAATAATGACCAAATAATCTCCGGGGATGAGCAATTCATCAATTATTGATTCATCGATATACTCTTTAACTGCTTGTATCTCTTCTTCCATAGAAAGAGACTTATCAACCACCAAAAATACGTCGATATTTTCATTACGTTCATCTGCTTCAAGAATATTTATGCTCAATAAAAGATGTGCAAGGATAAAAAAAAGAAACAAAAGAACCATATGTGTGTTATATTGGCTCATAATGCCTCTCATCATACCATGGAGCAGGAACGTACAAAAGTAAAAAAAACCTAAAAAGAAAAAAACGTGCTTTACATTTTTTAGATGTTGTTGATAATCTATTGTTAAGATAACAAATAAAGGAGACCGAGATGGCTAGCATTGATCTACCGAAAAGTCCGATGGTATTTCATCCGGAAAAACTTAGTGCAGTAGGCTCAAGAAACTCCTTGGCCCAGGACAGTCGCGACCAACAGACAGAAGTAGACAGACTTCTCGAGGAAGAAGTCGACAAAATAATGAACCATGTAAACTCCAGGTTGCCCAAAGAGGTCCTTTCTCAATTGGACGTTATGGGGGGGCTGAAGGAGAAACTGTATAACTACTTCAATCAGAATTACCAGAACATGTTTAATCGCTACATGGTAACCTCTGAAGATGAAATGCTAAAAAAAGTCCGCAACTTTATCGATCGCGAGGAGATGAAGGTTCTCACCAGATATACACCAAAAGAAATTTCCTCTTTGCTGGAAGAGGTAGCCGGCCCGGATAAGTTCAATACCGGTGAAATCGAAAAATCAATCGTTAACATGTATGGGCATCTGCACGGGCATATCCAGCGGGGTGTCAATGAACTTGAAAACCTTACAAACTCTCTGCTAAGGCAAAAAACCGACGTGGGCGCTTTTATACGAGGTGAGAATGCCTATTCAGTTGTTAAATGTGCTTTCAAAGACAACCTATATAAACCCAAAACCGTTAGCAACATAAAGCTGTCGGTTAATATTCTTGATTCTGAGCTTATCAGCCCTATTTACCACTACCAGGTAACCGTTGAGTACCTCATCAAAGAGCTCATTTCAGACAAGATCACCGATGTGCTGGATAAGGAAATTGATATTATCAAGGACCAACTCGTCGATCAGGGCAAAGAGGAGATGGACGACAGTGAAATCATCTTCCAGAAGATGGGGAAGGTTGAGGACCATACGAGTGATGATGTCGATAATGCAAAATCAACTCGGTACAAATACCTGGCAAAGCAGCTCATGGAGAGGCTCGAAGGTTTGCGTGCTGAAATAGATAATGAGTCATATGATCAACTAAATATCCGTGAGGGGCTCAAGAAGATTATCGATATTGAGAATATTAGGAACCGTGGGTACAACACGGCGATAAACTCCATTACTGCAATCCTTGACACCTCAAAAATGGGATACCAGTTTATAGAAAACCTGAAGAATGGTCGTGAGCTGATTATCCGCGAGTATGAGGACACTGATGAATCACATCTCCCTGATGAACGGTATCAGATTAAACTAAAATACTATGACGAGATACAACTTACAGAAGAGAGAAAGGCTTACGACGTACAAATAAAATCTTTTGAGGTTGAAGTCGAGCACCTGTGGGACGTTCTGGAGATGGTGTATCAGGATGCCAAGTTCATGAAGAGAATTACTGACTATGAGGATTTGGCAAAAGTATACCGGAACAAAATCCGTAGAAGAGTAAAGGCCAAAACCGGCGATCCGCAGTATGAAGATATAGAAAAAAGCTGGGATGAATTCTCCTATGTTAAACCGGCGGATACTCAAGTTGAAGAAATGAACCGCACCTACCTGTATGAGAAGGATAAAGCCAAGACAAAAGTGGTGCTCATGAGAAAACGGCTGCAGGAAATGTACGGTTTTCGCTACCCGATTCAAAGGCGGGTTATGGAAGACAGGCTCCAGTTCTTGCAGAGCGAGTTCAACGCCTTTGACTACATGATAAACCCGTACCATATCCAACCGGGGCTGCTACTAGATGTGGATATCACGTCAATCAAACGTAAAAAGGCCACACTCGACGGCATGGCAAATGTTTTAAACGAGTTCCTACACGGAGTATCACAAGGCTTCCAAGATGCGGCATTTGCGTCATTCTCGAGACGTCGATCAACGGTAAGAGAGGACATCGCCATGAGCTTTACATCCGATGTCGCTGAGGAGGATGCGGCTGCTCCGGGCGGTCAGGCGTACATTGATATGCTAAATGACAAGCCCGCGGAGGCGCCGGAAGCGCAAACTGTCGTTTCGGATGAACCACCGGCCCCCGCAAAGCAGACCGGTGGGAAAAGATCCCCGGCCAAAAAACGGGGCAGAACCAAGAAAGACGATTCAGGTTTAAAAACTTTATAGAGTTTGGCGTACCCCCCGCAACGGGGGGTATATTGTTTATTGACCCCAACAGCAACCTTGAGTTATTGTAATGAGCACATCATGTGTTACTCGGCCCTATATACCGGACATGCGGAACCGCCGCCAGGCGGTTGCGTATAATCGCGGTTTGAGAGGGGCGTCTACATTTAAGATCCATTCCCACCAGAAGAGGAAATGCCATGCCTGAGACGAATTATGAGTTTGAGCAATTTTTTGATAGAGATGGATTTAACCGCTCGTTGGGTCATTTTAAGGCCGTTTCGGGCCTCTTGGAGGACTTTGAGGATTATTACAACCTTGCTGATATCCTCAACTCACTCAGCGGCGACGGCGAAATCAAGCAAAACCAACTGAGTCCGATTCTGTATGCGCTGCTCGTCGATAAATATGGATATCGATCAAAGTCCCATAACATGAGCATAACCATTGACGATTTTAGCCCGCTTCTAGCGGAAGCCAAGAGCTGGAAAGGGGTGGATGTTGTCATGGCATATTATCATCCTGAATTGGGATTTACTGTTTTGAATCCCAAAAATGAAGAGTATTGGCAATCGGCTCAAAGCCTCAAGAGAAACGAGTTGGTTACCGTGTATGCCGGCGGGTTTAGCGATGGTATTGAATCAAAGGTGGCAAATGCGGCGATTCAGGTTGTGATATCGTTTCTAGAAGGCGGCAAGAAGAAATCACCGGATTCAATTCTTAAAGGCAAGTATGCATTTAAGGCATTTGAGCAGGAGCTTGAAGATGAAGAGCCTGAGGCCCAAGGCCCCGCTCAACCGCGCGAAGCGCCGGGAAAACCTAGATCCCGCCGTGGGCCGGTAAGTGCATCTTCAGGAGACACTGTGCCGGACCGAGCCGTGCAGACAGAATCTCCTGCGTCCACCGTTCAGGCCCCAGCCCCAGCCCCGGCGCCTGCTCAGGATGTTCAATCTTCCGGCAACAAAACGATGACGCCAATGTATTCGGCGCCCGTCACAAATGAACTTTTTCATAATGGAAACGTAGAAGCATGGAAAAAAATCATCCAAAGCTATGAGACCAAGAACCCCGGCTGTGAGGTTTTGGTTTTTTATGAAGGGGAGCGGATTCATGATATCAACACGCTTTTCAAATGGGGCAAGGTAAAACATGGCAGCACGATTCTATTTGCTATTGTGGGCACGGAAATCAAGGACGTGGCAAAGCTGCAGCGGTACCTTAAGCAGGGCGCAAGTCCACAGTTTGAGGCTTTTCTCAAGTTTCCGGTTAATACTGTCCTGAAATTATTCTAAGGCCATTCCCACGGTAAAAAAAGGGGAGAAGAATGAAAGACAACATCCATCTTTTCAGTAGGAAAATTCATACAAAGGACCCGGAGATCATTGAAAAAATCGGCATACGCGGCAGTGAGTATATGGAGTTTGCCGCTCTTGATTTGCCGATTCTTCCAGGTTTTATCATAGACTCGGAGGTTGCCGCCTACCTCGAGGATGAAGACCTCAAGCCATATCTCGAGCAGAGTTTTACCAAAATTGAAGATGAGGCAAAGAAACAGTTCGGCGATGCTCAAAACCCCATGCTGGTTAAAATCGTAATAAGCTCGAGTCTAGCTATCATGCATTACCCGTTTCTCCACAATTACGGCCTAACCGATGAAACGATACCGGGCTTTATCAGTTTTGTCGGTGCAGAATTCGGCTACCATGAAATACTTTTTTTGATTAAGGGTAACCTTACGGTAGAAGCAAAGCTTGCCGAGCTTGAAAACCGTGCGAAAGATCTGCTCAAAATCAATGAAATGCTCGACACTTTGACTTCAGAGCTCGACAAGGAAATGTCGGCCAAGGAATATGCCAGGGCAATTGAAAAGTATAAGTCGTTTCTTGATCCCTCCTTTTTTGCGGACTCGTATTCTCAACTTGAGATCGCGCTGAAACAAATTAGCAGAATGTTGAAGCTTGATGAAATGAATGCCGACGACGCGGCGCTCATTGTACAGCCCATGGCATACGGAAATTACGGCAAAGATTCGGGGTTTGGCGGATTTTACACACGCAACATAGTGACAGGCGAGGAGCTACTAGACGGTTTTTTCTACCAAAATACTTTTAATGAGATAGGCTCGGCCGGCAAAGATATCAACAAATTGGACCCAAAATATCTGAAAGAATTGCAGAAGACTGCGCGCGTTGTGGAAGATCATTTCCGAGAAATACGCTCGATCCGATTTACCGTAGAGAATAAACGGGTGTGGCTGCTCGACCAGCGGCCCGTTATGACGAAGTCCACCCAATCAGACATTATCACACTCCTCGATCTAAATAAGAGAAAGGTGATTAATGAGAAACATCTCATTAATGCAATCAAGCCGGGTCAGCTGAATGAAATCCTACACCCTATCATTGACCCTGTCACCGTAAAGAGCATGAAAAAACTTGCCGGTGGAATTGCAGGTGCGCCCGGCGCCGCCATTGGCAGGGCGTATTTCACGACTGATGGATTACTCGAGGCTTTCAAAAACGCACAGCAACTGGGTCAAGACACCCGGTGTATACTATGTATGCCGGCAACTTTCGCCGAGGACGTCAAGGCCATCGAAGTTGCCAGTGGCGTACTGTCCGGCGAGGGGGGCTATTCTGCACACGCATCAGTTGTGGCGCGCCAGTACGGGAAAGTATCTTTGGTACTCCCAGAGCTGAAAATTCGAGGCAATCGCGCAACCATTGGAGATGCAAGCATTAAAGAGGGAGACTTTATCTCGATGAGTGTGCCCCAGTATGGAGATCCCACTGTTTACTTTGGCGTCGCCGGCTTGATAGAGCCGGATCCAAAAGAATCAGGGCTTCTCGACTTTATTGCGATCGTCAAAAGGCACGTAAAAGCCTTTCATGTGAGGGCTAATGCTGATAAACCCGGAGATGCGGCGCTGGCTTTAAAATTCGGCGCGGACGGGATCGGTCTTTGTCGCACGGAGCATATGTTTTTTGATGAGAAGCGCATAAATGTCTTTAGAGAGATGATAATTTCGGACACTAAGGAAAAGCGGGTTGCGGCGCTCAAAAAACTGAAAGGAATGCAAAAGAAGGATTTTTACGAGATTTTTAAGGTTTTGCAGGAAAAGCCAGCTACAATACGCTTGCTTGATGCCCCGCTGCACGAGTTTCTGCCTCACACTCGCGATGAGCTACGGGCCTTTGTCGGCTATCTAAACAAAGGCTCAAAGGCAAAAAGTGCTCAACACACCGAGAAAGAAATACAGGCAATCTGTGACAATCTCAAAGAGTTTAATCCCATGCTCGGGCACAGAGGCTGCCGTATCGCCGTCTCGTTCCCCGAGATCTATGAGATGCAGATAAAAGCGATTTTCGAGGCTGTGTATCAATTGCAGGTAGAGGGTATCAATACCGAACCTGAGATCATGATACCGCTAATTATGAATGAAGATGAGCTGAAGCTCATAGTGTATGGGAAAAAAATCGAGGGTGATACTTATGTTGGTCTCACCGAAATTGAACAAAATATTCGGGCAGAGCTGGTTGCTGCAGGCAAAAGTGCAAAAAAAACAACAGGTTCAAGCAAAATACGGCCTATAACATATAAAGTCGGCACGATGATAGAGCTTCCTGCCGCCGCGTTGAGCGCCAGCGACATTGCACGCTACGCTGGATTCTTTTCTTTTGGGACAAATGATCTCACCCAGACCACTTTAGGACTATCACGCGACGATTATACTTCATTTATGCCTGATTACACTCTGTTCGACATTATCGCCGGCAACCCATTTATGAACTTAAACGTAAGCGTCAAGGAGCTCATAGCTACTGCGGTCAGGCGAGGACGACTGACGAGGCCCGAGCTGAAGACCGGACTGTGTGGCGAGCACGGTGCAATACCCGAAAATATTAAATATTGTATGGATGTGGGGCTGAATTATGTTTCTTGTTCGTCATATAGCGTACCGATTGCGCTGTTGGCAATTGCCCAATTCAATCTAGAACAGAGCAACTAACACACAGAGCAACTATCACTGTGCCACGGCGTCCGTCCGCGGACATGGTTTTTCCCGGAAGTATGCGCCGCCGATATCGCAGAACTGGTGGGAATGCCCTACCATAATGAGAACTTTTTCACCCCTTCTGTCACATATTTTGCGGCCTTTTTTGCGTCAGGGGTTGGTACCGCTGCTTCCCGATGCAAGGTTTCATGAAAGAAAAACTCGAGGGTTTCTAGCACGCCGGGAAGATTATAAAAGACGAGGGAGAAGTTCATACCCGAAGGCTTGAGGATTGTGAACGAAGAATAGCTGATAATTGGATCAAGACTTACCATGACCTTGATTTGATTTTTTGCGGTGTAAATATTGAGCTCAGAAAAACGATGCGGGATCTGTTCATTAGCTTCCCTGCTCACCGGTTCAATATATTTTTTGGGGTACCCGGGCGGCTCCACGAGTACAAAGAGTTTATTGCCATCTGTCTGGAAGGTTAAGCCCTCTTCGGCAAGGTAGATGCTCTTCACCGTGCTATACGCGACAATCTCATATCGTGAATATGTAGAATTGTTGCTAAAAAAAGATGAGACAATATATCCGCCGTCTTTTGGGAGCTTTTCTTGGGCGTATGCTTGAAACAGGTCAAATGCCTTAGCTACCATGAGGGCCTCCAGAGATCCATTGTAAATGCATCGTAAAGTATAGGGCAGGCTCTAAAAAGGATCAATAGGAACGACAAAAAACCAACATATAGATGACAAACTCAAAGATATAAGTCCATCAGTATTAACAACTATCCACCTTCGCTCTGTCCCGACGAGAGCTTATCAACAATCCCGCCACTCTGTCGGCGATTCTCGGCTTGAGAAAAAAACCGTTCCGCTAGATCGTGAAGACCGCGCTCACGATAAATAATTGCAATGTTTTTGTACGCCCTCCAATCTTGATCATTTTCCGCTGTCACCAATCTAAACTCTGAAAGAGCTTCTTCAAGACGATTTTCTCTATACAGCAAAACACCAAAAATCAGCCGCAGGTCGTTTGACGGAGTCAGAAATCTAAAGGCCTTCTCGAGCAATTCCACAGAGGTTTTTCTATTTCCAGACATTTCGAGAGAGAAACACAGCGCCCTGAGATATTGCTCGCTTTCAGGTTCTTCTTTGAGCAGCTGGCGGTACGCCACTGCAGCTTCCCGATACCTGTTTGTCCTGCGATAGCAGAAGGCAAGAAGGCGCGTAAGCTCACTTACGTCGGATTCAAAGGAAAGGGCGATTTGAATCTGCTCCACCGCATCTTCGTATTTCTTTTCGTTTACTAAAAGACTGATATAGTGCTTTCGGGAATCAGCATCCTCAGGATACATTTTGATATATTTGTATAGGCTCTCCCGTTGTTCGTACGCATCCTCGAGTTCCTTGTAGGTCTGTATCAGTCCCTGGAAAGCCGGCTGAAAGTCATTTACCAGCTCAAGGGTCTTTTTATACCATTTTTCAGCGAGATCCGCCCGGGCGTCCTTCAAGTATTCATCGCCAAGCGCGCACATAAGAAATTGGTCCGGGCTGTTTTTTCGTAGAGCTTCTTGGATGGCTGGGATGGTTTCGGAGGGAGAGTGTTTCAGTTTGCATCTGCAAAGTGCCACATAATAAGCAGCAATGGTATTTCCGGCATCAAGATGCTCGATACGAGCAAGCTCAGAGAGCATCTGTTCCCACCGCCCCAGATTCCAGTGGATCATCGCCAATCCATAAAGGGGCTCTATCCGCTCCTTTTTGATCGCATGAGCTCGTTCAAAGTGATTTTCTGCGGACTGATAACGCTCGAGCATTCGGGAAGCTTCTCCCATAAGCACGTGCATTTCATAGTCGGGACCCGATTGTTTTATTACTCGTTTGGCGTGATGCCTCGCTTTTTTTAAATGTCCCTTTTGAAATGATTCAATTGCAATAAAACGGTTGAGGTCGTCCGAGTTCCAGTCAATTGATTCATCATCCGCGGCAAAGCCAAACGTCTGTAGGATTTCGGTGGCATCTTTTTGGCGGCCGATTCTGTGGAGCACGTCGGCTCGCTGCAGATGGATAAGAGGATCATTTTTGTAGGAGAGACTCGCTTTATTGTACCATTTCAGGGCCTCGTGATAGTTACCCCGCTTCCGCTCGATGTTTGCCAGATACAGAAACGGAAGCGAGCTTTTATGTCCGGCCTCGAGCAAAAAAGAAAACATCTGATGCGAAAGATCAAAGTCTCGGTCGCGAAATGTTCGAATCGCCTCCACAAGCAGAGTATTCAAATATCCCACGTAGAGCTCAGAGTTATTCGGATCTATCTCTACAGCTTGGGCTAAACAAGTGACCGCGAGATCCGATCGATGTGATCTCAGTTGCGCGATTCCTTGCAAAGCCAGAACATGGCCGTTATTCGGGTCGATTTCAGAAGCTTTTTCCAGTTCATGCGCCGCCTGAAGGGGAAGACCTTTGGCGAGATATCCCCGCCCCAGAAAAAAATGACCGGCTCCACTTGTTGGTTTTCTGTCTACAAAATAACGCAAGAATTGAATAGCAAGATCGAGGTTTCCCAACGCTTGATACGATCGGCCAAGATAGAGATAGGCTTGGGGGATCGATTCGGTTTCACTCACAATTCGCAGCAAGAGGTTTGACGCCTGCAGATAATTCCGCTTATATCCTGCTGCAAGAGCCTGATCAAACAAGTTTTGATATTCATCCGTGGCCATTGCCTGAGAAGTATATAGTAGGTGCACAACGCTTTCAAACGCCTTTAAATTTGCATTGACAAAAGGGAAACTTTTTGGCAGATTTTGGTATGGAAGCCCAAAGCATCTTCAAAAATATCTCTCCATTGGACCACCGCTATTTGTTGGCAAATCCCGATGTTTTCCAAGGCCTTCAAGAATACTTGAGTGAAGAAGCAAATATCCGTTATTGCCTAGCGGTAGAAATCGCCCTGCTAAAATCCCACGTAGAGCTTTCCTTTGATGGCGATCCAGCCCTTATGCAAGATGCCGAGACGCTATTCAACACGGTGAATCCGGAAGACGTGTATGATGAAGAGGAGAAAACTCAGCATAATATCAGGGCACTGGTAAATGTCATAAAGCGCAATATCGGGCCAAAGCTTTCACCTTTTGTGCACCTCGGGGCAACTTCCGTTGACATTTTGGATACGGCTTTTGCCCTTCGGATTCGCGATGCCGTACAACTGGTCGTTTTGCCGCTCCTGATTGAAGTAGAGACACGTCTAATAGAATTGGCAGCATCCGAATCGGAAACCGCCCAAGTTGGGAGGACACACGGACAGCACGCGGTACCTATCACCGTTGGATTTGCCATGGCCGAATATGTTTCGCGGTTGGGCAAGGCAATAATAGAAATTCATAAACGGTCCGGTGAGCTACGCGGGAAACTTTCCGGCGCGGTCGGCGCATACAACGCGACATCGATGATAACCGACGATCCGGAGGCGTTCGAGAAGCGATGTTTGGCTTATCTTTCTATCGAACCATCGGAAATCTCTACTCAGATGGTTGAGCCTGAATATTTGCTCAGATTGCTGCTCGAGCTCAACACCGCGTTTGGCATTATCGGGAACTTGGCCGATGATTTGAGAAATCTGCAGCGTTCGGAGATTGATGAAGTTCGGGAAGGGTTCACCGATAACCAGGTGGGAAGCTCTACGATGCCGCAGAAACGCAATCCTTGGAATAGCGAGCACGTAAAAAGCCTTTGGAAGGCGTATGCACCCCGCGTTCTGACGTTTTTTATGGATCAGATATCGGAGCACCAACGTGATTTGACAAACTCCGCATCGTCCCGTTTCGTTGTTGAATACATCGCCGGATTTTCGGCGGCCGCGAGCAGAATGAAAAAAGTTTTGGGAACGTTGTTTATCAACCATGAAAGGCTCAAGAGTGTTCTGGAAAAGTCCGGAGATTGGGTACTCGCCGAACCCGCCTATATACTTCTTTCTCTTGGCGGCGAGGGTGACGCACACGAGGTAATCAGACAGGCCACACTCGCAAGCGAGAAAGAAGGCATTTCATTCGGCGATGCACTGCGGCGTGAACCTGAGGCATGGGAGATCATCTCGCAAAACCTGAGTAGAGTGTCAGGCTTGAGTACCGACGAGTTTTTTGGCAACCCGGCACTCTACCGCGGATTAGCCACTGAAAAGGCAAAGAACGTGGCAGCTATATATTCTAAAAAAATGAAATCACTAAAACTACGGACGTCGTGATCGACGGGGATGCGGACTGATCCGCTAAGGAAAAAAACGGGAGGGAAGATGACGCTAATAGATTCGCTAAGTTATGATGATGTTCTCCTGATACCTGCGTATTCAGAAATTTTGCCGGGTGAGACGTCGGTAAGAACCCGCCTTGCCGGGAACCTCTATCTCAATATTCCTTTGCTTTCAGCGGCCATGGATACCGTTACAGAGGATAAAATGGCAATAGCTCTCGCGCTGGAGGGTGGCGCGGGGGTAATCCATCGCAATCTCGATCCACACGAGCAGGCGCGGCATGTCGCGCGGGTAAAACGATACCTCAACTGGGTCATCGACTCACCGCTTACAGTCCACAGGAATCAATCTATATCCGATGTGCGGGCACTTATTGCGAAACATAATATATCCGGGCTACCTGTCGTAGATGACAATAAAAAGCTGTGCGGCATTATTACCGGCAGGGATCTTCGATTTTGCAGAGATGACTCGCAGACGGTTCAAGATATTATGACTCCGGACCCCGTTGTGGAACGAGGCGTCCCGACACCAGATAGCGCGCAAGAAAAGTTCAATTCCTATAAAATAGAAAAACTCCCTGTGGTGGATTCAGAAAACCATATCACCGGCCTCATAACCGTCAAAGACATAGAAAAACACCAGTTGTTCCCGAACGCGGCTATGGATGAAAACGGCCGGCTTGTTGTCGGAGCTGCGATTTCACCTCAGGATTTTGAAACTAGACTTCCATTGCTCATAGACGCCCGTGTTGATTTCGTAGTATTTGATACCGCTCATGGAGATACCGCCAGCGTGCTCAACGCAATTGGAACCGTAAAGGAAAAATTCGATACATTGGTACTGGGCGGCAATGTCGCCACGGCCGAAGGTACAAGGCGGATCATCGATGCAGGAGCGGATGCGGTCAAAGTCGGGGTCGGACCCGGATCCATCTGCACGACACGGATTGTAGCGGGAATCGGCGTGCCACAGTTCAGCGCCGTAGTGTGGTGCGCGGAGGAGGCTGAAAAATCCAATATTCCCGTCATAGCCGACGGCGGGATCAAGTTTTCAGGAGATATTACCAAAGCGATCGCTGCGGGGGCGAACAGCGTAATGCTCGGTAACCTGTTTGCAGGTCTTAGAGAGGCCCCGGGAAGAGAGATCATTTTTGATGGCCGAATGTTCAAGCAGTACCGTGGCATGGGATCTATAGGTGCCTTAAAGGAAGGTGGCGCCGATCGCTACAGGATGGGCAAGAACGATGATCCGGTGCCGGAGGGTATCGAAGGCCGGGTTCCATATAAGGGCGAGTTGCGGCCTTTTGTGCATCAATTGGTGGTGGGATTGAAAAAAGGTATGGGCTACTGCGGATGCGAAAGTATCGATGAGCTTAATGGGTATAAAAAGTTTGTCCGCATATCGACTGCGGGGCTGTCAGAGAGCCACACCCATGATGTCGTAATCACCCAAGAGGCACCAAACTACTCCCGTTCAATGATGGAGTACTAGGCATTTTTCTGGTAAACTGAGTGGGTCAGTAGCCTTTTGTCAACAGAAGAGTTGTGAACCGGTGTGTGGTGCAACACTTTAGAATAGAATACTAGCGGGTATGAAGATGAATGTAGTTGTAATCGGCGCCCAATGGGGCGATGAAGGGAAAGGGAAAATAGTAGATTATCTTGCGGATCGGTCGGATGTAGTGGTTCGATTTTCAGGCGGGGCAAATGCCGGACACACCATCGTGGCCGGGGAGACAACGTACAAGTTGCATTTGGTTCCCTCAGGAATTGTATATCCAAACACTTTGAATATCCTTGGCTCGGGTATGGTCATAGATGTTGAGGAATTGTACAAAGAGTTGACCGGCCTATCGGAGCAGGGCCTTGAATGGCACGGCAGGGTATTCATTTCCGAGCGAGCCCATGTCGTTTTGCCGAGGCATAAACAGCAGGACCTCGAAATGGATGCCAAGAGGGCGACGCCAATTGGGACTACCGGGCGCGGAATCGGTGTGGCGTATGCGGAAAAAGCACATCGAGAGGGCATTCGTATTGCTGAAATCACTAATCCGACCCAGTTCGCACAGCTCCGCAAGGAAGACAAAGACCACCTCCTGCCGTACGTAGATAAAATCAGGGAAATGAGCATCGACATCACTGCGTTTATGGCTCAGAACAAGGACAAACAGGTTCTGTTTGAGGGCGCCCAGGGCATTTTGCTCGATATCGATATTGGAACTTATCCGTTTGTGTCATCCGGATATTCTTCCGCCGCCGGTGCGGCGGCAGGTGGGGGCATCGGACCAAGAGCTCTCGATAAGGTCCTCGGCGTGTGCAAGGCATACTCAACGCGGGTGGGAAACGGCCCGTTCCCAAGCGAATTCACCGCAGAACGTGACGGTGATTTGGAGCACACAGTCCGTGAAACCGGAAGAGAGTACGGCGTGACCACCGGGCGTCCCAGACGCTGCGGGTATCTTGATCTGGTGGCCCTGAAATACGCGTGTCGGGCAAACTCCATCGATTTCCTTGTCCTCACCCACATCGACGTATATGATTCAATGGATAAAGTGCAGGCATGCGTTGCCTACAAACATGGGGAAACTCTCATTGAATCCTTTCCTGCGTCTGCAAAAGTGCTCGAGGAGTCGGAGCCCGTTACAGAGACTTTTGACGGATGGAATCAGAGTATCTGCGATGTAGAGGAATATGAAAGCCTCCCCGAACAAACGCGCAATTATATTCGTTTTATTGAAGACTACACTGAAACACCCATCGGCATAGTTTCCGTAGGATACCGAAGGGACCAGACGATTATTCGCCAAGATCCGTGGATAAGATCTTAATCCTGGATTTCGGCGGCCAAACCACCCAGCTAATCGCCAGAAGGATCAGAGAAACCGGAATCTACACGGAAATTGTGCCCGGTGATACGGATTTTCAAGACGGCATATCTAAAGAGGTGAAAGGGATAATTCTATCTGGCTCTCCGGAGTCGGTTTACGACCCAGAGGCCCCGGCTCCCGATAAACGGATATTTCAATTCAATGTGCCTATTCTCGGCATATGCTACGGTTTCCATCAAACCGTTCTCCACTTTGGTGGGAATGTAAAATCGCATCAAAAGCGGGAATATGGTAGATCACCGGTGCGAATTGCTAGGCGATCCGCGCTGTTTTCTGGAGTGCCGGATGGTTTTGTCTCATGGATGAGCCATGGGGACAGCGTTTCTGCGCTCCCCGATAATTTTGATGCAGTAGCCCAATCGGAAGATTTTATCGCATCCGCATGCAGTCGCGATCTGCCGATCTATGGTACCCAATTCCATCCTGAGGTTACACATTGCGACTACGGTACAAAAATCCTTGAGAATTTTGCCGTCGGCATATGCGGCGCCAAAACTGAATGGTCCATGAATACTTATCTCGAACAGGCTAAGGCTGAGGTGCGCGGCACGGTAGGCGATAAGAGTGTAATTGTGCTCATCTCAGGTGGTGTAGACTCCACAGTGGTGGCGGCACTACTGCTTCAATGTCTTGAATCTTCTCAGGTGCACCTCATGTATGTCGACACCGGCCTGATGCGAAAGAATGAAACGGCAGAGGTCGGAGCATCACTCAAAAGTCTCGGGGCTGAGAACATAAATATAATCGACGCATCAGAAAAGTTTCTGAACGTGCTCGAGGGTGTGGAAAATCCGGAGCAAAAGAGAAAGCTCATAGGCGACATGTTTATCTATATCCAGGAGCTCGAAAATTCGGACCGGCTGATAACCGAAGCCTATCTGGCCCAGGGCACGCTGTATACCGACATGATAGAATCCGGCAAAGGAGTTGGAAAAAAAGCCCATGTGATAAAATCCCACCATAATGTGCGCTCACCCTTGGTGGAAGAAAAACGGGAGGCCGGGCTGCTTATCGAGCCTCTCTCCCTACTTTATAAAGATGAGGTGCGTGCTCTGGGAAGAATACTCGGAGTGTCGGAACACGTGTTATCCCGCCACCCCTTTCCCGGTCCCGGGTTGGCCGTTCGTATACTCGGGGAAGTCACAAAAGAGAAATGCAATATTCTGAGGGAAGCTGACGCGATTTTTATCGACGAGCTTTTTGCCAGAAACCTCTACCATGAGATCTGGCAGGCTTTTTGTGTGCTGCTTCCGATTCGCTCCGTGGGTGTAACCGGAGATGCAAGAAATTACGGTTATGTGCTCTCCCTGCGGGCGATAATTTCGAGAGACGGCATGACCGCCGACGTGTTTCCCTTTGAAATGCGGGACCTACTGGAAATATCGGCCATAATCACCAATAAGGTGCCGGAAGTTGGTCGGGTTGTGTACGATATATCGTCAAAACCGCCGGCAACCATTGAATGGGAGTAATATCTGAGTGGGGGTATGCACTTGACTCCGGTGCACCCCATATGTAGTGTGTCTGCATGGAGATTTACCCTAAAACGCTGGACGAGTTTGAAGAGTGGTTT